>NZ_AGAF01000232.1 GCF_000224515.1 Desulfosporosinus sp. OT | reverse complement strand
TGCACACGTCTGCACGTTACGCCGCTGACGGCTGGACGGTCCGCGAGCGCGTCAAACCTCTGGGCAAACTGCATGTTAACCGCTGACGCGCACGAGGCGCGAACCGTCGGCACTCGTCTGGAGCGCGGCTTCACTAAAGCATCCGTTTAGCAGAAAACGCTCCACTAGGGTAGGGCTATGGGGAATGAAATGAGTCGCTTAGCAGAAAGGCGCTCCTTGGGTTAGGCTAGGCCCGAGGAGTGTTTTCAAGACGGTGCACATGAAATGTGCCGTCTCCCAAACCATCCGTTCCCCGACCCAAGCCCAGGACGCAGTGTGACACGAGCGCGAGGTCTTTACGTAAGCAGAATTGCAAACTTCCGTTAAAGCGACCAACCCCAGATACGGGGCAGCGCACAAGGTCCCTTCTCGCCATCCTGCAAGAAGGTTAATACGTGCGAAGACAGTGTCTGCAAGAAGGGTAATCCGTGCGAAAACAGTGTTTTCGTGGGCTCCGGTGACACTAGACCATCCTGCGAGATGGCTAATTCGTGCGAAGACAGTGTCTTCGGGTCGTCGGATGGCGCTTTTGGCACGATAGTCTCCAGTGGAGAGTATCGCCGAAGCCGCGATCCCGAAAGGAATGCTTTCGTAGGATGAACCCCGCTCCCCTATAGAAAGGAGCTTGAACGGTTAGTTTGCTCTGCGTCGTAGGACCGAGGGCGGTGTCACACAAGTCCCCCCAAGTCTTTATGTTTAGAGTCTTTCATTGCTGGTTATCCTCCTAATAGTAAAGTCAGTGTGAGATTTAGTTAGTGAACTTGGCTAATTCAAGGAGGGTACATTTAGGTGTTAGGTAAAGTCAAATGGTTCAGTAAACAGAAAGGCTATGGATTCATCGAACAGGAAAAGGGACAAGATGTATTTGTACATTTTCAATCAGTAATTGGGGATGGATTTCGCACGCTTGAAGAAGGACAGATCGTCGAGTTTGATGTCATTCAAGGTCCACGCGGTGAACAGGCGTCAAACGTGATGGTCCGTTAATTCAAGGTTATCAATGAAGCTGCTTAAGAAAGGATCGTTATAGTGACAACGATTCTTTCTTTTGGTTTTTCAAAAAATAATCATTGAATAAACTTTTTAATTAGCAGGATTTTTTACGTAAATCGGGAATATTACATGTATACCATCTAAAAAGGGGGTTGAATTAATGAACATTATTATTCGAGGTAAACATATCGAGCTGACGGACGCACTTAAAGAATATGTCATGAAACGGGTGGGTAAGTTAGAAAAATACTCAGATGAGTTTATGGACGTTCAAGTCACCCTACTTGTTGAACGCGATCGACATCGAGTTGAGGTAACAGCCCCAATCCATGGTATGATTTTACGCGGGGAAGAAGAAACTGAGGATATGTACTCATCGATCGATATGGTCGTAGAAAAGTTGGAGCGCCAAATCGATAAATATCGGACAAGAATTAATAAACGGATGCGCTCTAAGGTTTTGAAAGATCATGAACCTAAGCAAGCAGTCATGAATGACGAACCGCATGAAGAAATTGTTCGAAATAAGAAATTCCCGGCTAAGCCTATGTCTGTAGAAGAAGCAATTATGCAGATGAATCTGATTGGACATACTTTCTTTGTGTTTACGAATGCGGAAAGCCAAGAAATGAATGTTGTTTACCTTCGTAACAATGGAGACTATGGGTTGCTTCAACCCCAGACCTAATTAGTCATAAGCCGAGTAAGTCGCGTGCGTATTCGGATACAGAACAGTCGCTTTGAGCGAAAGGTCCGCAGTAGCGGGCCTTTTCGCGTTACCAGTTCGGAAAGGATTAATTTATCCTTGGTCAGCGTATTTGAGCAACGGAAGCGATGAATAGGAGATGCCTATTGAAGTACGCACTGAAATTAAATAAAAAGGGAAAATATTACAGGAGCAAATCGCCCGCTTCAGTTGCAGTGGGTTCTCTAGGATGTTAAACTTAAGGATAGCACGATAGTTGAAGAAGGGTGGATATAATGGGGCTTTTAGATTTGTTCGATGATAATGCGCGAGAAATACGGAAATATCAAAAGCGCGTTGTAATGATTAATAGCTTTGAACCTAAGATCCAAGCACTGAGCGATGACGAATTGCGTGGCAAGACAGTTGAATTCAGAGGGCGTTTGGAACAGGGCGAAAGTCTAGATAGTCTATTGCCAGAGGCTTTTGCTGTTGTTAGAGAAGCTGGCCGAAGGGTGATTAATCAACGACACTATGATGTACAGTTAATTGGGGGTATGGTACTTCATGATGGTCGGATTGCTGAGATGCGCACTGGGGAAGGGAAAACCCTTGTAGCCACTTTGCCATCTTATTTGAATGCCTTAACAGGTCAAGGTGTTCATGTCGTAACGGTCAATGATTACTTAGCTCGCCGCGACAGTGAATGGATGGGAAAAATTCACCAGTTTCTAGGTCTTTCAGTCGGTCTAATTGTCCATGGCTTGAATTATGAGCAAAGACGGAGTAGCTATGCCGCAGACATTACGTACGGGACGAATAATGAATTTGGTTTTGACTATTTGCGCGATAACATGGTTACTCGGCCGGAGGCCTTGGTTCAGCGAATACTTAATTATGCTATAGTGGACGAAGTAGACTCGATTCTCGTTGACGAAGCTCGAACCCCACTTATTATTTCCGGTGAGGCGGACAAGCCCACGGAATTATATTTTAGAGTAGCAATGATCATTCCTCGCCTGAAACCAGAGGACGATTATAAAGTCATTGAAAAAGAGCGTATTGTCACACTCACGGAGCAAGGTGTCAGTCGAGTGGAGAGTATGCTGGGCGTGGATAACCTTTATGAGGATATACATACAGAGTTAGCTCATCATGTTAATCAAGCATTGAAGGCACAAACCCTCTTTAAACGGGACCGCGACTACGTGGTTAAAGACGGAGAAGTCATTATTGTCGACGAATTTACCGGACGTATGATGTTTGGGCGTCGTTATAGCGAAGGCCTGCACCAAGCTATTGAAGCTAAAGAAGGCGTGAAGATCGAAAAAGAATCACAAACCTTAGCCACCGTTACCTTCCAGAATTACTTCCGCATGTACAATAAACTTTCAGGGATGACCGGAACGGCTATGACAGAAGAACCGGAGTTCCGCAAGATTTACAAGCTTGATGTTGTCGAAATTCCCACAAACAAGCCCGCAATCCGGAAGGACAGTTCCGATGTTATTTACCGTACAGAAGAAGGAAAGTTCTTGTCAGTAGTAGAAAGTGTGATTGAGCGTCATGCGCAAGGTCAACCACTTCTTGTAGGGACGGTTTCTGTCGAGAAATCCGAGCATCTGAGTAACCTATTGGGACGACGCGGGATTCCGCACCAAGTGCTCAATGCTAAATTCCATGAAAAAGAAGCAGAAATTGTCTCCCAAGCCGGGCAGCGAGGGATGGTTACCATTGCTACGAATATGGCTGGTCGGGGAACGGATATTATCCTGGGTGAAGGTGTAGCTGATCTGGGTGGGCTACATATCATCGGGACAGAACGACATGAATCTCGGCGAATTGATAACCAATTGCGTGGTCGTGCTGGTCGTCAAGGGGACCCTGGATCAACACAATTTTTCATTTCCTTGGAAGATGACCTTATGCGGATGTTTGGCGCGGAAAACATTATGGGTATCATGGATAAATTAGGAATGGATGACTCCATGCCTATTACGTCCAAAATGATTTCCCGATCCATTGAAACTGCCCAACGCCGTGTGGAGAACCGCAATTTTGATATCCGTAAACATGTGCTTGATTATGATGATGTCATGAATCAACAACGTGAAGTGATTTATGCCCAGCGTCGAGCAGTGCTCATGGGTGAAAACTTGCGTGACAACATCATGGATATGTTGGCAAAAGCGGTTAACGACAGCATCAGCATGTTTAGTGGAGAAAGCCCATTTCCCGAAGAATGGGATTTGACAGGTTTAGCTGATTATATCGAAAGTTTCTTTCTGCCGGGAATTCATTTGAACCCTGAAGAACTGGCAGACCTGTCCAAAGAGGAAATTGAAGAAAAGCTGCTAGACCAAGCTAAAGCGCTTTACGAGAGTCGGGAAGAACAGTTCGGTTCTGAACTGATGCGGGAAGTTGAACGTGCCGTGATGCTTCAGGTTGTGGACAGCAAATGGATGGATCATCTGGATGCAATGGATATGCTCCGCGAAGGAATTGGTTTGCGCGCTTACGGTCAGAAAGATCCATTGGTTGAATATAGGCGTGAAGGATTTGAAATGTTCCAAGCAATGATTGACTCCATTCAGGATGAAATTATCCGCTATGTTATGCGGGTGACACCTCAAGTCCGGGAAGAAGTCGCTGAACAGCCTCGGAATATAACGGAGAATCGCTATGAAGGCGAACCTAGCGAGCCTGTACACACCGGAGACCAGATCGGGCGCAATGACCTGTGCTCATGTGGAAGCGGGAAGAAATATAAAAAGTGTTGTGGAGCAGAGAAAAAGAAAAAGTAGAAGTAGAAGTGGAATTTGGAAGGGTGAATAAAGAGTGCTTTCTGATTGGAAAAAAGAACTGGAAACGTTAACATTGTGCTTGGCAGATTTGAGGGTTTCCCTTTGACGTTTCTCAACGAATAGAGAAGATTAGCTCGTTGGAGAGGGATCTTCAACGACCTGGCTTGTGGGATGATCCTGATCTAGCTCAGAAAATCATGCAAGAATTAGCATATCATCAGAATAAAGTAAAAACCTATGACGAACTAGAGGGGAAACTTGAGGAAACAGAGACCCTCTGGCTGTTAGCGATCGAGGAAGATGACCTGAGTTTAGAGTCTGAGATTGAGCAAGAAGTCAGGTCCCTTCGAGGACGGTTTGAGGCTTTAGAGTTAGAAATACTACTCAGTGGGCAGTATGACCGGAACAATGCTATCTTAACACTGCATGCAGGAGCCGGGGGCACGGAAGCACAAGATTGGGTACAAATGCTCTATCGGCTATATATACGTTGGGGAGAGCGGCACGGATATAAAGTGGAGACACTGGATTTTTTACCGGGAGAGGAAGCAGGCATCAAAAGTGCAACCCTGTCCTTCAGTGGAGAAAATGCGTATGGATACGCCAAGTCTGAAAAGGGTGTGCACCGGTTAGTTCGAATTTCGCCGTTTGATTCATCAGGACGTCGTCATACCTCGTTTGCTTCCGTGGATGTAATTCCGGAAGTGACGGAAGATAACGAGATAACAATTGATACCGAAGACTTGAGGGTTGATACCTACCGATCTGGCGGGGCTGGTGGGCAACATGTTAACAAGACAGATTCGGCTATCCGGATAACCCATTTGCCGTCAGGGGTCGTAGTTCAGTGTCAGAGCGAACGCTCGCAGATCCAGAATAAAGCTGCAGCCATGCGAGTTTTGCAGGCGAAGTTGCTGGAACTTAAACGCAAGGAGCAAGAAAGCGAAATTTCCGAAATTCGCGGCGAGCAACAAGAGATTGCTTGGGGAAGTCAGATCCGTTCTTATGTGTTTCATCCATACAGCCTGGTCAAGGACCACCGCACCAACGTAGAAACAGGGAATGTGTCGGCGGTTATGGATGGGGAAATCGATGCCTTCATTGCTGCATTTCTTCAGAAGACTAAGTCGGTGTAGTAGGAAATAGGCTAAGCTAATATCAATTGAAAAATAAAAAATCTAATTTAAACGAGGTAAAGGAGGGGATCACTTGACAACTATTGAACTAAAGCGAGTAGCCAATGTTCTTCGTCAAGACATAATTTCCATGCTGGTAACTTCAAAATCCGGGCACCCCGGTGGAAGTTTATCTGCCGCTGAAATTGTGACCACATTATTCTTTCGCGAAATGCGAATAAATCCGCAAGAACCACGGTGGGCAGACCGCGACCGCTTTGTCCTTTCTAAAGGGCATGCGGCCCCAGTACTTTATGCGGCTCTCGCCGAGAAGGGCTACTTCCCTAAGCAGGAGTTGCAAGGGTTACGCCAAGCCGGTCATATGCTTCAGGGACATCCCGATATGAAGAAGACTCCAGGCGTAGATATGTCCACAGGTTCCTTGGGACAAGGTCTTTCGGCCGCCAATGGTATGGCTCTAGCTGGTAAGTTGGATGGCAAAGATTATCGGGTTTTTGCGTTGCTGGGTGATGGCGAAATGGCGGAAGGACAGGTTTGGGAAGCTGCGATGGCGGCTGCCCACTACAAATTAGATAATGTAACAGCTATCTTAGATCTAAATGGATTGCAAATTGATGGAACGACAGATAGTGTCATGTGTTCTACTCCATTAACCGATAAGTGGCGCTCCTTCTGCTGGCAGGTAATCGAAGTCGATGGGCATGATGTGGATGCTTTGCTTGCGGCGTTTGCTGAGGCAAAACAGGTCAAAGGGAAGCCATCCATCATTATTGCGAAGACGGTGAAGGGCAAAGGTGTTTCCTTCATGGAAAATCAAGCAGGATGGCACGGCAATGCTCCTAGCGTTGAACAAGGGGAGCAGGCACTGAAAGAATTAAGGGAGGAGGCGTTAAACCTTGGCTGATAAAATAGCGACACGTGATGCTTATGGCAAGGCCCTTGTGAATTTAGGGTCTGAAAACCCTAATGTGGTTGTATTAGATGCAGATCTGTCGAAGTCGACCAAGACTGCCGACTTCGGTAAAAAGTATCCCGAACGGTTCTTCAATATGGGAATTGCTGAGTCAAATCTCTTAGGGACAGCAGCTGGGCTGGCTGCAGCAGGTAAAATTCCCTTTGCGAGTACCTTTGCAATTTTTGCTGTGGGACGTGCTTTTGAGCAAATCCGCAACTCGATTGCCTATCCAAAACTAAATGTTAAAATTGCAGCCACACACGCTGGAATTACTGTAGGGGAGGATGGCGGCTCACATCAGGCTATCGAAGACGTGGCCATCATGCGTGCTGTCCCAAACATGGTCGTTTTGGTCCCTGCAGATGGGGAAGAAACTCGTCAAGTGATTTTGGCTGCTGCTAAATACAACGGCCCTGTTTATATTCGGATGGGACGATTAGCCGTGCCACTTCTTTTTGGAGAAGATTACCGCTTTGAGATAGGGAAGGCGAATGTTCTTAAAGAGGGGAATGACGTGGCCATCATGGCTAATGGTGTTATGGTATCTATGGCTTTAGAAGCAGCTGCGGAGCTTGCTGCTGAGGGGATTAGTGTAAGCGTTGTTAATGTTGCTTCAGTGAAGCCACTAGATGAAGAAACTATTGTTCGGGTCGCCCAGCAGACAAAAGCCGTTGTGACTGCGGAAGAGCATAATATCATTGGTGGGTTGGGCAGCGCGGTTGCTGAGGTTCTGAGCGAGAAAATGCCTACACCGATGGTGCGTATTGGGCTCAAAGATACCTTTGGAGAATCGGGAGCTCCTCAGGAGCTTCTTGAAAAATATGGGTTGACGAAAGTGGACTTAGTCAAAGCAGTCCATGAGGTGCTTACCAAAAAGCAATGATAATTCTATTCAGAAACGATTAGCTTGGATGTAAAGAGTACGGAAGGGACAAGTATTCATTGAGAGTGCTTGTCTTTTCTTTCGTATACTAGTCAGAAAAGCATAACTTAACATACTTTATCTGCCAATCCAGTATAGCTAGAAGTGTTTGATTTAAAATTATTTAACCGTGTCCTTCATATTTCTAGGAGAGTAGGTAAACAAACATAGGATTGCTTAGATTTACAAACAGGATATCCGCGATGAGTGTCGAATGAATTAAGGGTTATGGGGAAAAAAGGGCTGGCGTGCGAAATCAAGGAGGACAGTATGATTCAGTTGAGAAATGTATCCAAGATTTATCAGAACGGTGCCAGAGCCCTAGTCGATGTCAATCTTAAAATTGGCAAAGGGGAATTTGTTTTTCTGGTGGGGCCAAGCGGGGCTGGTAAATCGACTCTAATTAAATTATTTTACAGGGATGAAACTCCGACGCGAGGGCAGGTTCAAATCAATAGTAAAAACCTGGTGCGTATGAAAGATTGGGAAGTGCCTTATTTGCGCCGGGGCATCGGGGTAATCTTTCAGGATTTTAAATTGTTGCCTAATAAAACGGTTTTTGAAAATGTAGCTTTTGCGCTTGAAGTAATCGGGGTATCTAAACGCGAGGTTATGACTCGTACGCGCGTGACGTTAGAACTTGTCGGACTTGCGAGCAAAGAAAAATCTTTTCCACATGAATTATCTGGAGGGGAACAACAGCGTGTTTGTGTGGCGCGGGCAATTATTAATAATCCAGCACTGTTGGTGGCCGATGAACCAACGGGCAACCTAGATCCAGAAACTGCATGGGGGATTATGGATTTACTTTACAATATCAACAAGCGAGGAACGACGATTGTCATGGCTACCCATGCTAGAAACATTGTAAATAAGATGCAGAAACGGGTAATTGCTATAGAAAATGGCCGGGTTGCGCGGGATGAAGAAGAGGGGGGATACGGCTATGACGCTTAATTCCACTCGCTACGTTCTGCGGGAGACGGCTAACTCTATGAAACGCAATCCTTGGCTTAGCATCGCCTCGGTATTAACCGTTATGGTCTCTCTGGTGATCTTAGGTTTCTCAGTGTTTTTTTTGGCCAATGCTTCCAACATGGCTAAATCCTTTGAATCCCAGTTGGAAATTGCCACATTTTTACAGAGCAGTGTAACCCCCGATCAGTTACAGACTTTGCAAAGCCAAATTCAAGGGATGCCAGGCGTTGCGTCTGTGACCGTCGTGACCAAGGACCAAGCCCTTATTGATTTCGGTAAAACGATGGGTGGTGCGCAAAGTAACCTCGTGACTGATCTGGGGGGAACCAATCCTTTCCCAGATAAGCTGACGGTTAAAGCAACCGATCCGCAAAATGTTAAGGCCCTTGCGGATGAAGTTTCCGCTTTAACGGGCGTAGACAAAGTGCGTTATGGACAGGGATATGTGGACAAGCTTCTGAAATTCACGCAGTGGTTAAGGTGGATTGGCCTTGGAGTAGTCGCCGCATTTGCAATAGCAGCTATTGTGTTGATCTCCATTAATGTAAAAATGAATGTCTTTTCCCGGCGTCGCGAAATTCAGATTATGAAGTTAGTTGGCGCAAGTAACAGCTTTATCCGTTGGCCCTTTCTTATCGAGGGGTTGGCACTAGGCCTTGTAGGAGGCGCCTTAGCTGCTAGTATTGTCGGTGTAGGATATAATTGGATAATCAACTATGTTCAATCGACATTAACCTTTCTGCCAGTCGTTCAAAATATTGTTCTCTTTCGCCAAGTGACTGGGGGTCTTTTGCTTGCAGGCATGGCAATGGGTGCCGTAGGAAGTGGGTTATCTTTGCAGAAGTTTCTCCGAGGTTAGAGAGAGGAGGAAGTTTCTTAGCATCCTACGGCGCGATAGTATTCGTTAAGGGCCGTGCGCTTTCGGCGATAGTCTCCACTGGAGACTATCGTCACTGGAGACTATCGTATTCGACACGCTGCATTGCTATTCGCTTGACGCAATTCCGCTAAAGTGCTCATTAAGCTAAGAAACTTCTTCTGGGCTTGAGGTCCACGGGAGTTAGGACGAAGCTGGGTAATCATGTGGAGCTGTTTGAGCACGCAAGCAGGGACGGTTCTTGACTTGCATGAAAACGCAGAACCGTCCTTACATAGAGATTTACAGTCCGTGTAAAACAGTCTTTTCTAACTATGAAGGTTGTCGCCATCCCGGTGAGCTCTAACTCAAACTTCCTGTTGGAGTCAAAGACAAGTCATTCCGGGAGTTGCGGAAAGAGTGACATTGGTTTACGTTCATCTTGTTCTACATCTGTACTACTCTATATGAGTTGCATAATAAATCTGCAGCTGAATCAAGGAACGATTGCGAGATTTTTAATTAAGGAGGAGAGGGCGTTTGTTCCGGAAAAAAGGTATGCTGACTGTGGTACTTAGTTTTCTTTTGCTTGGAACTTCGGCTTTGCCTTCTTGGGCCGATGAACTTGGAGATGCTGTTCAGCATAAGCAAAGTGTTAATGATCAAAAGAATCAAGCTCAGGGGAAGTTGAACCAACTAACTTTCACAGCCGATAAAATGAAGGCTCAATTGGCCGACCTAGAAACTCAAATCGCTACTGCTCAGACGCTTCTAAGTCAAAAGCAGGCTGCTTATACTCAAGCCCAAGCACAAGTCCTCTCCGCCCAAAAAGAATTGGATCAAAAGCAAAAAGAACTAGAAGACCGTCAAAGCGCCCTAGGGAAAAGAGCACGGGCAATTTATGAAAGTGGGCAGGTTAGCTATTTGGAACTGCTCTTTCAGGCTTCAGATCTCAGCGATTTCGTTACTCGGATGGAGTATTTTAACAAATTAGTGGACAATGATCGCCAAATATTGACCGATATCAAATCCCAAAAGGAACAAATTGCTCAAAAAACACTTGAATTGCAAAGTCGACGGGACCAAGCTGCCAAGCTCCAAGCCCAGGCTGCCTCTGTCCGCACCGGTCTTGACAAGACAAAGAATCAACAACGTATTGCCTTGGATCAGACTCTGAAAGCCCAACAAGTGGCAGCTGACAATATTGAGCGCTTGGAATCCGAGGCGAATGCCATGGCGGATAAGATCCGAAAACTTCAAGCCGCGCGCAAAGGAGGAGTAAGTGGATCAATCTCTACCTGGCCACTGCCGGGTTTTTACGAAATTAGTGACCCTTTTGGTTGGAGGACTCACCCGATTACACATAAACAAAGTTTGCACACCGGAACCGATATTATTGCTCCGTCTGGAACGAAGATTCATGCAGCTGGAGCAGGGGTCGTCATAATGGCTGGCTGGAATACAGCATATGGGAATATGATTATTATTGATCATGGTGGAGGGGTATCCTCGCTTTATGGTCATCAGTCGAGCTTGAATGTGACCGAAGGTCAATCGGTACAAGCTAACCAAGTCATTGGATATGTAGGTTCAACTGGGTGGAGTACAGGATCACATCTGCATTTCGAAGTCCGGGAAGGCGGGAACCCCACGGACCCTTTACGTTTTTCCCTAACTGATGGATAAGCAGTATTTCTACACTTGGATAAGCATATAATAGAGCTAGACTAGAGGGAAGGGGTTTGACTTGATTGCAGGAGTGGAACTGGAAGAGAATAGCTAAACACGTCGGAGTCGTCCTTCTGATTTTTTCGGTACTCGTAACCACAATGGTTGGAGGAATTATTCTTACCAACATAGATAATGTGGGGCGCTTAGTTCGCGTTGTGCAGTTGATTCACAGCGACTACTTAGAAAAAGTAACGACAGATCAGCTTGTTGAAGGTGCGACAAAAGGCATCGTGGAGGAGTTGGGAGATCCCTACTCGACGTATCTGAATGCCAAAGAGAACCAAGAACTTTTCCAAATGCTTGAAGGGAAGTTCGGTGGAGTAGGAATTGTCCTTAGTCTAAAGGATCCTAAAAAACTCGTGGTACTGCGCCCTATTAAGAATTCGCCAGCCAGTAAGGCAGGTATTCAGCCGGGAGATGTTGTCAGCAAGATTAATGATGCAGAAACTGCCGGCATGGATCAAGACAAAGCTGTGGGCCTGATGCGTGGAGATCCTGGAACAAAAGTAGTTTTGGCCCTTTATCGAGAAAGCGTGAATAAGACCTTCACTGTGAGTTTAACGAGGGAAAATATCACCGTTCCAACGGTCGATGGGGAAGCATTGCCAGGGCACTCGGATATCGCCTATATCAGTATTTCTCAGTTTGCTTCAGATACTGGCGATGAACTTAAGGATACCTTGACCAATATGAACATCACAAAATTCAAAGGACTTATTTTGGATATGAGGTATAACCACGGTGGAGAGCTCAATGCCGCTGTTCAGGTTGCAAGTTATTTTATCCCAGAAGGCCCCGTTGTTTATATTGTGGATAAGCAAGGCAATGTCGATACAAAAATGTCAACAGGAACGTATTTAGGAATGCCTTTGGTTGTGCTTGTTAACGAAGAAAGCGCTTCAGCGGCAGAAATTGTGGCGGGAGCAATCAAGGACAAAGGAACGGCAACCCTTGTCGGAGTAAAAACATTCGGCAAAGGGATTGTGCAAACGATTTTCCCCTTGGATGGGGGAACCAGTGTCAAATTAACAACGGCCAAATACCTAACTCCAAATAAGGTGGATATCCACAAAAAAGGAATTGAACCGGATGTGAAGATAGAGCTAGAAAAAGGGCAGCAAGCTACTATTTCTCCGACAGATACTAACTTTGATCCACAGCTTCAAAAAGCCCTACAGACGCTCCAAGGGAAACTTAAATAAGAATTTCGAAAGGCACGCTTTTAATCTAAAGCGTGCCTTTTCAATAATTAGGTAGTAGAAGTTTTGGGGTGCCGAAGGTACCCCAAAACTTATGAATTAATAATCATGGTATGAGTTTGAAGCACGAATCTCGAATCTCGAACAACGATTAGTGACCGTCGTTCATGTTGTTGCATAAACTACGCTGACATAAAAAACGACGGAGGTAACAAGCATGGGTAATAAGACGGGGGTGCGACATTACTTTGCCGAAGGTATGACTACTAGAGGCTACATATCTCTGTTGCCGAACATGATGCCGAGTTGGCAGCGGGCTTATGTCTTATTAGGAGGACCAGGGACAGGAAAGTCGACCTTGATAAAAGTCATTGGCTTGGAATTATTGGATCGGGGTTATGACATTGATTTCTTGCGTTCGGCCAGGGATCCAGATTCGATGGCGGGCTTTATTATGCCGCGTATGGGGTTGGCTATGTTGGACGCTATGGAGGTTTCTCCACTGCGTTGGCGGGCGCCAGGTGTTATCGAAAAGTTTATTGACTTTAGAATGTTCTGCGACGAACACATTTTAGAGAAGCAACGGGCCCAAATTTTGAAGATTGAGAATCGGCTTCAAGGGCTTCAAATGACCTTGGAGGAAGAGCTGGCTGCAAAACTTAGTTCGCTGATCGAGAATAGAGGACACAAACCACATATAGAAAAAGAAGATATTTCCTGGATATTAGGCAATTCTGCCCGTCTAAAAATTAAAAAAGAACACACTGGGCCTTGGCCACTCGCTGAAAATGCCATCAAGCTTTTGCAAAAAAGTGTCATTAATCCATATTTCCTACACGGCTTAACTGCGGAAGGATGGCTTAATCTTGCGCCTCATTTCCTCACCGATTTCGATCAAATCCGGCTTGAAGGAGATGAAACGTTGGATGCCTTAGATTGGGTCTTGCGCGAAGCACAGCAATTAGGCCAAATGATTGAGATTGTCTTGCACCCTCTCAATCCTGATGAAGTGATTGGAATTGTTTTCCCGGAAAGGCATTTAGCAATTTGGCAAGGTAATCCGGAAAATTTGGCTGACCAAGGGCTGGAAAGACCTTTCAACGAAAAATTAATTGAGACCCTTGCGTCTTGGCAAACACACAGGTCTCAACTAAAGGCACTGTATATGGAGGCTGTGAATTTTGAACAATTGGATGCTTATCGGGAAACCGTGCTCAACCAGATTTTGTGCGATTTGAAATAGGGGCACAACGCAGCGTTCCCTATGAACCGAATATAGCAGGATCCACAAGGAATTCCCCCAGGTCTGCCATAAGAGTTTCGAGATCGGACTCTTTAAGCTTTAGCAGGTCGAGAGCTGTTTGTTGTATGGGGTTTAAAAAACTATCAACGCCGCCGCCAATTCCTAGTAGGCTGGCAAGTCCATTAGCAACGTGAACGACACAGGCTAATTCTGTGTAAATTTGGGCGCTTAAAGGAATATGGTGGTAGGAAATAGCCTGAACGAGATCATCCGGCAAATTCCAGGTTTTTGCCAGATATCCACCAACAGTTGCATGGTTGTATCCTATGACCTTCTCTTCAAGCTCGACATAAGAAAATTTTGCCTCATTTACTTTATTTAACAGATAATCACCCACTTCTTGAACGTAAATGGAGATAATCAGTTTTCCGATGTCATGAAGTAAACCAGCGGTAAAAGCAATATCTCCGTAAGTGAGTTTTTGGTGTCGACATAAACGTTTTGCTGCCATGGCAGTCAGCAGAGAATGTTTCCAGAGTCCCTCTTGTTCAATCTCGTAACCGACAAGCTGCTCCTTAAGTAAGGGCGCTATCGCGGCGGACATCGCTAGCCCTTGTATCACCTGGAAGCCAAGCATGACGATAGCTTCTTGAAGGGAAGAGATTCGTCTCGCGTAGCCATAATAAGCGGAATTAGCTTGTCGAAGTATACCTGCAGTTAGAGCTGGGTCTTGTGCGATAACGGTTTCAAGTTCTTTAACAGAAGTCGCGGGATTTTTGGTTAAGGCGATCACGCGCATGGCGGACGTAGGTAAGGGGGGGAGAGCTTGTACTCGCTTTAAGATGTGTTCCAATTTGATGGCCAATTAAACCCCTCCTTCGCTTATTTAAAGATATGAGTCAGAATTAAACTTATAATGCTGAGTACCAGTGCACCGACTAACGCACTGGAAAAGCCTCGAATGAAAAATCCTGGGACAAGCTTGGCGGTCAAAGCGAGCATCGCGCCATTAATAACTAAAGTGAATAAGCCCAATGTCAAAAGTTGCAAAGGAAAGGTAAAAAATGAAAAGATTGGACGGACAAGGGTATTAACCAGACCCCAAACAAGTGCCGCCCAAATTGCGGTCGAGAAGCCAGCTAATCGAAAGCCCGGAACTATAAGGGTCATTAAAACTAGAGCAAATGCATTAATAAACAAACGAACAATTAGTCCAATCATAAAACTGATCTCCATTTCTACTGCATTTTTTTAGAGGACAAGGGAAAACTAACGAAAGAATTAAAGGATCAAGCTTCGAAAGGAGCGTGTCCCATGTCAAAAAGAAGACAATCCCTTTTAGTTATCCTTTCCTTAAGTCTTAGTTTAACAATAACTGGCTGTGGTCTACAAGCCCTTTTAGGAAACAAGAACAAAACTTCTTCGACCAAGGGAGGAACTGAGGCTTTTATCGCAGTTTCCTTAAATGAGGAAGATCCCAATAAATTGCTCATTACCAAAGGGATCGATGATCTAGCGAAGAAGGAAAACGTTCAAGTAAAGTATATGGACCAAAGTACAGCCGCCAAAGAGACACCCTTGAAAGGGGCAAAAGTCCTGATATATCAAGGGGGAAATGAGAGCCTTCTTAAGAGTGCGGAAACAGACAAAATTCCAGTGTTAGCCTTAAGTCAGCTTCCAGAAAACGTGAAGCTCGTGGGAATAATCACGCCGGATCAGGAGAAATCTGGAGAAATTATGGCGCAGACCATAGTAAGTAAGGTTGCTGAGGGTCAGGTCGTAATTTTGGGGGACCCAAATGAAACCGGATACCAGGAACGCTTAGCAGGAACTAAAGTAGTACTTAGCAAATATCCCAAAATCACAGTTCATAATATTGTAAGTTCTCCAGATTCTGAGTCGGGCGTCAAGCAGGGGTTAGTGGATTTTCTTCAGAAAAATCCCGGCAAGGTCCAGGGTATCTTAGCTTATACCGAGAAACTAGCAGCTATAGCAAACGAAGTTTTAAAGCAAGCGCAGCTAGATAAGAAGGTTATCTTAGTTGGGGGACAAGCCAGTGTTCCTTCTTTAGAACGAATGTCAAGCGGAGCGCAGGTTGGCGATGTTGATACTTCTCCTTATTTGCAGGGTGTTAATGCATATCAGTGGGCTCAAAAGATTGTAAAGAAAGAGTCCCTAGATGTCAATGACTCAATCACAAGTGATCAGGGAGAAATTCCGGCCAAGGTTATCCAGGTTAAAGCTGTAACGCCAGATAATCTCGCGGTAATTCAGAAGAGTTATACTAAAACGACAGAAAGTGCAGAACAAGACCAAAAGAAAAAACGGAGCCAGCAGGTCAAGATGCTAAATCAAAAGATCAATCAAAAGATCAATCACAAGATCAAGGGCAAGGGCAAGACAAGAAAGAGGATCAGAGTGGTGATAAGTCGGGAGCAAGCGGCGAAGGAGAGCAAGCTAAATCAAGTGCCATTCCTCCTGGAGTTCAAAAGGTTACGGAACGGATAAAGACTGAAACAACGCGCGAGTATCTTGATGCCCAAGGTAAGGTTATTGGCACTGAGAAAACTACCAATGAACAGGTAAAAACTGTGCCTCCCGAAATGTTAAAGCAACAGTCCGAACAACCCAAAGACGCATCGGAAGATAAGGGAGGTCAGTCATCAGAGGACAAACAATCAACAAAAGAATAAGAGGACAGAGAAATCTTGCATAAGCCGAAGGGAGTTCGGCTTTTTTCTTTTACCTAGAAACTCTATTGTCAGAAGCCCTGAGTAGAGTCTGCCTTATGTAATTGTATGACCAGTGGTATAATTATAGTTATGGGACTAATTTTTAATTGAATAAGTTGTTAATTAGATGTAAAATAAAATAGAAATAATTATAAATAACAATTGCGCATTCAGCTCGTGCGCGTTAATTATTTTATTATAGAAAAGGAGACCAGTGCATGGAATTCCATTTACGTGCCCCCTATAAAGCGTCGGGAGATCAGCCACAGGCGATAGACGCTCTGGTCGCTGGAGTGAATGAAGGTCGGCGGCACCAGACGTTACTGGGGGTAACAGGGTCTGGAAAGACCTTTACAATGGCTAATATAATTACAAAGGTACAGAGACCGACTCTCATACTCGCGCATAACAAAACATTGGCAGCTCAACTTTACAGCGAGTTTAAGGAGTACTTTCCTGAAAATGCAGTGGAGTACTTCGTGAGTTACTATGATTATTACCAACCTGAGGCTTATGTACCCTCGAGTGATACGTTCATTGAAAAAGACGCTTCTATTAACGATGAAATCGAGAAATTGCGTCACTCAGCGACCGCTTCACTGCTTGAGCGGCGCGATGTGATCGTGGTGGCTAGTGTTTCCTGCATTTACGGTTTAGGTTCACCGGAAGATTATCGTGAGCTTGTTCTTTCGTTACGGCAGGGACAAGTTATTGATCGTAACGAGATTTTGCGGAAGCTGATTTCGATACAATATGACCGTAATGATATAGCGTTTGCCCGAGGAACGTTTCGTGTTCGAGGAGATGTCGTAGAGATCTATCCCGCTGCGTCCAGTGAGCGGGTAGTTCGAGTGGAGATGTTCGGGGATGAAATCGAACACATTTATGAGATCGATGTTTTGACGGGAGAGATCTTAGGAGAACGGTATCATGTTTCAATTTTCCCGAACTCTCACTATGTAACGGCTCGTGAGAAAGTCATAGAGGCTGCGGATAATATTGAAAAGGAATTGGATGAACGGCTAAAGGTCTTAGAAACCGAAAATAAGCTGCTGGAAGCACAGCGACTTGAGCAGCGGACACGCTATGATTTGGAAATGCTTAGGGAAATGGGTTTCTGTAACGGAATTGAAAATTATTCGCGCCATTTGACGTTCCGAGAACCGGGAGAGACTCCGTACACCCTCTTGCATTACTTCCCTGAGGATTTTCTCCTTTTTGTGGATGAATCCCACGTTTCGCTACCTCAGGTACGAGGGATGTATGAAGGAGACCGTTCGCGTAAAACTACTCTAGTGAACTATGGCTTTCGTCTCCCGTCTGCCTTGGATAATCGACCTCTGACATTTACCGAGTTTGAACGGACAATAAAGCAAAGCGTCTTTGTAAGTGCTACGCCCGGCCCGTATGAAATTGCTCATTGCCCGACAGTTGTTGAGCAGATCATTCGTCCCACTGGGTTACTAGATCCGGAAGTTATTGTGCGCCAGACGAAAGGGCAGGTGGATGATTTACTTGGGGAGATTAGAGCGCGGATCAGTCACGATGAACGAGTCCTTGTTACGACGCTAACTAAGAAAATGGCTGAGGACCTTACAGATTACTTCAAAAACCTAGAAATTAAAGTGAAGTACCTCCATTCGGATATTAAGACACTTGAGCGTGTGGAAATCCTGCGGGAGCTTCGCTTAGGCGCGATCGACGTAGTGGTTGGGATTAACCTTTTGAGAGAGGGGCTGGACTTACCTGAAGTTTCCCTTGTTGCAATTCTTGACGCCGACAAAGAAGGATTTCTGAGGTCGGATCGTTCCCTTATTCAGACCATCGGCCGTGCAGCGCGCAACGCCCAAGGTAAGGTCATCATGTATGGTGATAAGATCACCCGATCAATGCAGCTAGCCCTGGATGAAACAAGTCGACGTCGAGCAATACAGCTGGCTTATAACGAAAAAATGGGGATTACTCCTCAAACGATTCATAAGGCTGTTCATGACGCGCCAGAGGCAACCAAAGTCGCTGAACTAAAGAAAACCTATGGAGCAAAACTACCACCCGAAGAGCTCGCCAATCTCATTAAGAATCTGGAACAAGAAATGCGCCTAGCAGCCCGAGACCTAGACTTCGAACGAGCTGCCGAAATCCGGGATGCGATGATTGAGTTAAGAGGGGAAGAAAACAGATATAAAGTGTCGAGCCAGAAACGGGTCACTACTCGGTATAAGAAAGAAAGCAAGAAAGAGACCAAGAAAGTAAGGAAGAAGTAAGCACCGCGGCATCAGTCCGTCTATGGACTATTCCCGTGGCGGGTCTTAGCGTAACCAACTATTACCTACGCTCCGCTAGCGGATTCTAATTAGCAATATAATTTTCTTCTTTCGCGTTATGTCGAGATAGGGTACAATGAATATAAAGCGAACACCAGTAAGGATAAACCCCAACTTGTGTTCTGGTGCGAGCAAGATAGTCTCCAGTGGAGAGTATCGCCAAAGCCGTGATCCCTAAAGGAATACCTACCGGCGTAGGATGCTAAGACACTACCGCCCCAAACAGCAACTTAGGAGGCAAATCATGACCCAAGACTACTTGCGCGTGCGTGGAGCACGTGCTCATAACTTAAAGAATATCGACATTGACATCCCAAGAGACAAACTGGTGGTAATCACCGGATTATCTGGCTCGGGAAAATCATCACTTGCGTTCGATACAATTTATGCTGAAGGACAGCGGCGTTATGTCGAGTCCCTATCAGCCTATGCCCGACAATTTTTAGGTCAAATGGACAAGCCCGATGTGGATTCCATCGAAGGACTTTCACCTGCGATTTCCATTGATCAAAAGACGACCAACCGCAACCCTCGCTCGACTGTGGGTACGGCGACAGAGGTTTCCGATTACTTGCGACTGCTTTATGCGCGGATCGGTCATCCTCATTGTCCGCAATGTGGTAGAGGGATTTCTCAGCAAACCGTTCAGCAGATGGTTGATCATGTGATGCGTTATCCTGAGCGGACTAAACTACAGATTTTAGCCCCGCTCGTTAAAGGGAAAAAAGGAGAACATCAAAAGGTCTTTGAGGATGCTCGTAAGGCTGGGTATGTTCGGGTGCGTGTGGATGGAGAGACAAGGGATCTTAGTGAAGAGATAGATTTGGTGAAGAACAAAAAACACTCAGTTGAGGTCGTAATTGACCGTATATCTCTAAAACCTGAGAGTGCTGAGCGTTTGGCAGATTCTTTAGAAACAGCCCTCAAACTCGGTGAAGGAAATGTCATTGTGGACATCACCGATGGAGAGGAGTTGCTTTTTAGCGAGAATTTCGCCTGCCCCGATTGTGGGATTGCTCTCGAAGAAATTTCGCCACGTCTATTTTCCTTTAACAGTCCCTATGGTGCTTGCCCTACGTGTACAGGACTAGGAGCAAATCTTGAAGTGGACATTGATCTGCTCCTCCCTGACCGTTCCCTGTCTTTGGCAACAGGGGCAATTGCGCCCTGGGCCAAATCAACCTCGAACTATTATCCCAAGATGATGGAGGCCGTCGCTATAAACCTAGGATTTGAGATGGATACTCCGTTGAAGGAACTCGATGAGAACCAATGGAAAGGGTTAGTGTATGGCACAGAGACCCCCATTCATTTTAAATACCAAAATATTTTTGATCAGCTAAAAATATTTAATGCCAAATTTGAAGGGTTAGTGCCTTTTTTTGGACGTCGTTATCGAGAGTCAACCTCCGATATGGTGCGCCTCGAAATCGAAGGGTATATGAGTGAACATCCTTGTCCTGCCTGTCAGGGAAAACGTCTGAAACCGGAAGCGTTAGCAGTGAAGGTGGGTGGGATCTCTATTGACGATTTGACTCGCCTTTCGATTACTGAAACCATTAGCTTCTTAAATAAATTAACGCTTACGCCGAAAGAAGAAACGATCGCCCATCAAATCTTAAAGGAAATTAGGGAAAGACTGGGTTTTTTGGTGAATGTAGGGTTGGATTACCTGACGCTGGCACGTTCCGCAGGTTCGCTTTCGGGGGGAGAAGCACAACGGATCCGCTTGGCGACACAGATTGGGTCAAGCCTGATGGGTGTCCTTTATGTTTTGGATGAACCGAGCATTGGGCTCCACCAGCGGGATAATGCTCGCCTTCTTTCAACACTTAAGCGTTTACGGGACCTTGGGAATACCCTAATTGTGGTCGAGCATGATGAAGATACGATGGTTGCTGCAGACCATATTATTGATATTGGTCCAGGCGCCGGGGCCCATGGCGGGCGAGTAGTAGCCGCGGGCACAATTGAGGAAATCAAAACTATCGAGGAATCGATCACGGGGCAATACCTATGTGGCCAAAAACAGATTTTGGTGCCCGAGAACCGCCGGCAACCTAACGGAAAGTGGCTTGAAGTTTTTGGAGCTCGAGAAAATAACTTAAAGGATATTCATGTGCGTATCCCCTTGGGTCTGTTTACCTGTGTAACAGGGGTCTCGGGGTCGGGTAAAAGTACCTTGGTCAATGAAATTATCTACAAAGGTTTAGCAACTAAGCTAGGCAGCGCGCGGCATCGTGCTGGAGCACACGAGCGCTTGGAGGGATTGGAGCATTTAGATAAGATCATTGATATTGATCAGTCTCCGATCGGACGGACTCCCCGTTCAAACCCCGCTACGTATACAGGTGTCTTTGATTTTATCCGAGAACTCTTTTCCATTACACCGGAAGCAAAGATGCGGGGATACAAACCAGGTAGGTTTAGCTTCAACGTCAAAGGTGGTCGTTGTGAGGCATGCCGTGGAGACGGAATTATTAAGATTGAAATGCATTTCCTTCCAGATGTCTACGTTCCCTGTGAAGTTTGCGAGGGAAAACGCTACAATAGGGAAACCTTGGAAGTTCGCTATAAAGGTAAAAGTATTGCTCAAGTCCTCGACATGACCGTGGATGAAGCAGTGGAGTTCTTCAAAGCGGTGCCGAAAATTTCCCGGAAATTTCAGACGATGCAAGATGTGGGCTTAGGGTACATTCGCTTAGGTCAACCGGCAACCACATTATCTGGGGGAGAAGCCCAACGGATTAAGCTGGCCACAGAATTGAGCCGACGCAGTACGGGAAAAACAATTTATATTCTCGATGAACCGACGACCGGTTTGCACACAGCGGATATCGACAAACTCCTCCAAGTGCTCCATCGTTTGGTCGATGCAGGGGATACAGTGCTCGTCATTGAGCATAATCTTGATGTTATTAAAACGGCAGACTGGCTCATTGATCTAGGACCTGAAGGGGGAAACCGCGGTGGAGAGGTGCTGATAGCAGGGAAGCCAGAGGATGTTGCCGCTTTGCCAGCATCATATACAGGACAGTATCTAAAGCGTTACCTAGGGCATATTAGATATTAGATATCAGAAATCGTAGTTCGTGGTTCGAACCACGAACTACAAATTTGTCACAAGGGGAAAGGAATGGCCTTTTCTATGTCGAATAATATAGAATAATGCTTAGAGACACAATGTGACATGGGATATTCGTAGTTCGAACCACGAACTACGAACTACGAACTAAGGAGTGGTAAGATCGTGGCGATTCGGTTAATAGCTATGGATCTGGATGATACGTTGCTTAGGGATGATTGGACAATTTCCCCTCGAGTTGTGAAGGCGATTCAAAGGGCTCAGGCCCAAGGCGTTAAAGTAACAATTGCTACCGGGCGTATGCCTATTTCTACCCGTCCTTATGCAAAACAACTAAAGCTGGACGTCCCGGTGATTACGTATCATGGGGCGATGGTCCAACAGGCTTTAAGCGGCGATATTCTTTTTCGACGAGTTATTCCCAGTGCTGTGGCAGCTGAAATTGTTCGGTATGTTTTAGAACAGGGGGTCTATACCCAGATTTATCTTAAAGACCGTGTCATTACGACAAAACGGAATGGATTTTCACGCGATTATGCGCAAATTTCCAGTGTCCGTATCGAGGAAGCAGATCTCTTAATCATCCTTTCCCAAGAACCCGAAGGAATCGAAAAAATTCTTCTGATGGGAGAGGAAGCGGAGCTAGACCAATTGGCTCCTTTGTTGAGACAACGTTATGGGGAAAAGGTGCATATTACTAAGTCCAAGCCTTGTTTTCTAGAAATGACGGATTGTACTGTCAACAAAGGGGTCGCTCTGGCCGCTTTAGCCGAACGTCTAGGAATTGTCCAAGAAGACGTGATGGCGATTGGAGACAGTTTCAATGATTTAGAAATGATTAAGTACGCGGGTCTAGGTGTGGCAATGGGAAATGCTCAATCGGCAATTAAGGAACAAGCGGATATTGTGACAGTAACGAATCAGGAAGATGGGGTGGCGGAAGCCATTGAACGCTATGTTCTGGATAGAACTCTTTGAGAAACAAATAATAGTAACAGTGCTCTTGATTAATAAGGTCGCTATAGGCACGATGCATCGTACCTATACAGAAGAATGGAGGAGTATGTAATGGATATGAAAACAGTTCGCCAAACTGCACGTGAAAAGCTTAAGGGATTTTGTAGGGTTTGTCCCGAGTGTAATGGCAAAGTCTGTGCAGGTGAAGTTCCAGGTATGGGAGGACTAGGAACTGGTGCATCTTTTAAAAGTAATGTGGAAATGCTGGCCGCATTTCGTCTTAATATGAGGACACTTCATGGTGCTAAAAATCCGGACACAACCTACAAACTTTTCGGACAAGATCTGGCTACGCCAATTCTGGGCGCACCGATTACCGGTAATGTTTATAACATGGGTGGGGCTTTGAACGAAGAAGAATGGGCAGAGGCAATAATTCAGGGTTGTCTAACTGCAGGGACTTTAGCGTGTACTGGGGATGGAGCGGACCCGGCAATGTATAATTCTGGGGTGGATGCTATAGTCAAGGTCCAAGGTCGAGGTATTCCGTTCATTAAACCTAGGGAGCAGGAAGAGGTCCTCAAATATCTGCGGCGCGCTGAGGAAGCGGGGGTCTTGGCGGTAGGTATGGACATAGACGGAGCAGGTCTAGTTACTATGGCTTTAAAGGGACAACCCGTTGGTCCTAAAACAAAAGAAGAAATGAAAGAAATCATTTCCGGCACATCTTTACCATTTATTATTAAAGGCATTATGACGGTGGACGAGGCGGAAGTGGCGATTGAAGTGGGGGCCGCAGCAATTGTCGTATCGAACCACGGCGGACGAGTGCTCGATCATACGCCCGGCACGGCTGAGATTCTGTCGGAAATTGCTGCCGCCGTTCATGGACGAATCCCAGTAATCGTTGATGGTGGAATTCGATCCGGTACAGATGTATTAAAAATGTTGGCACTCGGTGCGGATGCAGTCCTGATTGGAAGACCGCTTATTATCGCCGCTTACGGTGGAGGCGCCGAGGGGATCTCTTTAGCGCTTAAAACGATGACCAATGAATTAAAACAGGCTATGATTTTGACGGGTTGTGCAACACTTGAAGAGATCAACATGGATGTGTTGTTGTAAATATAGCTGAAGAAAATGAAGACAGGCAGTTATAAATAATAAGGGAATACAATTAAAGAAACTTACTAATGGAGTTTTGAATTCTATTATTCCTGTTCTAGTTAAACAAAGCTAAGAGTTTGTTCGTGGTCTGATATTCCAAGTACAATAAAATATTATATATCGAACTACGAACATCTAGATTGGGGGTGGGCATCATGGGGATAAAACATTGGCAGAGATGGCGCGTAACCGTTGTGATGTTGATGCTTCTGACAAGCGTATATCTAGGTGGATGTGTACCGGTGACGATTTCTACAGCAGATACTACAACTGGGCCTCTTCAGACTCCTACTTCTCCGGGGTCAGAAAGCCCGCAGGTTCCTACCCCAGAACCGATACCTGAACAAAGAACAGAACCTATACCCGAACAAAAGGCTGAACCGATACCTGAACAAGAAACTGAACCAACACCTGAAGCCACTGAAACGATACCCGAACAAGAGACAGAACTAACACCCGAACAACAGACTGATCCAATACCTGAACAAAAAGATGATATCCTTCCTCCGGTTCATGCGGACGAAAGTGATGATAATCCTGCGCCCACGCCCCCAGCGGCTCTGCCTCAGACCCCGATTCATCCCTATTATCTCTTAAGTGGTACTCCACCGAGTGCGCCGGGGCTGGCCATGCGGGTAAGAGCGTTTAATGTCGAACCGAAAAAAATTGCCTATTTGACATTTGATGATGGTCCCTACCCTCAAACTACGCCTCGTATCCTTAAGATCCTTCAGGATGAAGGTGTAAAAGCAACGTTTTTCGTATTGGGAAGGCAAGTGGAAAAGTATCCTGACCTCTTAAAAGCCGAATATGAGCAAGGGGAAGGGATAGGAAATCACAGTTATTCCCATGACTATAATTTGCTTTATCGCAGTCCAGAGACTTTTTTAGCGGAAATTAAACAGACAGAAGAACTTATTTTTAAAACCATTAAAGTCCGTCCCAAAATTGTTCGGGCACCAGGTGGAACTCAGGGCCATTTTCATGTCAACTATTATAATGCACTCGATGCTGCAGATTACTTGATCTATGATTGGAATGTCAGTAGCGGAGACGCTGACGCTTCTCTTGTTCCGGCAGAGCAACTCGTTCAAAACGTGGAAAATCAAGTACCAGGTAAAGCGAGGACCATTATTTTGATGCATGACGCTGGGGCTAAGGTCACAACGATTGATGCGCTCCCCCAGATTATTCAGTACCTCAAGCAACAAGGATATTCCTTCGGTGTAATTACGCCGAAAGTTGCTCCGATCCTTTTCCCGGGGGGGTTCCAGGGCTGAAATTCAGTGTCCATGACCAAAGGAGTCCAATGCCTGTTCAGGCATTGGACTCCTTTGGGGTGTCTCGTTTCCGTTATTTTGTTTGCCCTCGTGCATTCTGGCACAAGAATTGCAATAAGGGGCCTAAACCGCTATACTTAAAGCGAAGGGAAGTGGCAGAATTGCGTGTTCTTTTGGTTGCCCTCAATGCAAAATATGTACATACGAATCTAGCCCTTCGCTATTTGCGAGAAGAGGTTCGCGCAGTTTATCCGGATGTTTTGCTTCGGGAATTTAGCATTAACGAACACCTTGATCAAATTGCCGGAGAAATCTATGAAGCCAAGGCCGATGTCATTGGCTTTTCCTGTTATATTTGGAATATGAAAGAGATAGCAGCGCTGATCAGGCGTCTTCACCCAGTTTGTCCAGATACACGGTTCGTCATCGGAGGCCCAGAGGTATCGTTTGAGGCTGAGGAGTTCCTTCGCGAGCATCGAGAAGTAGATGCCCTTGTTATCGGTGAAGGGGAAAAAACATTTTTAGAGCTACTTACCGAATGGCAAAACGGTCGTGACCTTTCTCACGTAGCAGGTATAGCTTGGTCAGAAAACGGTAAAATCACGGTCAATCCTCCTAGACCAGCATCGCCTGATTTGAACGATCTCCCGCTTCCGTATACAGAGATTGAAGACTTCACAGGCCGTCTTGTCTATGTTGAAACAACTAGGGGATGTCCATTTAACTGTCAGTATTGCTTGTCCTCGACGTTTAAGGGTGTTCGATTTTTAGAGCCAGAGCGGTTTCGGAGAATGTTTCGTCACTTACTGGAAAGCGGTGTGGGAACGATAAAGTTTGTGGATCGCACATTTAATGCTAATAAGCGTCATGCGATGGAGATTTTGAATATAGTGCAGGAAGAGAGCGAGAAGCTCCCCGATGCCTACCGAATTCGTGTTCATTGTGAAATTGCAGGAGACCTATTAGATGATGAATGGATGGATTATTTTAGAAATTATCCACGTGGTTTAATCCAATTGGAAATTGGGGTACAATCGACTCATTTACCGACACTTAAGATTGTTGCGCGCCCGCAAAATTTTGAGGACTGGAAAAAATTCATACCAGAAATGCAAAGCTTCGAAATACCGCTGCACCTTGATCTGATTGCTGGATTACCGGAGGAAAACTGGTCTACTTTTCGGATCTCTTTTAACGATGTCTACCTAATAAAACCAGATATGCTCCAGCTCGGGTTTTTAAAAGTACTTAAAGGGTCGGGGCTTCGTCTGCAAAGCAAACGTTATGGTCTGCTATTCACCCCAGATCCGCCTTATACGATTTTAGAAACCCCGTTCTTGTCACATAGTGAAATACTTCAATTGCAACGCATGGAAGACTTAATCGATAAATACTATAATTCAAGGAAGTTTGCCCATGCCTTGCGTGAAATTCTTAAATTCTTTGTGACACCGTTTGATTTTTACGATCAATTTGCAGAGTTTTGGCAGCAAGAAGGTTGGTTTCACCGACAATGGTCAGGTAAAGCCCTGTTTGACAAACTCTGGGAATTCTTGGCGAGTACAGTACCTTATGACGCTGTTTTGTGGGATAAACTCCGCGATGCCTTGCGTTTTGATTATTACATGTGGGAACGTCCACGCAACGTTCCTGATTGGCTCGAGGTTGGCTCGGAGGCTGAGGAGGAAGCAGAGGAGTGGAGAACTAAGCAGGAGACTATTCGGCGAGCCAGTTATTGGGCAAATGTGATTCCAGAGTCAGTTGAAATGGACCGACGTCAGTGGAATCGCAACACGGCAGTGGCCCAGTTCACTTCTGATGTGTTAAAGGTTGGGGAATCCAACGGGTCATGCTGGTATCTTTTTCACTATCAACAGGGGAGCGTGAAGGCCTACAGGTATGACGAATGAATGGAGTGCAGTAACATGAATTCCCGAAATTTTCTGTGTAAAACCACATTGAGCTGGTTTTGCATACTTATATTGATATTCGTTTCCGGGTGTACGAAAACACCCCAGACAGGACAACCAGGAGGACCGGCCCCCGCTGTAGTCGAAGTCTGGCATACCCTACAAGGGGCTGAGGTAGCTGCTTTACAAGGACAGATTCAAACAATCATGAAGACCCATCCTGAGGTGATCATTAAGCTCAAATATGTGCCGGAACAAAACTTTGTAGCTTTTTCTTACCAAGCCGAAGCGGGAGGGAAAGGTCCGGAAATATTTATTGCTTCGAGAGAGATCCTTCGCCAACTTTACGGGCAGGGGGCATTAGCGCCTACAGCATATCTGGATCGGGATGCTTTTCCTGCAACGTTGGCTGGTTTCCGATTTGGGGGAGTGGAGTATGCTCTCCCTTGGTTGACAGATGTTCCTTTGCTTTATTTTAGAACGGATACAGCTACTGTCCCTGCCAATTTGGCTGACCTTTTTTCAACTAAAGGAGGGGTTTCCGTTACAGCTGCGGATACCGCCACACTTTCAGCATGGTGGAGGGGGCAAGGTGGGAAGTTGATGAATACGGGAAAGCCGGTTATCAACGATCCCAGCAACGTGGCGTTTCTTCAACAACTTTTGACTTGGCAGAGTAGTAAAGTCCTGCGTATTGATCCAAACACTTTAGCGGCCTTTGCGGGTGGGCAAACACCCTACATGATAGCGGGAGCGAGTCAAGCGAAACTCTTAAATGGGCAAAATGTGCCTTGGGGAAGTATGCCGTTGGTGGAATTGGTGAGTGGGCCAGGACAACCGCTTTTGGGATCGACACTGGGAATTGCAAATTCTGTGGTTGGGACAAATGAAGCAATGATGCCAGCGATTCAAACCGTGGAAAGCGCACTGCTTGCTGTGGGAGTTGAAGGAGCTCTGATGCAAGCTGGACGTCTTCTCCCAGCCAATATGGGATATTATCGTCTTCCCGAAGTCCAGAAAGGTGTCTTTCCCCAGGCAAATAGTGCTTTGACTAAGGCCTGGGCTTTGGAAGGAGATGCCCCTGAGTGGAAGTTGATTCCCCTTCAAGATGAAGCCTGGAGAAATTCGCTGGCTGGAAACGTCTCGCCGGAGGATGCACTGGCCAGTGCTCAGGGGAAAGCTGGAAAGGCTTTATCAGCTAAGTGACTAGCCGTAATTTAAAATCAGAGCAGGGGGTGAAAGTAGTGGATAAAAAAGGATTAGAGCTAGTGGTCATCACGGGTTTATCTGGTGCTGGAAGAACTCAGGCAATGCAAAGTCTTGAAGATCAAGGGTTTTTCTGTGTTGACAATTTGCCACCCACCTTTCTTGTGAAATTTGCGGAGCTTTGTGCCCAGTCCCGAGGCAAGGTTTCTAAAGCGGCGATTGTTTGTGATTTGCGCGGAGGAGAATTTTTTTCCTCACTGAGTGAAGCCTTAAGCAATTTGGAAAAGGAGGGCTTTCATCTGCGAGTCCTCTTTCTGGATTCATCGGATGAAACGTTGATCCGCCGTTACAAAGAATCGCGGCGTCGGCATCCTCTTTCTCCTCGTGGTCGAGTTCTAGATGGCATTCAGGCTGAACGTCTACAACTGGAGGAGCTAAGAATCCGGGCCGACAATATTATTGACACGTCCAAGTTAAGCTCTCAACAACTCCGTAGTCAAGTGGCTGAGTTATTTGGTAAAGCGCAAGGCCTGGAACAAATGGCTGTTTCCGTGATATCCTTCGGCTTTAAATATGGAATTCCTATGGACGGTGATCTTGTCATGGATGTGCGTTTTTTGCCGAATCCATTTTATGTTGAGACTTTACGTCCGCTGACTGGGGAGCATAACTTGGTCCAGGAATATGTCTTTGGCAATCCCATGGCTCAAGAGTTCATGGAGAAGTACCTATCCTTACTTGAATACATCCTCCCTAATTATGTTAAAGAGGGTAAAACACACTTGGTTATTGGGATCGGGTGTACCGGTGGACAACACCGCTCCGTAGCCATTGCGGAACGGGTTGGACAATTTTTAAAGGAACGTCATTACGCCATCAGTGTTAAACATCGGGACGCCTTGAAAAATCAGAAACATGGAACGGCGCGATGAAACCAAAGATGAGTGAGGGACTTTCACGCTATCTGAAGTGGCTTTACCCCAATCTGAAAGTGAAACGGTGGTTTCTCCTGGCCGTTCTCGGGATTTTCCTGTTCGCAACTGGGTTTTCAGTCATGAATGACGGAGTTGCACTTGGCTATGCTGAGTTACAGTTCAGAGAGGTTATCTATCGAGTGACGGGCAGTACACCGCTCACAGCTGTGCCGGCCGGTGTGGTCATCAGTGCTTTAGGGATCTTTGCTATCATTCTAGGTTTTAAACGCATGCTCTACTCTATTATTTCATCAGTACTCCCAGATAACGAAGGAAGAATCGTGGATGTGATTTACGCCCGTCATCATTTGCGCAGAGGGCCTAAGATTGTCGTTGTCGGTGGGGGGACCGGACTTTCTGCTCTCCTGCGCGGACTTAAACAGTACAGTTGTAATCTTACGGCGATTGTTACGGTTGCGGATGATGGTGGAAGCTCGGGGAAATTACGACTTGAAATGGGTATCCAACCCCCAGGGGATGTGCGAAATTGCTTAGTCGCTTTGGCAGATACAGAGGAGATTATGGACACGCTCTTCTCATATCGTTTTGAAAGCGGAACAATGGAAGGACATAGTTTAGGAAACCTGCTTCTGGCAGGGCTAACCGATACGTTTGGTGATTTTCAAAAAGGAATTGAAAAAATTAGTAAAGTGTTTGCTATCCGCGGCAAGGTATTCCCTTCCACTTTGGAACAAATTGTGCTTAAGGCGGAATTTGAAGATGGCTCCCAGGTTGAAGGGGAAACAGCGGTCCGTGACACCGAAGGAAAGATTCACCGGGTTTGCCTGGAACCAAGTGATTGTCACCCTTTGCCTGAAGCCTTGCAGGCCCTTGAGGAGGCAGATCTTATTGTTCTGGGTCCAGGGAGTCTATATACAAGTGTATTACCCAATTTATTGGTAGGAGGCCTCAGAGATAAAATCCGGGAAGTAAAGGCACCTTGTGTCTATGTATGTAATGTTATGACGGAAAAAGGGGAGACAGACGGTTACCGTGTGTCCGACCACCTTAGGGCCATTCTGGACCATTGCGGTCCAAACTTTGTTGATGCGGTACTGGCCAATAAGGGGGAAGTAACAGCGACGAGTTTAATGAGGTATGTCAAGGAAGAAGCCGTACCTGTCGTTACTGATCCTAAAGACGTCGAAAATCTTGGTGCCAAGTATTTCGAGGCGCATTTAGTGCAAGAAGGGGACGTCATTCGTCATGATTCAGATCGGTTGGCAAAGGAACTAGTGCGGTTACTTTTTCGTTTAAAACCTATGGGAGAGAGAATTGCTTTAGTTGATGCGTATTTGCTCTCTCAGAAGCTCCGGGAATAGCGAAGCACGAAGTACGATGCACGACGCACGAATGGAGATGTTCGATAGCGAACCTTCAACGTTCCCAGTCGAACCTCGTGCCTCGATATAAGGGGGGTTGGAAAATTGTCCTTTAGTGCTGTCACCAAAGAAGAGCTTGCACGTTTAGGCGGTCAGAAATCTTGTTGCGAGTTAGCAGAACTAGCGGCTTTGGTCCGCATGGACGGAACATTCCAAATTAGTGCAAATCAACAGTATGCCTTGAATGTGATTACAGAGAGTGCTCCAGTTGCACGTAAGATCTTTCGCTTGGCTAAGGATGTGTTAAAGCGTCCGGTGGATATCGTAGTTCGCCGTAAACTTAGGCTTCGCAAAAATAATTCATATTTAGTCAAAATCTATCTTCGGGGCTTAGAAGACTTACAAAACTTGGGCCTGGTTGATGAAGCAGGACAAATTTATCCTGGAATCTCTCCTAACCTTATAAAAAAGCGCTGTGATCAAAAAGCTTATTTGCGAGGAGCTTTTTTGGCGGGAGGTTCGATCAATAACCCTGAAGGCGAATATCACCTGGAAATTGTCAGTAATGATGCGCAACATGCTAAAGCATTATGTCAGTTGGTTAACCGATTTAAATTAGGGGCCAAAGTTAGCATGCGCAAGCATTGGTATGTAGTATATATCAAAGAGAGTGAACACATTGTAGAGTTTATTGGCTTTATAGGAGCTCACCGTGCCCTTTTGGAATTTGAAAACGTTCGAGTGCTTAAAGGGGTCCGGAATCAAGTGAATCGTTTAGTGAATTGTGAGACTGCTAATTTGGATAAAATTGTCGACGCCGCAGTGCGCCAGCTGGAAAATATTCAACTTATTGTGGATACGATTGGATTACAGTCTTTGCCGCCCGCACTTAGGGACATGGCGGAGCTTCGGTTGGAATATCCAGATGCCAGTTTAAAAGAACTTGGAGAAATGCTGCGGCCAAAAGTCGGTAAATCAGGAGTCAATCACCGGATGAGGAAGATTGATGAATTGGCGGAACGAGTCAGGAACAAAAAATAGAACCCTAAAGTTAGGCACATGGGAAGATAACCTAAAATCAGAGATGGTGGGGGGAAATAAGGTGCGGCTAGGGTATGGACTAAGTATAGAGCAAACTCAAAAACTTATTATGACTCCGGAATTGCGTCAGGCAATTACTATTTTACAGTTGTCCGCTCTTGACCTTGCCACGTATGTTGAGGATCAGCTATTGGAAAATCCTTTGCTGGAAACTCAAGAAGAAATTATGAACAGTAAAGAGGATGCAGAGCCCCCTGTGGCTGAAGAAAGTATCGCCGATGAGAAATGGGATGTAGACTGGCAGGATTATTTTCAGGATCAGGACGAAAATCGTGTTCGTCAGGAACGGGTGGTGGTGGAGGACAAACAACGATTTGATCCCTTTATAGCTTCAGCGCCAACTTTATTGGAGCACTTGCTCGAACAACTACATGTTCAGAAAGTCTCTGCTTCTTTATCCGTAGCGGAGTACATTGTTGGGAATTTGGATGACAATGGGTGTCTAACTCTGTCATTAGAAGATATTGCTCGTGAAACAAATGTCTCACTCGAAACAGCCGAAGAAGCGCTAGCCTTGGTGCAAACCCTGGACCCGTTAGGGGTGGGAGCACGAAATCTAGAGGAATGTCTTCGGTTACAATTACCGCTCCTGGGCAACTATCCGCCGGAGTTCCCGGAGTTTTTAAAGCATCTTGAAGATTTGGCGGCAGGACGTTTGCAAAGAATTGCTCATGCTTTGAAAATTTCGCTGTGCCAAGTCCAGGAAATGGCCGATCTGGTCCGCAAACTGGACCCTAAACCAGGTCTCAGATTTTCCACTCCCGGAGAGGTGCGCTATGTCGTCCCGGATGTCGTGATTGAAGAAATAGGTGGAGAGTTTATTATCCTGGTTAATGACATCACAGTACCCCGCTTAGGGATAAACAAGGCCTACCGTGATGTCTTAAGCCATGAGGAGGGTACAGACACCCGCAAATTTGTAGAACAGAAATTGAACGCGGCGGCCTGGCTTATTCGCAGCATTGAGCAACGACGTCTAACCCTTTATAAAGTAGCAAATGCCATCGTGAAGTGGCAAACAGAATTTCTTCGGTATGGGACCCGTCATTTGAGACCGCTTACGTTAAGAGATATTGCAGAGGAAATTGGAGTTCATGAATCGACCGTTAGTCGAGCCACATCCCATAAATATGTACAAACACCCCGGGGTATTTACGAATTTAAATTCTTTTTTGCAAATAGCATGGGGCGAGGTCATAATAACGATTCTAGTATAACGACCGAGGAAATCAAACTGGCCTTGCGTGATATCATTACGTCAGAAAATCCTAAAAACCCTTACTCTGATCAAAAGATAGCTGAACTTCTAAAGGCTAAAGATATGGGGATCTCCAGGCGCACGGTTGCTAAGTACCGTGATGAGTTGGGGATTGGGGCGACAACGGTTAGGAAACGATATTAATTGGGTGAGCAGTCGCGAAACACTCGGTCAGCCACTACGGTCGTGGGCCAAATCACGGCTCAAGTGCTTGATGAGAGCGGGCGAGGTTCCCGCCAGATGCGGCGTCCGACGGCCATGACTCAAACAGGACGTTTGAGATTAGAGCACCGCCCGAAGACACTGTCTTCGCAAGTATTAGCCCTTCTTGCAGGATGGCAAGGTGCCGTGATGGCCTAGTATCCCTGTAGCCCACGAAAACACTGTTTTCGCACGGATTACCCCTCTAACAGACACTGTCTTTGCACGTATTAACCTTCATGCAGGATGGCGGGAGGGGGACCGTGCCGCACTGGCGGCTGAGAACGGTGAAAGATGAGTATATTGGGGTTAGGAAGTATGAAGCTTAGGATAGAGAGATGAGAAGTCACTGGAGAAAGCGTTGTTTGCGGTTTCTCCAGTGACTTTTATGTTTTAGAACAAGTCATATCATTTTATGAGCTTTCTGGTGAATAGAAGTGAGTCATAAATTTAATAAAGCACGCTGTCTTGAATATGAATTATCAGAATATTTGATCGATACCTTGGGATGGCGTTACGAAACTTCAGGTTCCACAATATAATAAGTTAACTTTATTCGATGGCTAATCGCAGTTCAAGTAGCACTATCAAGGATCGAATATAGAGTATCAAATTTGCCCTCTGGAATTTGCACGCAGATAATTTTGCTTTATTCATTGAATCTAAAGGAAAGAGGTGTGATGTATGGGAATGTTTCGTACATCAGGTTATGACCGGGTCTTGTTAAATTTGCGTGTGATGACGGTGGAGCTGGCGGAAGCTGTGCGGAGTCAAATAAGTGCGGTGCTGGAAGCGTTTGAGCATGGTAAAGCAGTTCAAGATTGTGAACAACGTGACGATGTGATCGATCAAATACGAGACAGCATCGTCAATCGTAGTTTCGATATTATGAGTTTACAACAACTGCGGAGTCAGGATTTGCGTTGGATTCTCGGATTTCAAAGAATGGCCCAAGAGCTCGAACGGGTCGCCGATTACGCATGCGATATTGCTGAGCTGAGTGAGCTCAAGCCGGAGGGGAATTGGCCGCCAGATATTCAACGGATGGCCAAACAATTGCTCGTAATGACGAATTACACCCTGGCCATATTGAAAGAGGAGGCAGAGATCACCATAGATTTGGCAGACCAGGATGATCTCTTGGACCATGTGTATGCCAATTTAAAAGTAGCTTTGCTAGAAGGCAGTCAAACTAAAAGCAATAACGGCCAATTAGGGTTAGGACTGGTGGTGGCTAGGACGCTGGAGCGTATGGGGGACCATATCGTTAATGTAGCGGAGACACTTTTATTTATTCGAACAGGAAATAGACGATTGGCGAACGAGTTTCCTGTTACAACTCCAGACGGAGCAAACATTCGGTAGGTTGTAGGAAAAAAGGGGAGATTCAAGAAGCCTGTAGAGGAGTTGATGAACTATCAGCATGCTGGGGCCTGTTTTTATATTTCTGGGTGGTTTGGGGCTTTTTATGTATGGAGTTCACACAACATCAGACGGCTTGCAAAAGTTTGCTGCCAACCGTCTGAAACAAATTCTCAACTCCTTGACGGAAAATACCTTTCTTGCAGTTTTGCTGGGTATGGTTGTGACTGTGGCTCTTCAAAGCTCTGCTGCAACAACTGTTTTAGTCGTTGAGTTTGTCAATGCAGGTATGATGAGTCTAGCCCAGGCTTTGGGAATCGTCTTGGGATCTGCAGTAGGAACCTCTATTGTAATTCAGCTGATTGCCTTTAAGATGCTCAACATTGCCCTAGGTGCAATCTTTTTAGGATTTATATTGCATGTTTTCGGTTGTGGTCAGTGGAAACATCTGGGTCAGGCCTTGATTGGGTTTGGGATTATCTTCGTTGGGATGGCCAATATGTCGGAGGCTTCAGCGCCCCTTAAAAGTATTCCGGAGGTTTACACATTCCTTACCCGGATAGGGGCTCAACCACTCTTGGCCCTTTTGGTTGGGGTTCTCTTAACGACGGTAATTCAGAGCAGCACAGCGTTATTTGCGATTATGATGTCTCTAGCCGGCCAACAACTATTGCATTTGAATGTCATGGTTCCTTTAGTGCTTGGCGCGCACATTGGGGGGACAATGACTACCTTGCTCTCTAGTTTTACAGCTCAGCAAAGGGATGCTCGACGGGCGGCGCTGGCTAATACAGGTTATAAAGTTGTAGCCGCTATCGTAGTATTCCCCTTTCTCTCTGAATTCGCTCGACTGATCACTTGGACAACTAGCGACTTGCAGCGCCAAGTAGCCAATGCCCATTTGCTGTTTGCCCTCTTTATGGTTTTCATCTTTCTCCCTTTCAACACGTGGATCGCCAAGGCCTTAAAGTGGGGCATACCAGATAATTCGGAGCAAGACCTTAACCCGAAGTTCAAAGTGCTCGATAAATCCTCGCTAGAAGTACCGACTGTTGCTCTAAATCAAGTGGAGGTTGAAATTATCGCTCTTGGGGACCTTATTCTAGAAAAAATGATGCAAGAAGTTCCAACTGTAGTCCTGGCGCTGGATGAGGAGCGTGCAGTTGTATTAGCAGCTACTGAAGAAAAAGTCGCTTGGTATTACAAGCATATAACACGGTTTCTTACAGCTTTATCTCATAAAGGGTTAACGGAGGAGCAGGCGGAAGAATGTCTAAATGCTCAATTTATCCTGAAGGAAATGGACTACATCGAGGATATCTTTATCTCCATTAGGCAGCTGATTCAAAAACTGCATCGAGATAAAATAACTCTTCCATTCGAAGAATGGGAACAGTTGCAGGAGCTTCATAATTCGATCACAAAAAACTTCGCCAGGATGATTCAAGCACTCCATAGATGGGATGTCGACTTGGCTGCCGAGGTAATCCGTGAGCATCCGGAAATCATGCGTCTTCAACGTAGTCTGCAGTTTAGTGCCTTAGCTCAAACTCCGCACTGTGATCTGGACGAAGATAATTGTCTTATCCAGGAAAAATTATGTTACGCGGTGGTAGATTTAATTAATCTTTTATATACGATTGATGATCATGTAGTCAATATTGCACAGGTAGTTATGGGAATTGCTTAATGCCTTGAATTTAATCAAAATATTGGGAGAATATATAGGAAATTTTCTTGAAATAGGGTATTGATTATACTGCAAAAAGAGAATATACTGATAATAGATCAAGTCGAGCAGATAAATGTCGACATATGTATAATAATTGAATAAATAAGGCTAGAGTAATAGAGAAGCCGAAGTAAGCTGATATTCTAAGTTGAATATTAGCCAACTTCGGCTTCTTTTTTTGACCAAATTAATATTTAGAAAATTTTTAACATTTGATTTTAGGGGGGTGAGGCTTGTTATGTTGATATTAAATACCCCGGAGAGAGAGGAGGTACTAAAGAACTTAAAAGTTATTGTGAATACAGAGGTCTGAAAAATACATTCTAAAAGAAGAAATATCAGTTTTTAAATTAATTGTAGGAGGTTTTGGCATGCAAGCTTTTCTAGGTGAAGTACTAGGTACAATGATAATTCTTTTATTTGGAACGGGCGTCGTAGCTAACGTTCTCTTGGGTAAAACGAAGGGGAATAACGGCGGTCTTATTGTTATAGCTTCAGGTTGGGCATTTGGTGTTGCTTTAGCAATTTATGCGACGGGTCCATTAAGTGGGGCACACTTAAATCCTGCAGTAACGATTGCCTTAGCAGCCACAGGGCAATTTCCCTGGGACAAGGTGCCAATGTATATTGCTGCTCAATTTTTGGGAGCCTTTCTTGGTGCAGTGATTACTTATTTAGCTTATCTTCCGCACTGGGGGGCCACTGAAGATCCGGAACTCAAATTAGCTGTTTTCAGTACTGGTCCTGCAATCCGTAATTATCCTGCTAACTTATTGACGGAAATCATTGGAACCTTTATCTTAGTTTTTGTAGGCCTTTCCATTGGAATCACAAAATCAGCAACGACAACAGGACTTAATCCGCTTTTATGGGGTTTCTTGGTTTGGGGGCTCGGTGTATCTTTCGGTGGACCTACTGGCTATGCGATCAACCCAGCTCGTGATTTAGGACCTAGAATTGCACACTTTCTGCTGCCTATTCCGGGGAAAGGATCGTCAGATTGGGGATACTCATGGGTACCTGTCCTAGGTCCAATTATTGGCGGTCTTTTAGGAGCTTTCCTTTACAAAATAGTCTATATGGGATAGTCAATGGCTGATTCTGCTGCAATAACCTCGAATTGAGGATCAGGCACTTGGCAATAGTGCATTTCGCAGTGAAATCATGGATTATACAAGAATAAATTATAAGGTGGAGTGATTTATGAAAAAATACGTTATGGCTCTTGATCAAGGCACGACAAGTTGCCGCGCAATCCTATTTGATCAAGAAAGTAAGATTGTTGGAGTTACCCAAAAAGAATTTGCCCAAATCTATCCAAAGGCGGGTTGGGTTGAGCATGATGCCGAAGAAATTTGGAGTACCCAATATGGTGTGATTGCAGAGCTCATAGCTAAGACCGGAATTAAAGTCGATGAAATCGCAGCCATCGGGATTACCAATCAGCGGGAGACGACGGTAGTTTGGGATAAAAACACTGGTAAACCTGTGTACAATGCCATTGTCTGGCAGTGTCGGAGAACAACGGCTATTTGCGACGACCTCAAGGCCCAGGGTTATGAAGAAATGGTTCGAGAAAAAACGGGTCTCGTGGTTGACGCTTATTTTTCGGGAACGAAAGTAAAATGGATTTTAGATAATGTCGAAGGAGCCCGTGCCAAAGCTGAAAAGGGTGAATTGCTGTTTGGAACGACGGATACCTGGCTTATCTGGAAGCTCACTGGCGGAAAAGTACATGTCACGGATTATTCCAATGCTTCCCGAACAATGATGTTTAATATTCGTGAATTGCATTGGGATAATGAATTGTTAAAAATGCTGGACGTACCACAAGGAATGCTGCCTGAGGTCCACAATTCCAGTGAAGTCTATGGTAATACCGATGCAGGAGTATTCTTAGGCTATGAGATTCCTATTGCCGGCGTTGCTGGTGACCAGCAAGCAGCTTTGTTTGGCCAAGCATGCTACGAGCCTGGGGATGCCAAAAACACCTACGGTACAGGTTGTTTTATGCTGATGAATACAGGAAGCAAAATACACGCTTCGAAACATGGCTTGTTGACAACCATTGCGTGGGGTATCGATGGTAAGGTAGAATATGCTTTAGAAGGCAGCATCTTTATTGCGGGGGCAGCAATTCAGTGGTTGCGAGACGGTTTAAAAATGATTGATGTAGCCCCAGATTCCGAGTATTTTGCTAAAAAAGTCAAAGATACCGATGGCGTTTACTTTGTGCCCGCTTTTGTCGGCTTGGGCGCTCCGTATTGGGATATGCGCGCTAGGGGAGGAATTTTTGGTCTGACTCGAGGAACAACAAAATCCCATATTATTCGGGCGGCTTTGGACTCCTTGGCTTATCAAACTAAAGATGTTTTAGGTTCTATGGAGGCCGATTCGGGAATCGCGTTAAAGTCCCTGAAAGTTGATGGCGGTGCGGTAGCGAATAATTTACTGATGCAGTTCCAAGCAGATATTTTGGGAACTCAGGTTGATCGACCCGAAATCATTGAGACGACAGCCTTAGGCGCTGCTTATTTAGCAGGTCTAGCAGTCGGCTTCTGGGCCAGCAAAGAAGAATTGGCAAGTCGTTGGTTGCTTGATCGGCGTTTTGAGCCTGATATGGCCGAAGAGAAGAGAGCAAAACTCTATAAGGGTTGGTTGAAAGCAGTCGAGCGGAGCAAAGATTGGGAAGAAGATTAAGAGTCAAGACGCTGCTTGAGATATTTAGAAAGTGTTCAAGCGATGATGAGATTGTATAGCAGGGTAAAAGCATATAAGGCGGCTTGAGAATAAGTGAAGCCACCAAAGAGGCCATTGTGAAACAACGGTTTCTTTGGTGGTTCTTAATTTCAGGCAAGGAGGTAATACGGATGCGTGAAATCGATACCCAGGTTGTAGTAATTGGAGGAGGAGCAACAGGGGTTGGCATATTGAGAGACCTTAGTCTGCGTGGAATACCAGCGCTCTTGTTAGAACAAGGAGATTTAGCACATGGGACAAGTTCACGCTTTCATGGCCTTTTGCATAGTGGCGGTCGTTATGTGGTCAAAGATGATAAAGCTGCGCAGGAGTGTATCGAGGAAAACAGAATTTTGAAACGCATTGCTGCGCATTGCATTGAAGATACTTCAGGGTGGTTTGTATATCTAAATGGGGATGATCCAAACTATCTGGAGTTGTGGATCAAAGGGTGTGCACAAGCAGGAATACCGGTTAAAGAGGTTCCACTGGAAGAGGCTTTCCGGCTCGAGCCCTTATTGACACGCAAGGCGGCAAGGGTCTTTGAAGTTCCTGATGCTACCGTCGATGGTTTTAAATTGCTTTGGGCGAACGTGAAGTCCGCAGAAAAATACGGAGGAAATTATCAAACGTATTGTAAAGTCCAGTCGCTTTGGCTAGAACAGGGACAAGTAGTAGGAGCCTATGCCGAAGACCTGATCACAGGTGAGACGATCCAAGTGCGAAGTAAGATTGTCGTGAATGCTGCAGGGCCTTGGTCTTCTGAGATTGCGGCAATGTCTGGCTTTGACGTGCACATCCAAAAAGACAAGGGGGCTCTCCTTGTATTCAACCAACGGATGTTTAAGCGAGTAATAAATCGTTTGCGGACACCGGGTGATGGCGATATTTTTGTACCGCATGAGACCGTAACTATTTTTGGGACCACATCCCAAACAGTGGACTTGCCCGACGATCATCAGGTTAATGAACAAGATGTAACGGATTTAATAGAGATCGGTCACAACTTGGCAGAAGAGATTGAACAGCAGAGAGTTGTCCGAGCGTTTGCTGGAATTCGCCCTTTGTATGAAAGCGTTGATGCCTCAGATCATGAAGGGCGTGGAGTTAGCCGGAATTTCTCGCTTATCGATCATGAAAAGAAGGACGGAGTTCGTGGGCTTGTTAGTATTGTAGGTGGCAAGTTAACGACTTACCGCTTGATGGCCGAGAAAGTAACCGATTGGGTTGCTGCGAAATTAGGGGTGCAAACGGTATGCCGTACTGCGGAAGAACCCTTGCAAAATGAACTAGCAACAGAAGTTTGGGATAAGGCTCGCCAGTTATTAGGTGTCGCGGCTGCAGACAAGATGATGGAACGATTAAACGAACAAGCCGAATCCGTCGTTGAGGCTATAGCTTGTCAACCGCTGCTGGGACAGTATGTTTGCGAATGTGAAATGGTCACGCAAGCAGAAGTGCTGCATGCTCTGCAAGATCCCTCGATTCACTCGCTTGATGATCTCCGTCGGCAGACTCGACTGGGAATGGGGACTTGTCAAGGTACCTATTGTACCTATCGGGCGACCCCTATGATTCAAGAGAGGTTTGGTGGTTGGGAGAGAACTGTCCAAGAATATCAAATCCTCTTAAGCGAACGTTGGCGAGGGATAACGCCAGTTCTTTGGGGTGAGCAACTTCGGGAAAGTGAATTAGCACGGGCTTTGTTTTTGAACGTTCTAAATTTCAAAGTCGAAGAAAGTGAGGGATGAACGAGATGTGGGATGCCATAGTGGTGGGGGGAGGTCTAGCTGGTTGGATAGCAGGAATTCGAGCCGCCCAACGAGGCAAAAAAGTCCTTTTAGTCACGGAAGGGGTCGGAACACTCTTTTATTTCTCCGGGATTTTTGATTATGGAGACGTTGAGGGTCTGCGCCATTTGCCGAAACACCCCTATACTTTATTCGATTCACAGGCCATACTTCAAGGCCAACACTTTGTTCAGGAGATCTGTCCGGAGTATGTTGTGAGTGATCAGCCACAGACTGCTTTTACTGTCTTAGGTTCTGTGCGTCAAGGCGACCTCATGCCGCGCAGCATGGTTCTTCCCAATCGTCAGGCGCAGGGAAGGTTCGTTCTTTTAGTGCCTGAAGGATTGAAAGATTTTTTTCCAGAGATCGTGGCAGCTAACATGACACGCGAATTTCCAGGTTGGCAGGTGAGCGTCAAAAAGATGCAGGTGGAGGCTCTTGCAGAATGGACCAGACTGGGTAAAAGTGTGTCGAGTATTGATTATGCAGCCATCTGGAGGAGTGAAGCTGGGCAAAGAGCTCTCGCTCAGGAGATCGAAGGGATCAAAAGACAGTACCAGGAGGCGGGTAAGTCCTCAAGCCAGGTTGTCGTAGTTCTGCCCAGTTTGGTCAGGGGATACTTTGACTCTTCGCGCACGAAGCCCTTTAGGAACGAATTCTCTCTGCCTGTAATGGAAATGAGTTCTTTTGTACCCAGCCCACATGGTCGTTATTTTGCAGAATATCTCAAGCATACCTTTACCGATCTAGGCGGTGAGCTGATGATCGGGGCTCGTGCGGTATCTATAAACGGCGAAGCGACGGTTGAAGGTCAGGCTAAAACCTGTCAAGAACTAATAGTCCACAGTATGGGCAAGTCGTTGCGGTTGAAAGGTAAGAAGTTCATCTTAGCGACAGGCGGACTGTTGGGTGGGGGAATCAAAGTGAGTATGGCGAGAAAATCAATTACTGAAGGCGTTTTTGATCTACCTCTCTATGTGCCAAATGAGTGGAGTGGGCCCAAGTTTTTTGCTCCTCAACCGTTTACTCAGGCCGGCGTAGAAACCGATGAATTCCAGCGGCCCCTCGATCCTACAAGTGGACAAGTAGTTTGGGATAACGTCCATGTTGTGGGAAGAATGCTTGCTCACTGGGATCCTTGGACTCAAAGGTGTGGGGGAGGGGTTTCGCTTACATCTGGTTATGTTGCAGCTGAATTGATTTAGTGAGCGGAGCATTTTAGAAAGGAAGGGGGATCCTTGACTGTGGATTCAAGAGATGAATTGGCAGCTCGATTGGATGCTTGTCAAAAATGTAGTGTGTGTACAGCTCAGTGCCCGGTGGCTAAAGTTAACCCGCATTTTATTGGTCCAAAAGGGTTAGGACCAGATATGGAGCGGTTTCGTATGGGCCAGATCATTCAAGGTGAAACAACCTTAGATGATTGCTCTAATTGCAAGACCTGTGAACTGACTTGCCCATCCGGCGTTAAAATAACGGAGATGATTCTTAATGCCCGGAGAGCCGCTCGTCAAGCGCCGAACAGTAACCCATTGAGTCTAAAATTACGTTTGAGGGGTTATGTTTTGGGTCGGGCAGAATATCTGGGCAAGCTCGGGGTCATATGGCCGTCTCTGACAAATCAAGTCTTAAAGATTAAACTTGTCCGCGTGGCCCTTGATAGAGCACTGTCAATTAGCGAGAGTGGCCCCTTGCCAGCCTATGCCAAACCTTTGAAACTGCAGGGTGACAAAGGTGAAAAGCTTGGAGCAAGTGCTCGTAAACAGGTTGTTTATTTCCCAGGTTGTTATACACGCTATAACGAAGCTGATACAGGTCGGATTATGATTAAAGTCTTAGAGCATCTGGGTTATAAGACCATAGTACCTAATTTCCATTGCTGCGGCTTACCATTAGAGGCGAACGGTCAGTTTGAGCAGGCTCATAAGAACGGCCTTTATAATTTGGAATTAATGCGACCTTATCTGGAAGCGGGGCTGCCGATTATTACATCTTGTACGAGCTGCGGTTTGACAATGAAAGAAGATTATCCAAAATTGCAGACGACATCGGCTCAGCTCATCGGAACCCAGACGTATGATTTGTTCGAGTTTCTATGGCAACTATATGAAAAAGGAGAATTACCCCTTGATTTTCAGGAAGTTAAGGCATCCTACGGTTATCATCCTCCCTGCCACTTAAAGGCCCAAGGAATTGGAACGCCGGCTCTGCGTATCTTGGGATTAATTCCCGGAGTAAAAATCCGCAATCTTGATGCTGGTTGTTGTGGCTTATCGGGTAGTTATGGCTTTAAGGCTGAGAAATATGATAAAGCAATGAAAATTGGCAGTACACTTTTTGAAGCCATTAATGTGGGGGCAGGTCGCGGTGATTTTCAAGGTATGACGACTGAATGTGGAGTGTGTAAAGTGCAAATTCAGCACGGCACGGGCCTGCTGACGGAGCATCCTGTGTGCATCCTGGCCAAAGCATATGGTCTGATAAACTAAATCAGGCAATATTTCTAAACCTCAAAACTCTAATGTTGTATCCAACCGATGACTGCTCTAGCCTCAACCCGAGGTATACTTCGGAAAATATTTAAAGTAGGAACTTGCTGAATTGATTTTCCGCTAAGATCTGATAAACTAACAAGCAAACCATGGTAGGTGTAGTTATAAGGAAGTTTCCTTCTCAGCCCAGAGTAACGCGCAAGACGAGATAGGATACTAGAGAAACTTGGCGCTTAAAAGAGGAGGTCAGAAGGGCATGTTAAAGTATTTGGCATTACTTTGTGCTTATTTCCTAGGGGCCATACCATTTGCTTATTTAGCTGGGCGTATCAGACACGTGGATATTCGCTCACAAGGAAGTGGCAACATTGGCTCAACGAATGCTTTTCGATTGTTAGGTGCGAAGTATGGCTTAGCTGTGTTTGCGGGGGACGCTTTGAAGGGTGTCTTAGCAACAGCGCTTTGTCTTAATTTGTGGGGTCCTTGGGGTGGTGTAGGCGGTGGGATCCTGGCAATAATAGGACACAGTTGGAATCCCTTTTTTAAATTTAAGCCGACGGGCAAAGGTGTTGCAACAGGATTTGGCGTTATTACGGTACTAGTACCTGGGATATCCCTGATTGCTATAGGTGTTTTTATTTTAGTTACGTTGATTACTCGTTATGTTTCGCTGGGGTCTACCCTAGGTGCTGCAACAGCTGTTTTATTGACCCTTTTTTCACCAGCTCCTCTCGCTTATAAAGCGTTCGTTTTCGTGGCAGGCATGTTGGTTTTCGTACGTCATCGCGCTAATTATCAGCGCTTATTGAAAGGGACAGAATCTAAGCTTAAGTATTAAGGCCCACTCCTAAACAGGAAAGACGTGAATATATTTGAAAAGAGAAATTAAGGTACTCTGTCTTATTGATCATAATTTTGAAGATCTAGAACTTTGGTATCCCATTCTACGGTTGATGGAGGAAGAGATAGTTACTCACTTAGCCGGAGAAAAAGCAAATGAAACGTATACCGGCAAATATGGCATTCCGGCTAAATCTGAGTATTCTTTTATGGATATAAATTATAAGGACTATGATGCGTTGCTTGTTCCGGGGGGATGGGCGCCAGATAAATTGAGACGATTTCCGGAAGTCATTGAGATTGTAAGATACATGAATGAGAAGGGTAGACCGATCGGTCATATCTGTCATGCAGGTTGGGTGCTGGCTTCGGCGGGTATCTTAAAGGACAAACAGGTAACGAGTACGCCAGGAATAAAGGATGATATGATCAATGCTGGTGGAATATGGCGTGATGAACCAGTTGTTGTGGATGGGAATATCGTATCCAGCAGAAAACCGTTAGATTTACCTTTTTACATGAAGGAATTTATCAGGGTTTTGCGGAACAGCTAACTTATTTGGGGAAATATATTTATTGAGTACTTGAGAAAGTCACCATAATAATTAAGGTTAAAATTTGAAAGTGGGTTAGGAGTAAAGGAGATAACCTCTGATAAGTGGTTCCAATCGGAAGTACTTTATTAGAGGTTGTATTTTTCATAGGAAATGGTCGAAGGCGGTAATTGAGGAACAATTTCTCTTGAAAAGTGGAAACATTGTTATTATTGATACGATTTTATTCTATATAAGTTAGTGATCACAGACTATATCCAGATAAATAAGAGGAGGTTATTTTAATGAGTATTCGTGTAGCAATTAATGGTTTTGGTAGAATTGGTCGGCTTACCTTACGAGCCGCTCTGAAGCAATCCCTTCCGTTTGAAGTGGTAGCCATCAATGATCTAGGAAGCCCAGATCTATTAGCACATTTGTTCAAGTATGATTCGGTTCATGGAATTCTTTCTAATTCAGTTGAGATTGATGGGAAAACGATGGTCGTTGATGGCAAACCCATTGAAATTTTGGCCGAGAGAAGTCCATCGGATTTGCCTTGGAGTAAAATGGGTGTAGATATTGTCATCGAGTCCACTGGACGCTTCACAAAGCGTGATGCCGCCGCTCAACACCTAACGGCTGGGGCCAAAAAAGTCGTCATTTCTGCACCGGCCAAGAACGAAGATATTACGATCGTCATGGGAGTTAATGATGATAAATATGATCCGTTGCAGCACCATGTTATTTCGAACGCTTCTTGTACAACCAACTGTCTTGCTCCCGTAGCCAAAGTTTTATTGGATGCTTTTGGGATTGAGCAAGGGATGATGACTACGACTCATTCGGTTACGAATGATCAACGTATTTTAGATCTGGAGCATTCGGATTGGCGGAGATCTCGAGCAGCCTATCAATCGATGATTCCGACGACCACGGGTGCAGCCAAAGCAGTTACCTTGGTCATACCTGAATTAGCAGGTAGAATGAATGGATTGGCCGTTAGGGTCCCGACACCGAATGTTTCTTTGGTTGATTTTGTAGCTAATCTAAGCAAGCCAACTAGTAAGGAAGAAATAAACGCGACTTTACGCCAAGCGGCAGAAGGTAAATTAAAGGGTTATCTGGAGTACACAGAATTACCTTTCGTTTCCCATGACTTAAATGGTAATCCAGCCAGCTCCATCGTCGATGGATTGTCAACAATGATGATGGGCGAGCGCATGGTTAAAGTGCTGACTTGGTACGATAATGAATGGGGTTATTCCAACCGTATTTTAGATTTAATCAAGTTGATAGTCAGGAGTGGCTTGTAGGCTGCCGACCTATTTAATAGAGGCCAGGGAGATAGTCTGTGAGAAGTTTTTCTAACAAAAGTATTCGCATATGGCTGATAGTTCTTAATGGTTTCTAGCATAATAAGGACAATGAGAAAAATGGATATTTAGGCGTTTTATACGGGGAGTAGGGGGATGGGAAAATGGATTTTTTGAAATCTGTTATGTTGGACAAGAAAATTGGGGCAACGATTCGTAGGGTAGAGGATCTAAATGAAGCAATCCACCATCCCAATATTGGTACTATCTTTCTATTAGGTGCAGACATTAATGTACTACCCTCCATCATAAAAAAGATTCACGCTGATAATAAGGTTTTACTTGTCCACTTGGATATGCTGGAAGGAGCGGGCAAGGATAGAGCGGGGATACACCTCCTGGCCAGAATGGGTCTACGTGGTCTGGTGACGACCAAACCGAACTTAGTCAAATATGCCAGCGGAGAAGGTATGGTGGTTATTCAGCGCTTGTTTGTCTTAGATTCAGAGTCAGTCAAAACAGGCATTAAGATGGCATCTGCGGTAAAGCCCGATGCAGTTGAAATCTTACCCGCGACCGTTCCTCAGTTTGTAATTCAGGAAATGAAGGATGCTCTGGGCGTGCCGGTTCTCGGTGGCGGTCTCTTGAGAACCGAAGAGGACGTAAGGCTTGCTGTTTCCAAGGGGATCGATGCTGTATCTACAAGCTTGCGGCATTTATGGAATATGAACTTCTAAGCAAACTCAAAACTCAGTTTATAGGGACGGATAAGGAAGGTTACTGAAATGAGAAGGACAAAAATTATTTGTACGATTGGTCCTGCAAGCGAATCCAGAGAAAAAATCCAACAGCTGTTGACGGCAGGGATGAATGTTGCCCGGTTGAATTTCTCCCACGGAACCCATGAAGAACATGGCGTGCGAATTTCCGCCTTAAAAGAAGAAGCTGCGCAGGCGGGAAAATATCTAGGCATCCTACTTGATACTAAAGGGCCAGAAATCCGTACAGGTATGGTGCCAGAGACGGGAATTATACTTACTAATGCTGCGGAGTTTATTTTAGATACGAAATCTGCAATGGGCTCCTCTGAAAGAGTAGGAATAACCTATCCAGAATTATGGCAAGACGTTGTTCCCGGGACACATATTTTAATTGATGACGGGCAGCTGGATCTGGAAGTTATCTCGGTACAGCAAGAAGAGATTAAGACGCGGGTGTGTAATGGTGGTATCTTAAAATCACAAAAGGGAGTCAATGTCCCTGGGGTTTCGATTAGATTACCTGGAGTGACTGAAAAGGATATTGAAGACATACGTTTCGGTGTTACCCAGGGGATCGATTTTATTGCCGCCTCGTTTACTCGCAAAGCGTCTGATATCTTGGCGGTGCGGAGAATTGTCGAGGAAATGGGAGCAACGGCTCAGATTATTGCTAAAATAGAAAGTCAAGAAGGAATTAACAATCTGGATTCTATTTTAGAAGTTGTCGATGGATTAATGGTTGCGCGCGGAGACTTGGGAGTTGAAGTCCCGGTTGAAGAAGTCCCAGTTTATCAAAAGGAAATGATTCAAAAATGTAACTTACTCGGGAAGCCGGTTATTGTGGCAACCCAAATGCTTGATTCTATGATCCGGCAACCTCGGCCTACTCGGGCGGAAACCAGTGATGTTGCGAATGCCATCTTAGATGGAGCGGATGCCATTATGCTGTCTGGCGAAACAGCAGCCGGACAATTCCCCATTGAAGCAGTGCGCATGATGGATAAAATCGCTAAACGAACAGAAACAACACTTTTAGAAACTAAGGCAACACGCCATCCCCATCTTAATGTCGCGGAGTCCATTAGCTATGCCAGCTACAGTATCGCTGGTGACCTCAACGCGACGGCTATTTTAACTCCCACTCAATCCGGTATCACTGCGCGGATGATTTCTAAATATCGTCCTCAAGCTCTTATAGTAGCTGCTACACCTTTTCCGGAAGTTGCTCGAAAGCTCGCGTTACAATGGGGGATAGAACCGCTTGTGGTTCCGGAAAGCCCGGGAACCGATCAGTTATTGTCAGTAGCAGTAACGGCAGCATTAGATAAAGGATACATTCGAACAGGGGATATTGTGGTAATTACGGCAGGGGTTCCTGTTGGTAAGGTTGGCACGACGAATATGATTAAAGTCCAAGTGGTAGGAGGGATACTAGCCAAGGGGAAGGGTATTGGGAGAAAATCATATATGGGGACCGCCCGGATGGTCCATCAAGCTGAGCATGATACGTTTAACAAGGGTGACATTCTTGTTGCTAGCGCCACCGATGCTCGGTATGTTCCGCTCATAGCGTTGGCTGGGGCATTAGTCATTCAAGAATCTGGTTTAACATCTCATGCCGCCATTGCGGCTTTAGAATATGGCATCCCGGCGATTATAGGTTTGCCGGAAATTATGACTACAATTTCCGAGGGACAGAGGATAACGGTAGATGCTCTTGCTGGAGTTATTTATGAGGGAACCGTGAGTATTTTGTAATATAGGCTGGAATAAGCCTTGTCCGGCAGGAAACCGCAGGTTAATGGAGAAGTAGTGAATAAAGCGTTCTCAACTAGAGAATTGCTCCGATCAATTGATTGAAAGTTCGGGAGAGTAGGAAGTTTCTTTTCTCGGTATACTAAGGTATATTTATAGAAATAGTAAAACAAACTGAGTGCAATCCGAACCCTAGCTAACGGGAAAGGGGATTTTGGTATGAACAAAAAGAGTGTAAATGATGTCGAGGTGCAGGGAAAACGCGTTCTTGTTCGAGCGGACTTTAACGTACCTCTGGACGAGCAGCGACAGATAACGGATGATACGCGCATACGAGCCTCTCTGCCTACAATAGAATATCTCGTCCAACAAGGTGCTCGTGTGATTTTGGCATCTCACCTGGGCCGTCCTAAAGGCCAGGTCAATCCGAAGTATTCTTTAGATTCAGTAGCTCAACGTTTGAGCGAAAAGTTGGGACAAAACGTGAGTCTTGTTGGAGACTGTGTCGGGACAGTGGCTGCAGAAGCCGTTAGCAAGCTGCAAGATGGGCAGGTTCTATTGTTGGAAAATGTCCGTTTCCATGCGGAGGAAGAGAAAAACGACCCTGCGTTTGCCCGTGACATGTCTGCACTCGCCGACCTGTTTGTCAATGATGCTTTCGGAACTGCCCATCGTGCTCATGCGTCAACTGAAGGGGTTACCCATTATATACCAGCCGTGGCGGGTTTACTTATGCAAAAAGAAGTTGAATTTATGGGTAATGCTTTGGAAAGGCCGGAACGTCCCTTTGTGGCCATTATCGGCGGTGCCAAAGTGAGCGATAAGATTGGCGTGATTGAAAACCTCCTGGCAAAGGTCGATGCATTAATCATAGGCGGAGGCATGGCGAATACGTTTCTGAAAGCTCAAGGTTATAATGTGGGAAAATCTCTTCTCGAAGAGGATAAAGTGGATTTGGCAAAACAACTTATCGAAAAAGCCAAAGCAAAAGGCGTGGAATTAGAATTGCCAATCGATGTGGTGGTGGCCAAAGCCTTTGCGGCCGATGCCCCACACCGTACGGTAAGTGTGTCAGAGATTCTAGACGATGAAATGGCTTTAGATATAGGTCAGGCGAGCGCCGCGAAGTTTGAGGCTCGTATTTCGACGGCTCGGACGGTGATCTGGAACGGCCCGATGGGCGTTTTTGAAATGGATGCTTTTGCTAAAGGAACAGAGGGCGTTGCGCAGGCAGTTGCCTCCTGTGGGGGGATCACGATTGTTGGTGGCGGGGATTCTGTGGCAGCCGTAGAAAAAATGGGCGTTGCGGACCGAATGACCCATATTTCAACAGGGGGTGGTGCCTCACTTGAATTTCTGGAAGGGAAAGTATTGCCTGGCGTTGCTGCCCTTCAGGATAAAGCATAAGTCAAGGCAGGATACTCGTAAATTGAAGGTTAAAGTTACATTTTGAAGGTAGATTCTAGAGGTGAAGTATAGTTTGGAGGTCAGGGAGGTCTGAAGATCAGATATTGCGCCTCGAACCTTGTAATGACCTCGGATTATGAAGTGGAGGAATAAAAAGTGGCAACTCGTCGACCGATCATCGCTGGCAATTGGAAAATGTATAAGACTGTCAGCGAGGCAGAGGACTATGCAGTAAAATTTTTGGAAGAGGTTAAGGATGTTACAGATCTTGACATTATCCTGTGTGCACCCTTTACAGCACTTTATCCCTTGAAAAATGAATTAGAAGAAAGTATTGTGCACCTGGGGGCCCAAAACATGTCCTGGGCAGACCAAGGGGCCTACACTGGAGAGATATCTGCTCAAATGCTGCTGGATGTCGCCTGCACATATGTCATACTTGGCCACTCTGAACGGCGCGAGCTGTTCGGAGAAACAGATGAAGCGATTGCGAAGAAGTTGCAGAAAGCGTTGGCTGTAGGACTTAAGCCGATCCTTTGTGTCGGGGAAAATCTGAACATCCGTGAAGAAGGAAAAGCAGCTGAGAAGGTCCAGGGTCAGGTATCTCGTGCTCTTGCTGGCTTACCTCCAGAGGAGCTAAACCGAATAGTCGTGGCTTATGAGCCGATCTGGGCGATTGGCACTGGGAAAACAGCTTCTAGTAAAGATGCCCAAGAAATGTGTGCAGCAATCCGGACCACCTTGACTGGTCTCATGGGGTCTGCCGCCGAAAAAGTACCCATTCTCTACGGTGGAAGTGTCAAAGCGGAAAACATAGCCGAGCTAATGACCGAGTCGGATGTTGACGGTGCTTTGGTAGGTGGAGCAAGCCTTGATCCTCAAAGTTTTGCTAAACTAATATTTAACGCGGGTTCTCCTGTAGCGCGCGTGGAAGGGATATAATGATGGAGGTTGCCAAACCAGTTCTGCTGATGATTTTGGATGGGTGGGGTCATCGCGAGGTCACCGAAGGAAACGCCATTGCCCAGGCGAATTTGCCCAACTTTCAGCGCTTGGAAAATGCATACCCCCACACCACCCTGAAGGCATCAGGGGAGGCCGTGGGGCTACCAAAGGGCCAAATGGGAAATTCTGAAGTTGGACACTTGAATATGGGGGCAGGCCGGGTCGTCTATCAAGAGTTAACCCGGATCTTTAAAGCGATTGAAGATGGAACGTTACTTAAGAATCCCGTCCTAGTCGAAGCTATGAATCATGCCCGTCTCGATAATAAGGCCTTCCACCTTTTAGGCTTACTCTCTGACGGAGGAGTCCATTCTCATATAGAGCACCTATTTGCCCTTTTAGAGATGGCAAAGGAACAGGGGTTAGAGAAAGTATATGTCCATGCTATTCTCGATGGCCGCGATGTTCTACCGCAGAGTGCCAAACTTTATATCGCTCAACTCGAACAGAAACTTAGTGATCTGGGGATTGGCAAACTCGCTTCGGTAAGTGGCCGTTATTATGTGATGGATCGAGACCATCGCTGGGAACGTTTAGAGAAAGGCTACCGAGCCTTGGCTTTGGGCGAAGGAAAATGCGCCGCTAGTGCTTTAGCTGCGGTAGAGAGTTCCTATGATGTGCGCGTGACGGATGAATTCGTGCTCCCAACGGTGATTGTCGATGAAGAGGGGAAACCAGTGGGCACTATTCAAGAGGGGGACAGTGTACTCTTCTTTAACTTCCGCTCAGATCGGGCGCGGGAAATTGCTCATGCCTTCGTAGACGATGAAGTTACAGGGTTTGAATGCCCAGTTCACCCGCGTGTCCACTTTGTGTGTATGACTTCATATGAGGACACAATCTGCGCACCGATTGCGTTCCCGCAACAGAACTTGAAAAATACGTTGGGAGAAGTTCTTTCACAACATGGATTAAAGCAATTACGGATTGCAGAAACTGAAAAGTATGCGCATGTGACGTTCTTTTTTAATGGCGGAATTGAAGAATCTGATCCGGGCGAAGAACGAATTCTCATTCCTTCACCCAAAGTTTCGACATATAACCTCCAGCCTGAGATGAGTGCCCCAGAATTAACGCGAACACTCCTAGAGCAACTGAGGAAAACTACATATGATGTGATCATTCTTAACTTTGCCAACCCGGATATGGTTGGACATACTGGCGTATTCGAGGCAACAGTTAAAGCCGTGGAGGCGGTCGACAAATGTTTAGGCGAGATTTGTGATGAGTTGCAAAAAGTGGGCGGGACCCTCCTTATAACAGCTGATCATGGGAATGCTGAAGAAAAAGTGGATCCCCAGACGAAGCTTCCGTTGACGGCCCACTCCACAAATTTAGTACCGTTCATTTTGGTTAATGATACGTTCAAAGGGCAACTGCTACGAGAAGGCGGCGCTTTGTGTGATGTTGCGTCCACCATTCTCGAATTGCTCAATATTCCCGTACCGAAGGAAATGACGGGGAAATCGTTACTTAAATCGTAAATTAAAGCAGTCCAGACCAGCTTAAACTCTTTGAACCATTTAAAGGGTTAAAGGGCACTTGAGGAAGTAAGGACTCCAAAATTCGGGGTTTTTCTAAAAATGAAAGGGGATATACAAATGAATTTCATTACAGATGTTTATGCACGCGAGATATTGGATTCTCGAGGAAACCCAACGATAGAAGTAGATGTTGTCCTCACCGATGGGATTATAGGTCGTGCCGCTGTTCCTTCAGGCGCTTCTACGGGGGCTTTTGAGGCAGTCGAGCTTAGGGATGGCGATAAAACCCGTTATATGGGCAAAGGCGTACTGAAAGCACTTGAGAATGTCAACTCGTTAATTGCTCCAGAAGTAGAGGGGCTGAATCCATTCGACCAACCAGGATTAGACCGGACCTTAATTGAACTTGATGGAACTGAAAATAAAGGGAAACTGGGTGCGAACGCGATCCTTGGAGTGTCTTTAGCAGCAGCTAAAGCGGCTGCGGAGTCGTTAGGGTTACCGCTTTATCAATATTTAGGCGGGGTAAATGCCAAAGAGCTTCCGGTACCGATGATGAATATTTTGAATGGTGGCAGTCATGCCGATAACAATGTGGACATTCAGGAATTTATGGTTATGCCAGTCGGAGCGTCGAGCTTTGCTGAGGCCTTGCGCATGGGGACAGAAGTATACCACAGTCTGAAAGCCGTTTTAAAAGAAAAAGCCCTTGCAACAGCAGTCGGGGATGAAGGTGGTTTTGCGCCTAACCTTGAATCCAACGAAGATGCGCTACTCTGCATTGTCGACGCTATTCAAAGGGCAGGATATGTTCCAGGAGAAGATGTGGCGTTGGCTCTTGATGTCGCAGCCTCAGAAATTTACGAAAATGGAATCTATGACTTAGCTGGTGAGGGGGTCAAGAAGACTTCGGATGAGATGATTGATTTCTATGAGGGACTGATCAAACGGTATCCGATTGTTTCTATAGAAGATGGACTGCATGAAGACGATTGGGAAGGCTGGCGTAAGTTGACCGAGCGCTTAGGAGATCGTGTTCAGCTCGTTGGGGACGATTTATTCGTAACCAACCCGGAGCGCTTGGCTCGTGGAATTAAGGAGAAATGTGCCAACTCGATTCTCATTAAGCTCAACCAAATCGGAACTTTAACTGAAACCTTGGATGCCATTGAGATGGCCAAACGGGCAGGATATACAGCAGTGGTTTCGCATCGTTCAGGCGAAACGGAAGACGTCACTCTCGCTCATGTGGCTGTTGCCGTCAATGCAGGTATGATAAAAACAGGAGCTCCGGCACGGACAGAACGGGTGGCCAAGTACAATGAACTACTCCGAATTGAGGAAGAACTTGGGGAGAGCGCAGTTTATCGCGGCAGGAAAGCGTTAGCTAGGTAGAACAGAGATAGTTCACTTAACCTGAAGTTTCTTGAGTTTTGCTGAAGCATGTGCTAGAATAGTTCTATTACTTAATAAGTAGTAGTTTGATCGAATGGTGACCTAGGGTTGCCTTAGGGAGTGAGTAAATTGGTAATTGCTTTGGTTATACTTTTGGTCCTTAGCTCTATAGGACTCATTGCGACGGTATTGCTTCAGTCTGGAAGGAGTGCTGGGTTGTCAGGTGCGATTGCAGGGGCTGGCGAATCAGTGTTTGGGAAAAAGAAAGGTATGGATGAATTGTTCGCGAAACTTACGGCCGTTTTAGCGGGTGTATTTTTGCTGAGTTCTTTAGGTCTAGCTATCCTTAAATAGTAAAACCTGATCAATGCTCTATTTTTCCAGTTATAATGTCAATCAAGAGGGGCACTTCAAATGAGGTGCCCCTTTCGTGCTATTATCCAAGACTTTTCGAAGACAGGCTTCGAAAAGGAAAGCAGGGATGGTTTTGGTTGAACCAACAAAACGCTTACTTGAGCCCTTTAATTTCCCAGGAAACCATGTTGGGTGCTTACTAATTCATGGGTTTTCAGGATCTCCTTCGGAAATGCGCTTGATCGGTGAACGGTTAGCTAAATTTGGGTGGTCGGTTCTGGGGATACGACTTTCAGGGCATGGAACGACTCCGGAAGAGATGGCCAAAACACAGTGGGAGGACTGGGTTAAAGATGCGGAAGCTGGGGTAAGGGAACTGAGAAAGTCTTGTCAGACAGTGATTGTCGTTGGTCTTTCTATGGGGGGATTGTTAGCACTTCATCTGGCTACTCTGGGTTTGACCGAGGGGATTGTTTCCATGAACGCACCGATGGTGCTGGTTAACCAGCGAACCAGATATGTCCGACTTATTCGGCCTTTCAAAACGTTTGTAAGAAAGCCGAAGAAGCATTACTTAGGATTAGCCTCTCAGCTGGAAAATGAACGTTTTGTCTATGAGAGGATCCCAGTGGATGCTCTGATTTCTCTGAACAGGGCAATTCGCAAGGTGCGACGTAATCTAAAGGAGATTACGTGCCCAACATTATTGATGCAAAGCGATAAGGATCTTACAGTTAACCCCATCAGCGTCCAAATTATTAAGAATGAAATGCAGCAGATAAAGCCGGAGGTTCTTAATTGGGGAAAATCTGGACATATTTTAACGCTCGGGCCGGAACGGGAAGAGGTTGCTCTAAAAGTTCATGAATTTCTCCAAGGATTGGATTCGATAAAGCTTTAACCTTTACAGTTTAGGGCGAAAGAGTAAAATCATTGGCAAGTTAAAAGCATTTCGGAAGCATTATAATAATATTGGAATACAATTATTTGATTAGCTTTTGGAGAAAGGTACTAAGAAAAAAGGATTAGAAAAAGTTCTATTATAAAAAGAGATGGATTGAAATGTGTATGAGTAGAAATCCACAAGGTTATTTTGGATATATAAGGTAATTTGTGGTATACTAAAATTCTAAGGAGAGGAGGAATACTATGTCTCACGAGGGGATTAAAATTGTCTCAGAAAATCGCAAAGCCTTCCATGATTATTTTATTGAAGATAGAGTTGAGGCAGGAATCATCCTTACCGGGACAGAAATAAAATCCATCCGTAACGGGAAAGTGAATTTGAAAGACAGTTATGCTCGTTTGAACGATGGCGAAGTCTGGGTTCATCAGATGCATATCAGCCCTTACGAACAAGGAAATCGCTTTAACCATGATCCCTTGCGACCGCGTAAATTATTACTGCACCGTGCTGAAATTAATAAATTAGTCGGAAAAATTCAGTTGCAAGGCTTAACTCTCATACCAATTAAAATTTATTTAAAGAAAGGCTTGGCTAAAGTTGAATTGGCGGTTGGGCAAGGAAAGAAAAATTACGACAAGCGGCAATCTCTTGCCGAACGTGAAGGTAAACGTGATATTGAGCGAGCTTTAAGAGATCGTAATAAAGCATATTAAGTTTAATACAAGTTTTAATTCAAATATCTAATGGTTTTATTGCTCAGAAGACTATAAAAAGATATTGATTTAATATTTTCCACTAAAATGCAGCGATTCCATAGATATTTAGCTATTCTTTACACGAAAATGTGTTATACTAAGCATGTTAGAACTTTACATGGGGGCGTTCTAGACTCGCTCGGGGAAGCGGTGGCAAGAGTTGCGCGTCGAGATTCCACCTGGTCTCGTTAAACGGTGGACCTAATAGTTAACGAAAATAATTACGCCCTAGCTGCTTAAGTGCCGCTAGCATCCTGCCTTCTGTAACCTACGGTGAAGGGCCAGGGTGTCAAATAAGTAGGTTGCTCTAATGTCAATGCTCGGAGACGTTAGCTAAGATTATCGAGCTAGCCTGAACTGAATCCTCTCCTTTAGGAGTCAAGACTGGCGAAACTTAAAATAAAGGATACACGCGTAGACGCTTTTGTGGCAGCTCTTCGATACAGGGGTGCAAATCCCCTCGCCTCCACCATTGGTACACCTAACATATTGAATTTAACAGTGATCTCTATATCAAGTTTTTTATCACCAGTAAAGAAAACATTTATAGTGTCAACATATTCCTGAATGACCGCCTTTTGATCCGTTGGATTATCGGATAAAAGGGCGGCTTTTCTGTTGTTTAATACTTTTATGATTGCCGCGTCATCAATTTCCGGCGTTTTCTGAATAATTTCAACCTGAGCCAACTGAGAAGTAAGAAAAACTTTCTTTTCATTGGCTTCTTTAATTTTTGTGGCCAGAATATTTCTGTCAAGCACACCGTCTCCAATGGCATCAATCCAATTGTTTATTTTGGCCTCTAAAGAAGCGATTTCTTCTTTAAGTGGTTTGGCATCATTGGTAACCGTACCTTGTTTTTCTTTGTACAGTTTTTGGACTTTTTCCACTATCCTTTGAATAGCTTCAGGCGAAAAACAAATTTCTATCAATTTATCTATAACGACGTTCTCAAGGAGTCCTTTTGGAATCCCCTTATTTTCGCACTTGCTGGAACATTTATAATAGGCGTATTTTCGGCCACGGCTGGTGTAAGACTCACCTGAAATTTGGTTACCACACTGAAAGCAGAAAACCTTACCGCTAAGTAGATAAACTGCTTTTGCTTTCAATCGAACTTTTTCACTGTTGCTTTCTCTTTTTTTCAATTTAGCATTCACCCTTTCCCAGAGATCCTCCGGAACAATGGCCGGAATTGCCCCTTTAAGAATAATTTGCTCTTCAATAGGTTTTTTGAGATGGCTGTTTCGTTTACCCGATTCATCTTTTGATGAGCTGGCATTCCATACATAATCACCTTTGTATTTGGGGTTTGTTGCCCAGGTATCAAAACTTGTAATCTTAAATTCATCTCCGGTGTAAGTTCTGAATCCAGCACGATTTATTAATCGGGCAATCTCGGCTCTTGTTAAATCAGCATCAAGTCCTTCGAAATACATTTGAACGGCTTTGTATCTTTTTACGTCAATTTCATACATTTGAGTTTTAGGATTAACTTTGAGGCCATATGGTGGACGGCCCCCGTTGTGGGTGGCTTTCATCGCATTTTCATTAAGCCCTTTACGTACCTCACGAGCAAGGTTCTTGCTATAATATTCAGCCATGCCCTCTAGAACTGATTCAAGAATAACAGACTCGGGAGAATTATCCAATTGCTCTAAAACACTTTCTACCTTGATCAGGTTAAGTTTTAGCTTTCGTTTATAAAAAGCTGAGTCATAGCGGTTCCGTGCAAAACGGTCAAATTTATGCACAACCACCACCTCGAACACCCCTAACGCACTTTCCTCGATCATGCGTTGGAAGTCAGATCTATTATCCGTTGTAGCGCTCTTAGCCTCATCTGCGTACCTTTTAACTAGTGCATAGCCTTTTCTCTTGCAGTATTCCTCAATGGCTCTATTTTGGGCTGTAATGGATTCCTCGCGTTGATTGTCACTACTATATCTAGCATAGGATGCTGCACGGATAATTCTGCTCATTTTGTGTATATTCCTCCCTTCTATATTCTGTCACTCACAGTCTAGGATAGGTCCAATAAATAAGCCCCCACGCATAGGATTTCTATGTGGGGGCGAGTCTTATGTTAAAACTGGTCTGTAAATAACTTAATTGCATTATTTTTACAAACCATATCGATAGTTTTGATTTGTTTCCGGGTTAGCTTATTACGATACATTTCTATCAAATTATCTTTCTCTGACGAAAAGCATTCAAAAGTATCTAAAAGATTTTCTATTGCACGCATATCCTTTTCTTGTTTAGCTCCGCGTGTTGGCCATATCAATAGTTTATGCAATACATAGGCATGTGGGGTAGGGACATTAATTAAATATCCGTAAATTTCTAATTTCATCTGAGAATCAATTAACATATCCATGTGACGTAACCCTTCAACTTTAACCCCCAGGGACCGTGAAACATAAGGTTCCGTTTGTCCTGCACCAATTTCCCGCGCTAAGAATTCTAATTCTAGTGTTCCCTGAAAAAACTTTGTGACGCCAGTTAATCTATCTACCTCGTAAATAAAGCCATGTTCTTCCAACGCTCTTTTAATATTAATTTTTTCTCTCGGACGCCCCAAATTCATAATTAACATATCCACATCTCGGGTCCGTAGATTGGCTTGAAAGTCTTCGAAATAGGTAATCTCATACAAATATTCAGCCCAACTGCCAATTAAAAGCAAGTGTTCTAGAATGCCTAAGTCTCCAAGTATACAAATAATATTCCTAAAAATATCCTTTTCGTTGCTCATCAGTGAATTGCCTTTGAAATTATCTTATAATCTTTATTTATATCTATTAGAACTTTTTCGTACTTCCTTCTCTGTTCAATCTGAAACTGAAATTCACTAAGTGCTTTCTCATCAAGTTTTAAATATTGACTTTTAACTTGTTTCCCCTCTCGAACAAAAAGATACGGATATTTACGGCCATTTATATACTTATATTGGATACTACCCTTCGGAAGCATAGCAATCTTTTCACGGTAGACTTTTTCCATACGCTGGAGCCTATCAAGTTCTTCCCTTAAAACATTTTTTATCATTCGACTATCCCTCCTAACTATATTTTAACCAACAAACCAAGAAAATGCTATAGTTTGTTAGTTAAATGTCATTACTATATTTTAGCTTTAAAATTTGAAAGTGTTACAAATCATCCATTTTTAACCACTACATAATATAACCTAATAGTCTTTTAGTTAAATATAGTTTAACCAACATTCAACGCAAATACAACATGTGTTGGTTAAAAGATGAGGTATATTTAACCATTTTATTCATTACCTAAACCTGAATTTCGTCGGACCTAGGCCTAATCCAGCTAGGGTTTTCCTTTTCCGAAGGCTCTAAAAGCCTCAAGCCCTTATTCAAACTAAAGCCCTATATCTGCATAGGATGCTGCACGGATAATTCTGCTCATTGTGTATATTCCTCTTTTTTACAAGGAAAAGAACACGTGTTCATCAAGATGGCAAAAAAGATATGGGCAGAGGATTTCTATAAATTCGTTCTTAAAAGTTCTTATAAAAATATTTAATCATTTCGGTCGGCACGCCATTTCTAAGAAAGAAATGTTCAATGGTCTCACCAGTATGTATATTTGTAGTGGATAGGAGCAATTGAACTGCGAATTCATTAGCTTGTCTTTCGTACCTATTTGTGTTTAAAAAGGAATATTGATCCATAAAGAAACGATTTAAACCTCTATGGAGCCTGTCGTGTGCCAGCTCGTGAGCGCATATAAAACGTTGCCAGTGGGAATCTAGCCTAGAGTTAATTACGATAAATCTACGCCTGAGTTTACTATAATAAATACCACGGGTGTATTTACCAAGATCAGCAAAACGGATATGGATATTAAGGTGTTCAGCAATAGTGAAGGGGCAATTGGTATTATACTTACGTCTTAAGGTATGTATAAGCTTGTCCATATTTTAATATGCACCCCTTTATAAAAAAACGGCACCATGGATTATTTTTTGGTGTCGTTCGTGCTGTCGGGTTTCTTTTTGCGTTTGTTCATCTGTTTCGCTTCCCAGAAAAGGCCAGTAAGGACATCTTTGATTCGTTGTCGATCATCACCTTCGATGGGAACGCCGTCAAACATTAGGTCATCATCCTCTTCAAGCATTTTTTTGAAATCGCGCTTATCCTTGGCTGTGGCCCAAGAAGGAGTATCAGATTTAGTTTTATACTGTAATAAGTAGTCAGGAGTTACCCCGAAGAAGTCGGCTAAAGTATTAATCATATCCAGTTTTGGTTCGGCGCGTTCGTTTTCCCAAGCATTATAGCGTGATCGCTGAATTCCTAATTTATCTGCAACGTCATATTGACTCATACCTTTTTGTGTCCTTAACTTGGTAAGTACTTTACCGATGGACATAATATATTCCTCCATTTAAAAAAAATGTAATATTTTTACCCAAAACTACTTGACGGGTAAAAATATTGCCCATATAATTGATCTAACAGAAAGAGGTGACATTGAAAATGAATAATGCGCGTTTGACTTTTAAAGCTATGCGAAAGTTAAAAGGCACACAGGCTAAAGTAGCGAAAGATGTTGGTATTTCGGAAATATACGTTAGAAAGATTGAAGGTGGGGCTTTTACCCCAGGCCGGGACCTAATGTTTAAACTCGCACAATATTTTGATATTGATGAAAAAGTTTTATTTCCAGATTACTTTGAATCAATGAAAAGGAGGCTTATCAACAGGTAATTTTATTATCTTTAATCCATTATAGGTAATAAAATTATCCGGGTCAATACTATTTTAAAAAGCAATATTATTTTTTTGTCATCGTGGGTAATAAAAATATCCACAGATAATTAAATTGCCCAAAATAAAGCCCGAAAATGGGGGAAGGAGAGAAGCAAGTAATAGCCCCTAGTATGTTAACGAAAGGAGGGGAAGATAGTGTCACGTAAACCGCAAGAGATCACAGTCAATCTTACTGTTAAATTTGTACCACATCCTAATCCTGAAAGAGGGATTGATTTGTTGGCACGTTTGGTTCTTAAGCAGATACTTAAGGAGGAGGCGGAGAACGGGCGGCTGCATAAGCAAGCAATTGTATAAAGGGGGCATCTTAAAGTAGTTTCGACGTAATTGTGGAAGATCCTGTATGGAAACAGGCGAAATAAACTGAGAAGTCAAAAAGAAAATGCCGCCCAATGTGAGTAAATCAAGACGTTTCCTCTTTTTAGGCGGAAAGACTAAGGGGTTGAAGTAAATTGAAATACGACTTTAACGTTGTAATTAACGGTTATAAGCTGGGCGTTACCGTTGAGAAATCAAGTTACTGGGGGATATACAAAATGTCCTTGAAGCCTTTTCAGGTTGAAACTGTTAATGCGCGAGAAGATTTATCCTACGCTTATAATGCCTTAACTCATAATGGGTGGATTCAAAATCAATTCCTCAAGGGTAGATCCGTAAGGTTGTGAGGAAAGAAAGGGGGTTAACCACAATGTCAGTACACATAAAGGACGCTGTGACTCAATTAGAAAAAATGTTCATCGGACTCAGTGAACGGGGATTCGGAGGCAAATCAAGAGCCACATGGCCCGTGATTATTAACCGATCTATTCATCGTCAATCTGTGAGCTACGAATACCAATATTCAAAGTCATTCTTCACGAATCTTCAACTTCAGCATAGAATCCTTATCTCCTATGAACTTATAAAGTCGAAATCAAATCGGCTTACCTTCGTAAAGCTAATTATCGACAAACATATGAGTGGTGAAATCGATATCTTTATGTACCATTTTGGAATGTTCCTAGTGTATAGAGATTTATGCCATAGAGAGAAAGAAGATTTCGCTGAAACGTCTATCGGTAAAAAGCGGGCTCAATTTGTCCAAACGTTGCCAATTTCCCGTTTTATGAGTACGGATGATTTTATTTCAGCAATATGGTCTCAACAAATCGAATATCGAGAGACGGATACTGAAGAATACCAACGGAATCCCTTTATGGAAAATGTACGGATTCTATTTACTAATGAACAGTTTTCTGCTTGGACAGGAAGACAATATTCAGAGGATGTTACTTGGGTAGAACCCATTTCATACAAACTTAATTTGGAATGCCGTAAATGGTCTGAGGAAAAAGACCCTATGGCTCCGAATAAGATTCCAGAGGGCTGGGTTCAAGGTGCGATTATCCTTCATGAAGAGTCAAGTGGTTTGCGTCATTATGTAAACGGTGTGCCCGTCCATGCCGGAAGTGCTCTGCAAGTGAAATTCGGTAACGGGTGGATTAGTGGCCGATATGAATGGAGCTTCGATGGAAAAAGTAAAATCCAGGTCCATTGTAATGATGATGTAATTTATATTTCGGAAGGACATCAAGTTAGGGTAAGAGGGTAGGAGTTGAATGATGCATGATGTCGTTTAAAAAGGAAAAGCCCACGACGGCGGCAACCGAAGTGGGCGAACACGAAGGAGTACTTAATATTTTCACTTCTCATATTAAACGAAATTGTGAGTTAAGACAAGTCGCTTGTAATGTTTGTGGATTTCATCCAAGTAACGATTATGATCGTTTTAGGGTTTGGCGTGCAAGGTCCTTAATGTCTCATTGTAGCGATTTAGCATCTTGATAAGCTGATCACGACCCACCAGCTCCACCCGGTTCAAT
>NZ_AGAF01000233.1 GCF_000224515.1 Desulfosporosinus sp. OT | reverse complement strand
ACTATGCCTTTGGGATTGCTCATAGCAGGCCCGGAATTCTAAATTTCTAAATTAGGCTTAAAGGAAGGACTGATTTAATAGTTGTAGTTCCTAGTTTCTTAGTTAACGTTTATAGTCAAACAAATAAAATAGCCCTCAGCCTTTTCGCTAAGAGCTATAGTAGTTAGTTCATTTGATACCCGATAAATAATTACAAATTAATTTTCAACTCAGGAGGCTTGACACTCTTAATCTCACAATCTTCGCATACCTTTAAACCTTGAACTTCAGAGAGCTCCTCTTGCGGAACTTCGGCACCACACTTTTCGCATTTAGCCATTTCAATCTCCTCCTTCATAGAATCCATAATAGGACACTTATTAATAGATAAGCTCTATGAATATTTTAATATATTATAAAGTAATTTCATATTCTATCCTTTTAATATTTTACCATGGAGAGAAGTTTTCTAGTCAATGGCGTCTCACGCGCCGGAGTAAAGTTGTATATACCGAAAATACGAATGTGACATAACCGTGTGGACAGTAATAAGCACATTTCATTTATTCCCTTAAGGACAAATGTTACTTAAGTTTAAAGTAAAAATACGGTATAATATGATGAAGTGTTTTTCAGTGAGAGATTTAGAAAAACTAATTGGATGAGGATAACGGCTCCATGGCGATGGAAGGGATGCCACTTATGGAGTCTGATAAGGATAGAATCAGATATTGCGCAGGGAATAATAAATTGGTTGAGAAAACAATAGCTGAGCTTGTCCAAAAACATACAACTGCTACGACCATGAACAACAATTATGATTACTGTTATGAATGGAACCATAAATATTGTTATCCCTACTCCAATGTGCTGATAAACAATCTGAGAGAATTTTCCAGGTGCAGGAGAGGATTGAATGATGAATTTAAAGGGGTCGAATTCAACGACTCCTTTAGATTCGTTTATAGGTGAGACTATAGAAAAGAAGTTTTTTCCGAAATAACTGTAAAATAATTGGAGGTATAAACAGAAGAGGGAGTAAAAATGAGGGATAATGACGCAACGATATTAGTTGTCGAGGATGAAGAATCCATAAGGGAATTCACGGCTCTTAATCTTAAATTGAGCGGATTTTCTGTTAAGGAGGCAGCCTCTGGTGAAGAGGCTCTTGCAAAACTTAGAAAATGCAATTTCGATGCGGCAGTCCTTGATATAATGCTGTCCGGAATTGATGGCTATGAGGTCTGCAGGAGAGCAAGGGAGATATGTCCGAATATATCGATCATCATGCTTACGGCAAAGGCTCAGGATATGGATAAGATAATGGGTCTTGAAACGGGAGCCGATGACTATATGATTAAGCCCTTTAATCCTATGGAACTAATCGCCAGACTTCGTGCAGTCCTGAGACGTATACACCGGATAGAGGAAAGGCCGGTGCTTAGGTCGGGCGTATTCAGGTTTGACAGCAACAGACAACAGTTCTACAAGGGAGAAAGAACTGTTGATCTTACGCCAAGAGAACTGAGTCTGCTAAAGGTACTTATGCAAAATGAAGGAAAGGCCATGAACAGGGATGAACTGTTAAACAGTGCCTGGGGAGAGGACTTTTTTGGAGATACAAAGACATTGGATGTTCATATCAGAAGGCTTAGAGAGAAAATAGAGGGTAACCCTTCAGAACCTGAGTATATAATCACAGTAAGGGGCTATGGTTATATGTGGGGGGAGAAGGATTGAAAAGTATACAGAGCAGGATAATGCGGAGCAATATGGCAGTTATCATTATTACAATTTTTGCCTTCGAGGCTTTTCTTATAATTTTTGTCAACAGCTTTTATATCAATAATATAAAGGATATATTGCTGAAGCAGGCCATAAGTGCGGGTAACTTTTACCATGATTATATATCAACTCAAAGCACGGATATTAACTATCAGGAGCTTGCAATTTCTTTAGCTCAGTCCTCTAATGCCGAGGTTCAGATAACGGATAAAACAGGAAAACTTTTGGCCGATTCACTGTGGAATTATGAAAGTACAAAAATAGATACACCGGACATAAAGGTTGCTCTCACAGGGCAAACGGAGGTGTGGCAGGGCTATACCGGGATGCCGCCTGAGGCTGTGTTTTCTCTTTCATACCCCCTGAAAACAAGAGCAGGGATAACAGGTGCTGTACGGTACATAACCTCCCTTACAGACGTTAAGAGGGTCATCGGCAATATTACAAAAATTCTTTTAGCCGCGGGCATTGCCATATTATTTGTTATTGCCTTGATTGGCTTGTTTCTTTCAAGGACAATCGTTAATCCTGTTAAAAAACTTATTGAGCAGACAGAGGAGATAGCAGCCGGAGACTATACCATAAGACTAACAAAGAAGTATGATGACGAAATTGGCGCCTTAAGCGATACCATGAATCATATGCTGGAGGAAATCAATAAGAATGACAGGCTTAAAAATGAATTTATATCCTCCATATCCCATGAACTCAGGACACCCCTTACAGCAATCAATGGCTGGTCCATAACTTTACGGCGTCCCGAAATGGAGGACAAGGAGAGTATTGACCATGGCCTTGACATAATTGAAAAGGAAAGCAGCAGACTTTCATCCCTCTTGGAGGAACTCCTTGATTTTTCCAAGCTTTCTTCAGGAAAGATAACTCTACATTTGGAGCCGTTGAATATAAATGATACCGTGACCTCCATAAAGGACCAGATGATACCGAGGGCTCAACGTCAGAACATAGAGATATTGATGGACCTTGAACAGGGAATAAAAAATATAAAGGCTGATCCTGACAGATTAAAGCAAGTACTTATCAATATCCTGGATAACTCGCTTAAGTTTACGGAAAAGGGCGGCAGAATATATATCCGCACTGAAACTACAGATAGAGGGATTATAGTCCAAATAAGGGATACTGGAATTGGCATAGATTCCTCGGTGCTGCCGGTCGCCAAGAAGAAGTTTTGCAAAGGCAACCAGAAGGGGGCAGGAAGCGGGATAGGACTCGCGATATGCGAAGAAATAGTATTGCTTCACGGCGGAAAACTTAATATAGAAAGCGAGTTGCAAAAGGGTACGGAAGTAAGCGTATTTCTTCCGTTTAATGATGCTGTAACCAATTGTTAACCTTCAGGAAATCAGTAGATAACCTCTTAAATTAATATTGCTAATACAATAGGATATGAACATTAGAGATTATTTTTTAGGAGGCAGTTATCATGATAGCCAAAAAGAAATTTCCAGTATTAATTGCAGGACTAGGGTTTACGCTGTTAGTTACGGGCTGCAGCGGCGTAATGGCAACACCGGGGGCCCTCATCAAACCACCTGCGGCGGCTTACGTGGCATCCGATGTGAATCAGACTGTTCTTGATGAGGTAAATAAAAATCTGCCAAAAGGCGCAAAGCTTGTGGATCCTTCGGAGCCAGCCGGAAGCAAGGCTGTTCAAACTGTAGATATGAATGGTGACGGGAAGGATGAAATTGTTGCAACCTACAGGACAGTTGAAGCAGATGGAACAGAGGGCCCTGCCGGAATACTTATCTTATCGGATGCCCGCTCGGGTTATAAAGAACTCATCAATTACAAGTCTGAGGGATATTCTGTAAAGTTTATAAAAATTGCATCGATAACCGAAAAAGATAAAAAGGACATTGTTGTGGCCTGGTCAATAGGTGCTTCAATTGGAAATGGTGTCGATACACTGACAATGAAAAATGATAAGGTTATAAAAATAGCAAGCTTCTATGCAAACAAGCTTGATATAGAAGATCTGCCTGATGCCAAGGGACAGAAGGATGGTATTGATGAAATTGCCTTCTGGCAGCATGATACAGGGGATGCCTATGTAATTAATGTAGTAAGATGGAACGGGGAAAAATTTGTTTCAGTACCTGCTGTATATCCGGCATATTTTAAAGCCGTCGTTCCCTTTTATCAGGAGAAGGTAAAGGAAATGCCGGATGCCGCTTTTTACTGGTACTATCTTGCCGATGCCCAGCTTAAGGCAGAATATTATAAGGATGCCATAATATCTGCCGGCAAAGGCATGGCTATATTAGAGAAACATCCTGGTTATTACCCGGAAATGGACAAGTTTAAAGAAATCGAGACTAAAGCATCGGAACTTTCAGAGTAAATAATAAAGATGGTGCGAAAAGGTAGTGCATGCATGCTGCAGTGGGAGTGCGCCATAGATCAAAGTTTTGTGCAACACGAAGTATGAACAAAGCGTAGCACCTCGTTAATCATTTTTGGTTTTAATTCAAGGACGGTTTTAATGGCTTTTGAAGTGCGTCCACAATAGCTGTGATGATACTTGTTGCTAAAATACCCATTAGACTTAATGATATAGGACCTGCTGGATCATCTCCTGTGACTTTAGCAATTACCTTTAGGGTTACTATCCCTAACACGATGAAGAAAATGGTTGTTAAACCACATTTCTTTATAACCTTCATAGATTTAAGTGATAACTCGGAGAAAGCATTGTTTCTTTCGATATAGGTTAATAGTTTAAAAGCTTGATACAATGCAACAGAAAACGCAATACAGCATCCATACGCATATCCCAATAAGGGATAAAGCGAGTAGACCCCTGGATGTGTTTTTGGTTCTCGAATAGCAAGCAAAGGTAACCAAAAGAAACACAAAGCAAGCACCGCGATTCCGATCAGAGAAATAATTACCTTTAAGAAAGTGGTTGAACTATGTTTAACATTCATTATTAGCACCTCACTAATTCATTGTAAAATGATTTTAACAGGAGCGTTGAGAGGCGGTTTTGTCCAGGTGCCAAATCCTGAAAATATTTAGTCGGTTCATCGAAAGTTAATCCCCACACCACTTGTACCTTGCTAAGAAGAAATAGCCGCCTTGATAAAGCCTACCAGCAATTAATAGGACAATTTTTAGACGTGGTTTAAGTGAGGTTTAATAAATGAAGCAATGTCAACTACAAAATGGGCAGATTCTTATTATTTGTAAGGCGGAAAAAAAATGATGCTTTAGTTGTTTTAGAATACATAAATAAGGTAAGCACAGAGAGTGATAATCTAACGTTTGGTGAATGTGAGTTTGGTATAACCGAAGACGAAGAGGTTGGAATTATTGAAACAATTACCAAATCAGATAATCAGCTCATGCTTTGTGCGTTCATTGATGATAAGCTAGTTGGACAGTTGGTATTCAGAGGTGGTTCAAGATTAAGAATAAGGCATGCTGGAGAGTTTGGAATTACTGTTCTTCAGGCACATTGGGGAAAGGGAATAGGTAGTGAGATGATTAATTATTTGATAGCTTGGGCTAAAGAAACTCAAATTATTAGAAAGATAAATCTAAGAGTCCGAAGCGACAATCAACAAGCTATCAGTCTATATCGAAAGTTTGGCTTTGTCTCTGAAGGGACAATCACTCGAGAATTTTTGATTAATGGCGAGTTTTATGATTCCATACATATGGGGTTGGAGATTGATTAAGTTGAATTGAACAACGTTGAGGAGTAGGATCAGGAGAATTATGCCATAAATATCGACTTTCACCACCGGAGCGTTTGGCGTTCCGGTTTTCATTTGATGCAAATTTTTTTTTAAAAAAAAGGTATCCGAAAGCACTAACTTGAATGCCATTTTGCTTGTTGACTATGTCAGACAGAGGAGAAGCGAAGGAGTAGAGATAAATAAAGCCTTGGTGGAAGCTGGACTGGTAAGGTTGCGTCCCATCGTGATGACATCTTTGGCTATGATTTTCGGCATGCTGCCTTCAGCATTTACGAAAGCAACCGGCTCGGAGATGTATGCGCCAATGGCTCATGCAGTGATCGGGGGATTAATTACTTCAACGATTCTTACTTTGTTTGTAGTACCGGTTAGATGTCAAATGCCACCAGAAATTGTAGGTCGAACTTCCCGTTCTGAATACTTTGACGCCTAAAAGCAGACAAGCCAGTTTTTTCCCCGCTACCCCTCTCCCATACCTTGCAACTCCACAATTTTTTTACAAGCGACAGCCCCAGACCATTGCCGCCAAGGGAGCGGTCACGGGATTTATCCACTTTGTAGAAGCGCTCAAAGATATGGATTTGATCCTCCGATGAGATCCCCATGCCGTTGTCGGCAATGGTGCAGATAGTTTTCCTACCCTTTGTGGTAAGCGTAATGTGAATCGTGCCATTCTCCGGCGTAAATTTGATGGCGTTGTGCAGGAGGTTAATCCAGACTTGGGAAAGAAGTTCCTCGTCAGCGGAAACCAGCCCTTGAACCGTAAACGGGATGCCGAGAGGTATCCCGTTTAATCATATGATTAGGCTAGAATTGATCGTGCCCTGGCACCAATCACACCTGTTAAGAATTACATCTTGAAAACGAGTAAGACTTAATAAAAACAACTATGTTATACTTCACATCAGAAATATCGATTTCAGGAGGGCATCCATGGGATATACAGATGATGAAATGTGGCAGGCTGCAATTGATTGCGACGGCATCTATGACGGGAAATTTTTTTATGCTGTAAAAACCGTTGGCGTATATTGCCATCCTTCGTGCAAGTCGAGAACGCCGCTCCGAAAAAATGTGACCTATTTTGAGACGCAAGAAGAAGCCGAAAAAGCTGGCTTTCGGCCCTGTAAACGATGCCGTCCCGATCTTTTTAAGTATGAACCGATGCTGGATATTGCCCGGCAAACAAAGGAATTGATTGACGACTATTTCTGCGAAAGGGACAGGCTTGCAGAGGAAATGAAACAATTGGGTGTGACAGCAAGTCACTTGGCAGTTATTTTCAGGCGTCAATATGGTGTTCCTCCCATTGAGTATATGAACACACTTCGCGCGGAGCAGGCAAAGAAAATGCTTGAAAAAATCGATATGCCGATCATCGACATCGCAGCGGAAATCGGTTTTGATAGCCTCCCGGGCTTCTACAGCTTTTTCAAAAAGCAAACAGGCACAACACCAAAGGAATACCGTACAGGGATGCAAGGTGAGAAAAAGTGATTATTAGCGCAAGTCGCAGAACGGACATACCAGCATTTTATTCTGAATGGCTTATTAATCGATTACAGGAAGGCTACGCGCTCATGCCTAATCCACGCAATCCTAACCGTTTGGGGCGTGTGGAACTTTCGCCCGACATCGTGGACTGCATTGCCTTTTGGACCAAAAACCCGAAACCTATGTTTGACAGGCTAAAACAGCTTGATGCAATGGGGTATTCATACTACATCCAATTTACCTTAACTCCCTATAATGAAACGGTGGAAAGCGGCTTGCCTCCAAAGTCAGAGCTGATTGAGGCCTTTATAGAAATGTCAAAGCTCACAAGTGCCCAACGATCGGTATGGAGATATGACCCTATCTTTGTGGATGCCAAACACTCGGTAGATTGGCATGTGGGGCTCTTTGCTGAAATGTGCGAGAGGCTTCACGCATACACAGAACGGTGTGTTTTAAGTTTTGTTGACCCATATAAAAGCATAAGCGATAGATACCGGATCATGACCCATAATGAGATGATTGCCATAGCATCCCATTTTTCGAGAATTGCCCAAAAACATAACATTGTACTTTACACCTGTGCTGAAGAAATTGACCTAGCAGAATACGGTATCAGGCATGGGGCGTGTATCGAGCAAAAGTTAGTTGAGCAAATAATTGGCCGGCCCGTTAGTGCCAAAAAGGACGCGAACCAGCGCGCAGCCTGTTGCTGTATTGAGAGCGTGGACATTGGTGCGTATGACACCTGTACCCATGGCTGCACCTACTGTTATGCTACGTCAAGTCAAAAAACGGCACTACGGCGTGTGGCTTTGCATAACCCCAAAGCCCCGATGATTACCGGCTATCCACGAGGTGATGAAATCATAACTGATCGCACAACGCCGTCCCAAATATTCAGCCAACTTAGTATGTTTTAGGACATCATGACAAAGTAAGGAGTGTCATTGTGAAAAACGTGTATTTTTATAACTTTCCCATCGGGAAGATTGGGATTGAAGAAGATGATGGCTCTATTTCCAGAGTGTTCTTTAGCAGCGAAAAGGCTCTCGCGGGCCACGATATTACTGAAACTCCGCTGATTCAAAAGGCGGCTTCGCAGCTCACGGAATACTTTGCCGGTGAGCGCAAGGAATTTGACCTGCCTCTGGCTCTGGAGGGCACCGAGTTTCAAATGGCGGTCTGGAAGGCATTGCAGGCCATTCCCAGCGGGGAAACCCGCAGCTATCAAGACATTGCCAAAGCAGTCGGTAAACCGCAAGCTAGCCGAGCTGTTGGCATGGCAAATAACAAAAACCCAATCCTTATCATTGTTCCCTGCCACCGGGTTATCGGGCAGGACGGCAGCTTGGCCGGCTATGTCGCCGGTGTTCCTGCCAAAGAATACTTGTTAGGATTGGAAAAACGCCATGCCCGATACTGCCAAAGGTAATAAGAGGTGATGGATATGATTCTGAACATTAGCGGACGAACTGATATTGTTAATTACTACTCGGATTGGCTTTTCAAACGATTCGAGGAAGGTTATGTCCTCTCACGGAACTCTCTGTTTCAAAACTCGGTTAGACGTTACGAGCTGGCACCGGACAAGATTGATTGCATCATCTTCGGCTCAAAAAATTACGCGCCTGTCCTTGATCGCATCCATGAGATTACAGCGAGGTTCCCTGAAAGAGTTTAAAGTAATGTATCATTGCATTCATCGAGTAATGGTTCGAAATATAGATAATCCGTCTGGTCAGCGCCGTTGAAATCGGCCGCCTGCTGAAAGAAGCGAAGAGTCTGGTCAAGCACGGGGAATGGGGTAAGTGGCAGGAAGAATCGGCGAGCTATTCCCATAGAACTGCCGGTAGGCTGATACAGCTTTACGAAGAGTACGGACTAAACAACTCTGACGGACAGAGCAGTTCAAATTGGTCACTGGTGACGAATTTGAACTATACCCAAGCGCTCATCATAGAACAGTACACAATGGTACTCTAGGCTACAATAGAAGTAAAGGATGAAGTTATTTTGTTAAATGAGCATGAAGGTATCGAAATTTCTCCGGAGATTCCTAGTGTACTGCAATTTTGAGACTGGGCAATGATGAGAGAATGTCGGCTTTTTAGCTGGTATTCTCTTTATATAAACGCCAAGTGCAAAAATTATGTAAAGAAGATAGAATTAAAGGAGATATACGTTTTTGCCATGTTTGGGAAATTCCAATGGATACTGAAATGCCGGTCGATGGCAGACTAAAAAGCAAGATATGAGCAATCACTTTTGTTGATGTGTTTACACTCTGTTTAAAAACATATATTATATTGGTTTTTAAATAGTGCTTTTTATGAGAGGTGCAAATAATGAATAAGATATTGGTAGTTGATGACGATAATTATATTCGCAGACTGGTACGTACTATTTTAAACGATGCCGGTTTCGAAGTTTGCGAAGCCGCAGATGGGCGCGATGCGCTTTTAAAATTCGACGAAAAAAGAATAGATCTATGCGTTGCTGATATAATGATGCCTAATATGGACGGCTTGGATTTTTGCCGGAATGCCCGCAATTATTACAAGGATATGCCTATCCTTATGCTGACGGCGAAAAGTGAAATAGGCTCAAAAATAGAAAGCTATGGATCGGGTGCGGATGATTATCTGACAAAACCTTTTGAAGCAGAAGAATTGGTGCTTCGCATCAGAGCGTTGCTGAAACGCTATAAAATCGCTTCACAGCAAACCATTGTCATTGGTGCTCTTACCGTGGACAACACCAGCCATATGGTTTCCGCCAACGGAGAACGCCTAAGTATTCCCCTGCGAGAATTTGAACTTCTTTTTAAGCTTGGCAGCTTCCCGGGAAAAACTTTATCCCGCAATCAGCTGATTGAGGAACTATGGGGGTTCGACTTTGACGGCAATGAACGCACTTTGGATGTCCATGTCGGACGGCTGCGCGACCGATTTCCGCCCGAAGGATTCGGTTTTCAAATTCTCACCATTCGCAGCTTGGGTTATCGTCTGGAGGTTAATTCTTGAAAAAGAAGAGCTGGTTTCGGAATTTGCTCTGGCTGTGTTTTGGCGTGTGCATGCTTGGGGTGTGTTTTGTGGCAAGCTATATGCTGATGCTGCTGATTTACCGGTTCATAGGAAGACCGCCCGAACCGTGGGGGGATATGCTCTACGGTACTATCAATTTATTTCTGATTGTCGGGAGTATTTTTGCAGGGGCTATTATAAATACCCACAATCGGTCCCGCTTGCTGCGGAGAACCCTTGAAGCTTTGGAAAGAATAGCACAGGGTAATTTTGATGTATTTATTGAACAGGATGAGCATGGACGTTTCAATGAGCTTACCAACAGCATCAACAAAATGGCGAAAGAACTCGGTTCAATGGAGCAGTTGCGGCAGGATTTTATCTCTAACATATCCCATGAGTTTCAATCGCCGCTGACATCCATCAGCGGCTATGCCGCTCTGCTGCGAAAGGACGGCGCGACGCTTAAGCAGCTGGAATATGCCACGATCATCGAAGAGGAAAGCAAGAGATTATCCAAACTGTCGGAAAATCTTTTGCGGCTGTCGGCATTAGAAGGGTCGGGCGGTTCTATCACGAAAGCCTCGTTTCCGTTGGACAGACAACTTGAAAACGTTGTATTACTCTTAGAACCGCAATGGAAAGCAAAAAATATTATTCCCGAAACAACGTTGCCTAAAATAACCGTCTGTGGAAACGAGGATCTGTTAAAGCAGGTTTGGATCAACCTTTTGGTGAATGCTATAAAATTTACACCTGAAAATGGAGAGATTAATGTCAGCTTAAAACAAGACGGTGAAACCGCGGTTTGTATCATTTCCGATAATGGTATCGGTATAGCTCCATCTGAGCTAATGCATATTTTTGAGCGATTTTATAAAGTAGATAAATCCCGTGATCGATCATTGGGTGGAAATGGGCTGGGACTTGCCCTGGTGAAAAAGATTGTAAATCTACACAAGGGCAATGTTACGGTGGAAAGCGCCTTAGGAAAGGGAACGGTATTCAAGGTTAAACTACCTATCAACGAGTAAACATAAAATCTCGAAAAAAAAACGGCGTAGGAACCATCCTTCAGCCGTTTTTTTGTGTTTCCAAAGTATTTCGGAAATTGTATTTCCGTTTACGCTCCGTTTAAATTTCTGCGCTAAGCTGAGTTCATCAACGCGTCGATCTTCTAGGGCGATCAAACTAGTGTTTAATTTATACAGGGAGGAGTCAAACAATGCTAACAAAGAAAAAAGTGATTATTTCTATGGCTATTTTGGTTGTTCTGATTACTGGGGTTATGTTGTTACGCAATCAGGAGGGAGCATCGACCGCAGAAATTAAGCAAGTAAATAATAAGGTTTCTGTCAAGGTTCAGAAAGTGAATTTTATGGAAAAAGCAGCAGGAATTGAATTCAAGGCTTCCTTGGATGCGTCGGAGGAAGGTATCGTAAGTAGTAAAGTCGCTGGAAAGGTTGTTCAAATTCTGTTTGAGGAAGGTAAGTACATACATCAGGGAGAGCCTCTGGTTAAACTTGATGACAAGGAGGCCAGAAATAATCTCCGAGCGGCTGAAAGTCAACTGTCTGCCACACAAGCGAGTTTGACAAGTGCTGAAGTGAATTTGGATTCGGAACAGAGTAATTTTGACAGGCAGAAAGTACTATTTGATAATAATGCAATTGCTAAGGTTGAGCTTGAAAAAGCAGAAATTGCTTTAAAGGCGGCTAAAGCAAACCTCGAGGCCCAAAAAGCTAGTGTCCTTACCTCTCAGGTCAATGTGGAAAGTCTTACGGATTCTTTATCCTATACCACTATTAGTGCCCCAATAAGCGGAATCATGGATGAAAAAAGTGTGAGTCTGGGTCAGAACGTAGATTCGGGAACCATACTTGCGAAAGTTAAAAACATTTCCCCGATATATGCGGTCATAGAAGTAAAGCAGACTAACCTGGACGATATTAAAGTTGGGCAGAAGGCCAAAGTAACGATTGGAGAGAGCGACGCCTTGGCGCATGATGGAACACTGAAAAGTATTAATGTGTCTGCCGACCCTTCCTCACGAGTTTTTAAAGGCAAGATTCAGTTGGATAACCCAGACCAGACACTAAAGCCTGGAAGTTTTGCCAAGGCAGAACTAGTTAATGACCAAAAGGTTGAAACAGCTACAGTTCCCATAGCAGCTTTAACAGGAAATGAAGGAAGCTACTACGTTTACGTAAATGACAAAGGGATTGCCCGTAAACGTAGTGTAACTATTGGCGAAACTAATGAAAATGTTGTCGTCATCAAATCCGGTGTGCAAAAAGGCGAGAGTGTCATTTGTACCAATGTGAACACATTGCAGGATGGAGACACTATAGCGGTAGTTTCGGAATAGGGGGGCTAACCATGATTTTAGCAAATGTCAGTATAAAGCGACCTGTTTTTATTACGGTTATTTTTGTAGTCCTACTTGTAGTCGGTATTCTCTCCTACAAAGGACTGTCGGTAAATGACATGCCTCAGACTAATATACCTTACGTTACAGTAACTGTTGAGCAAAGGGGAGCATCGCCGGAGCAGCTCGAAACAAAGGTGACTAAGATTGTCGAGGAAGCTGCAGGACAGCTTTCAGGAGTAAAGTATATCAGTTCAACGATCGCTGAGGGGGTTTCTAATACAGTCCTGGAGTTTTCTATGGATAAATCCCCAGATGTGGCGGTCCAAGAGGTACGGGATAAAGTTGGATCCATTCGAGGGCAGCTGCCGCAAGAGGTTGAGGAGCCGGTTATTGCAAAATTTGATATGACCGCCGAAGCTATTTTTTCTCTGGCAGTATCCGGGACAGCAGATACTAAAGAGTTATCTCAGCTGGTCAATGATGTTGTAAAAAGGGGTCTCTATACGGTTAAAGGAGTTGGTGCAGTCAACATACAGGGTAACACAGAACGTGAAATACACATTCTGCTGGATAAGGAAAAGCTCGCTGCATTTGGCTTAACTACGTCAGAAGTAGTCAATAGCCTGCAAAGTGATAATCTGGAGATGCAGGGCGGTAAGGTGACCGATGCCAGTACAGAAATTTCGCTTAGTACAACCAGTAATATCAACAAAGTTGAGGATTTAAGTAATATTTTTGTTGCCAAACGCGCAGGATCTGAGATCAGGCTGCATGATGTGGCAGAAGTGACCGATGGAATTAAGGATCGGGAATCCCTCTGCTTTTATCAAGGGAAGCCTGCCATTGGTATTGATGTCATCAAACAATCAGGTGCCAATACAGTGGAGGTATCGGATAAAGTTAATGCAGAACTGACGCGGATTAAAGGACTACTGCCAGAAGGGGTAAAAGTTGACATTGTGCGTGATAATTCCCAGGCTGTAAAGGATACGGTCAACAATGTTAATAAAACAGTCATCGAGGGATGTATCCTGGCAATTGCAATTATCTTTCTCTTCTTGAATAAATGGCAAAGCACCTTGACCGGTGCGGTTTCTCTGCCTATCTCCATCATTACCACGTTTATTGCGATGAAGCTCATGAAATTTTCCATCAACACCATGTCAATGATGGCGATATCACTTTCCGTAGGACTTCTGATCGATGACGCGATTGTTGTCATAGAAAATATCGAGCGCCATCTGCGCATGGGTAAATCTCCCTTTCAAGCAGCCCAGGATGCAACGTCAGAAATTGGGCTTGCTGTCCTGGCGACGTCCCTGTCCGTCGTAGCTGTGTTTCTTCCGGTTGCCTTGGTTAGTGGATTTATCGGGAAGTTATTTATGGAGTTTGGACTAACCGTTGTTTTTAGTATGTTAGTTTCGTTGTTCGTTTCCTTTACTCTTGTACCCATGATGTCAGCTAAACTGCTCAAGGCAGAGGATAAAAGGGGGAAAAGCTTTTTTGGTAAGTTTTTAGGGTGGTTTAACCAAAGGTTTGATAAACTCTCCGGAAATTATTCACAATTACTTAAGGTAGTCCTCCGCCACAGGCTGAAAGTACTGATCTTGGTTTTCGCAATGTTTGCCGGAAGTATCGCCTTAGTTCCCGGGCTGGGCTTCAGCTTTCTTCCTGCCACGGACTTGGGGGAACTTACCATCGATGCGGGACTTGACTCAAGTTTATCCCTTGAGGCAGCGGGAGAAAAAGCTAAGGAACTTGAAAGTATTGCTTTAACGTATCCTGAAGTACGGAGTATGTATACTACTGTAGGAAAGGAACAAGTATCAATTTTCATAAAGCTGTCTGATAAAAAGGAACGAAAAGACAGTGCCCGGGAGATCGCTGAGAAAATGAGAACTGACTATCAAAAAGTTCCCGGAATAGAATTCACCATTAATGCAGCTTCAACGGGGTCGGAGGCAGCTAAGGATGTCACTTTTAATATCAGGGGGAATGATTACGAGCAGATGCAAAAGGTTGCCCTTGCAGCTAAACTGATCTTGAGTGAGGATCACAGTGCCCGGGATGTAGGCATTAGTTATAAGGCAGGAAAGCTGGAGATGAAGCTGGATGTGGATCGTGATCTGGCAGCAGATCTGGGAGTCAATCCGGCTGCAGTCGGAGAAACCTTAAATACGTTGTTTGACGGTGTAGTCGTGAGCAAGTTTAATGGAGCAAAAGACCGCTATGATGTAAGGGTTTCCTTGAAAGATAATCAGCGCGAGAACTTAGAGAGTTTGAGCGGGATCTATGTATCAAGTTCAGATGGTCGTATGATCGCTCTGGACCAGGTGACCCGAAAGGTTTTTGCTGCCACCTCTTCAACCCTGCAAAGGTACGATAGAGCGGAACAAATTACGCTCTCTGCCAATGTTACAGGGGTTTCCAGCGATGCTTTTTCTGCTACAAATTTGCAAAAGCTCAACAATGAAATACAGATGCCCAAGGGTATTTCCATTGTGCTGGCTGATGATCCAATGGCAGAAGGCTTTAATGAGTTGGTGATAGCCTTGGGAATAGGCATTCTATTTATATTCCTGGTTATGGCCGCACAGTTTGAGAGCTTTATTGACCCTGTAGCGATTATGTTTGCTCTTCCTTTGGCTATTATCGGAGCAATACTTGGACTTTTTATTGCCGGCAGTCAGCTAAGCGTCATGTCTTTGATCGGGGTTATTTTGTTGATGGGTCTTGTTGCGAAGAATGCTATTTTGCTTGTTGACTATGCCCGACAGAGGAGAAGCCAAGGAGTAGAAATAAATAAAGCCTTGGTGGAAGCCGGACTGGTAAGGTTGCGTCCCATCGTGATGACATCTTTGGCGATGATTTTCGGCATGCTGCCTTCAGCCTTTACGAAAGCAACCGGCTCGGAGATGTATGCGCCAATGGCCCATGCAGTGATCGGGGGATTAATTACTTCAACGATTCTTACTTTGTTTGTAGTACCGGTTATTTACACATTGTTGGATGATTTCAAAAAAATGTTCAAAAGGGAATCCTCCGCAATCAATGTAAAACTATAAGTTGACCGGACATAGCCAGAGAATATGGCATACCTGCAGTTGTTGTGATCGTCGGCATCCATTTGGACTCGCTCCAACTGCAGCCCTAACTGCTCAATTATCTTCGACACCTTTAAGAGTCATTGCTAGAAGTGGCTTCCATTATCATTCAAAAGTTTAAGCATTTGAATGAATTTTTCCAGTTCGGAATCCTCCCACTTTGAGATGCGTTTATAAAATACAGATTCTTTTTCTTTTAAAGCATCTTTAGTCTGTTGACGTCCAAGTTCTGTCAAAGATAACAGTACTCCTCGACGATCATTAGGAGATGTTTCGCTTTTAACATAACCCAAGCGCTTGAGTTGATTGACAAGGCGGCTTACAGAACTACGGTCCATAGCCGTTGATTCCGCTAAAACTGTAGCATTTGTTGGGCCAAATGAGAAGAGCCATCGAACAATGAGAAAAGCTGCAGGCTGTAATGTCGCATCGAAACGTGCTGCCGTTCTGACATTTAGTGCATGTGAGGCACTAATAAGTGCATTTAGCTGTTCGCCGAGCTTCAGTTCTAACTGTTCTCTGGTAGTATCTGTAGAATAATCCTCCATAGTTCACCTCAATTCATTAGGGTTGGAACATTTATATAGTTGACATATATCAAATATATAATATAATTGATATATGTCAACTATATAAATTTGTCTGTAACATGTCAAGGCAATATAACATTAATTGACTATTTAACAATGTAGAGTTAGCAACTGATAGGGAATACCAAAAATAATAGTAGTTTATAGGAGGATTCTTATAATGACTTATCCAATTGTTGTAATCACTGGTGCTACTAGTGGGCTGGGACAACTTGTGGCAATTGAATTAGCAAAGCGAGGTACCCATCTTGTACTGACAGCTAGAAGCAAGAAGAGGGCAGAAACGACCCGAAAAATGCTAAAAGACATTGCGCCAAAGACAGAGGTAGACTTTTTTTACGGAGACCTGTCATTAATGGAAGATGTCCGGCGGATTGGAAAAGAGATTAAAGAAGTCTATCCAAAGATTGACGCGCTGGTGAATAATGCGGGATTGCATGCTTTTGAGCAACGAATAACCTCAGAAGGCTTCGCAGAAATGATGGCAGTGAACTATTTGGCACCGTGGCTATTGTCATATACATTACAACCATCGTTAATGAAGTCAGGAAACGCTAGGATTGTCAATGTCGCTTCTGAAGCATCACGCAACCATGGTGAACTTAAGCTTCCAGAGGATTTGACAGATACATCTACTTTTACGACTCGAGGCTCCTCTGCGCTTTACGGAAAAACTAAACTTCTTAATATTATGTTTACTGGAGAACTGGCACTTCAATTATCTGGAACAGGAGTCACTGTTAATGCACTAAATCCAGGGTTCAATGTAACTGGTCTCGGACGTGAACTTTGGTTTGCTTCTGCTCTTGAACGAATTTTAAAATTTTTGCATATTGGAGATCCACGTAAAGGAGCTGACATTATTACTCGTTTAGTTGTAGAGTCGCAATATCAAGGAGTCACCGGTGGCTATTTTAACGTTGGAACTGGCAAGTCAATTATTCCTGCATACCCTGGCGGAGATATTACTATGCAAAATAAACTCTGGAATGAAACAAAAGAATTGTTGCAAGGTAGAGGTTTAATAGAATGAGTAGGTGATGGCCGAGAATAAATCCAGCCAAATCTTAGGTACGGAATACCTGCAAGGTCGGCCGGTTCTTCATGTACAATTCAGTGAACATGTTCCCGGGCTGGGGGGAATTATTCCTGCGGAGGCAGCTCGAAAAGGATGAATTGCTTAAAATCCCCGGAAATTGACCCAGGCTGAGTTAAAACTTTAAAGAAAGTGACACCAGTAGATCTGCCGCCTATGTAGGCGGCTTTCTATATTTCTGTGCTGCAGGTAATATTAAAACAAATAGAGAAAATCCGTAAAACAGACATTGGTAATGAGAAAGGATTATAGTATTATGAAAAAATTATTTTTAGTACTATTAGTAGTGATTTTGGGGGCAGGGTAATTCTAAGCCTTGTCGAATTTGTATCTTAAGTAATATTGCTCGATGAATTCCAGGTTGAAGGAAAATTGTGTATGAAAAAAAGAAGTTTGATTCTTCAGTTATTCATTATGCTGTTTATTATTCTCCAATGCCTCATTACGTTTTTGGCTTTTTCCACCTATAAATATTCAGAATCAGTTATTCTCAAAGAGGTTATTCAGCTGAACACTAATATGCTTCAGCAGATTGCCATCAGGATTAATCAGGAATTAAAGGATGTTGAAGTTCTGGCCAGCCGCATTGCCTATGATACAAGTATTATTGAATCACTAAAAAAAAGCTCAGGCGGAGAGCGTGCCAACAAGGAACAGCTTCTGAAAATTGAAGGAATAATGTCGGGTTACATCTGGTCTTATCGAAGTACGGCCATGTTCATCGACGCCCATTTGATCGATAAGCGCGGCAATACTTACTCCACCTCCTATTCCATGTCATCCAATCAGGAGGCTGACTTAGCAACCTTTGACAAAGCGCTGGAAAAAGGCAAGGATAGTGAAATTTTTCCCATCAAGTCTTACTTTACTGCCACAGGGGGATATAATTGTTATTTCCAGGTAGCCAGAAAAGTTGAAGACTATATTTCCAAACAATACTATGGGGTGCTCTTGTTAAATGTCAATGAAAAACTATTGGGTGATAATTATATTCGTTTGACGAATGAAGAAAAAGATTTCTTTATTGTTGATCAGGATGGCGTGATCATTTCTCACAAGGATAAAGACAAAATCAATGAAAAACTGAATAGCTTTGTTGAAGCCAACATCAAAAACAAGCTGAATAACTATTATTTGAAAGATGATAAGCTCTTTATTTTTCAGCCGATTAGCGATTACGGCTGGTACATAGTCGAGTCGGTTTCTTTAGCAAGTGCCATGCTGCCTCTCAAAAAAATTGAGCTGTTTTTAATTGCTTTTGGTATTTTATGCACGTTACTGACTGGGGTGGCCCTCATTGCTGTCGCCAGAAAGCTGGCAGGACCCTTAAGTTTACTCACCAACAAAATGACTGAATTCAATAATCATGGTAATCTTTCCATTCAAATTCCGGATAGTGCCTATAAGGAGTTTTCGGAAATCTCCATTTCCTTCAATGAATTGATTCAGCGCGTGAATTATCTGCTTGAAGAAAACATCAACAACGAGCGACAAAAACGCTTGCTGGAGCTTGATTTCCTGCAAGCTCAAATCAATCCGCATTTTATCTACAATACCTTAAGCTCCATTCGCTTTTATGTTGAAATGGGGAAAAACAAAGAAGCCGAGGAGATGCTTTATCATTTTTCTAAGCTGTTGCGCAGGGTACTGTCCCGTGCAGATGAATTCGTCCTGTTAAGTGATGAGGTTAAGCACTTGGAGGATTATGTCGCCCTGCAAAAGATGAGATATTCCAACGCCTTTATCGTAGAATTTTTACTGGATGAGAACACCTTAAATGTTCAGATTCCCTCCTTTATCTTGCAGCCAATTATCGAAAATGCTATTTTTTACGGCTTGCAGGTTAATCGCTTGATTGTGATTAAGGTGGAAGCTGAATTAGCTGATAATGATTTATTTATCACGATTTCTGACAACGGAATTGGCATGAGCCAGGAGAAAATTACCGAGATCTTTAATAAAGAGGTTCAAATGAGCAGAGTAGGAATTTTAAATGTGCATGAACGAATTAGAATTCTTTGCGGAGGCTCCTACGGTCTGACAATTGAACAGAATGAGCCGGAAGGAACTAAAATAATCCTTAAATTTCGCTATGCTTAGGGAGGAATTATGTTAAGAATTGTCATTGCAGATGATGAGTTGCCGATTCGGGAGTGGCTGAACTATTGTCTGAAAGATAAAAATAACAGGTTGGAGATTGTCGGAATAGCGTCAGATGGTTTGCAGGCCCAGGAGCTGGCTGTCAAAGAGAAGCCTGATGTGGTGATCATGGATATCAGGATGCCCAAAATGGATGGAATTACGGCGATGAAAAATATTAAGAAAGTACTGCCTCAGACGGAATTTGTTATTTTGACAAATTACGCTGATTTTTCCTATGCCAAACAAGCCATTACCTGCGGTGCTAAGGAATACATCTTAAAGTCTGAATTAAGAAGCTCTGAATTAATTGAAATACTGGCAAAAATCGAAGAGGATCGCTATACGCAATATGACAGACAAAGAATCACCGATCAGTTGGAACGTGCGGCCCAAAAAACCCTGACTGAGTATTCCGGCGAGCACCATGATAATAACAATCAATTTATCGAAAAGGCCTTAATTTATATTCATGAACATTTCGATAAAGTCATTTCCCTGGCAGATGTCGCCAGCCAGGTATATCGGTCCCCTGAGTATTTCAGCCGCTTGTTTAAGGAGGTAACCGGCGAAAACTTTAGTATTTACCTGATCAATTATCGATTGACTAAAGCAAGAACCCTATTGATCAATACGGATTTTAAAATTACAGATATATCGTATAGGGTAGGCTATCAGAATCCGAGCTATTTTTCCAGACTTTACAAGAAGTATATGGGAATTACTCCGGAGGATGAGCGGAGAAAAAACTGCAAGACAGCAAAATAGTGCTAAATGTCAAGAAAGTGACAAGCGTTGGACTATTGTAGCAAAATAGTGCTAGAAACTCGACATGACTGTTACTATTACAGCAGCTGATTTTTGTTACAATAGGGCTAATATTTAAAGGGCTGACCCTAATCCTTTGGAGGCAACTAAATTAAATTGGGGGGAAGAGAAATGGTTAAGAAAAGGTCCAAATTGACTGCGATTGTCTTGGCCGTATTAATGCTGTTTTTGTTGACAGCATGTGGCACCACCACAGTAGATTCAGGCAAAAAAGGTGCAGGCGATTACAAAATGGTTCTTATATTACCCGGACCTATTAACGATCAAAGCTGGAATGCCACAAACTATGCCGGGCTGGTTAAGTCCAATAAAACTCTGGGCACAAAAATGGAATACGTGGAAAACGTACAGGCTGCTGATTATGAGTCTACCTTTAGAAATTATGCCGAGCGTGGTTATAATCTGATTATGGCTGCAGGTACCCAATTTGATGAAGCGGCCAATAAGGTTGCGGCGAACTATCCTAAAACAACGTTTTGCGTTGTCAATGGCATGGTTAGCAAGGGTCCAAATGTTGCCCCGATTTTCCCCAAAGAATATGAAGCAAGTTATATAGCTGCCTTAATGGCGGGAGAAGTCAGCAAAAACGGTCAATTTGCCACAATCGGCGGTTTCCCCAATAAGGCTATGGAACATTTGTTGGATGTCTATGAAAAGGTTGCTGTGAATCTCGCGAAAGAGCGGGGAATTTCAGGTGCCAAAGCAGTTCGTGCTTATGCCAATAGCTGGGATGACGTGGCTTTAGGCAAACAAATGGCCGCGACAATGATTGATAATGGCGCTGATGTGATGTTTGTTTATGCCAATCAGGTTGGCTTAGGCTCTATCCAGGCTGCCAAAGAAAAAGGGGTTAAATTCATCGGTTTCTCGGGAGATCAGACAACCATTGATCCCAATACGGTTGTAAGTTCGGTGGTGTTTGATTTTGAAACCTTTTACGTCTGGGCTATTCAAAAATACCTGGATGGCAGTTTAGATGGCAACAAAGTCCATGAAGCAGGAATTGCTGAGAATATCTTTAAGCCGGTCTATACAGCCAACATTAGTAAAGATATTCAAGACAAAGTAGCTGCAGGCATGGAGAAAGCTAAAAAAGGTGAAGTTGATTTCAACGCTATGTTTGTCAATAAATAAACCGATGAACCAATAAAAATCACTAAAACAAAAATAAATCAGCCAAAAAATAGCGGTTCCGAGAGGTGCCTCTATTTTTTTGAATAGGTGGTGAAATTGTGGCGACAGCTTTTTTTGAACTTAGGGGGATCAGTAAATACTTTGCCAAAGTTATTGCTAATCAAGATGTTTCCTTTTCCATTCAAAGAGGTGAAGTGTTAGCTTTATTGGGAGAAAACGGAGCAGGTAAAAGTACGATTATGAAGATCCTCTACGGACTTTACAAGGCTGACGAAGGGAAACTCTTGAAAGATGGTAGGGAGATAAAAATCGATTCGCCCAAGGAGGCCATGGAACTTGGGATTTCCATGATCCAGCAACATTTTTCTTTGGTGCCTGCTCACACGGTGACCGATAATATTATCCTGGGCAATGTTCATGGCATAATTGATCATAAATTGTTCCGGGAAGAAATCAAAAGGCTGGCTGAGCTTTATGGCTTTGAGCTTAATCCTGATGACTTTATCCGCGACCTGGCCGTAGGTGTTCAACAAAAAGTCGAAATTTTAAAGGCCCTGTATCAAAAAACCAATCTGTTAATTATGGATGAACCAACGGCAGTTCTCACCCCTCAAGAGGCTGAAAACCTCATGGGCTTTGTCAGAGATTTTACCGCTCAAGGTAATTCGGTTATTTTTATCACCCACAAGTTAAAAGAGGTCATGAGTGTTGCGGATCGGATTATTGTCATGAGGGCAGGAAGGGTCTTTGGAGACATAAAACGGGCTGAGACCAACGAACTGGAATTATCCAAATTGATGATCGGCAGAGATTTAAATTGGGTAACTAAAGAGGACCGGCAGGAATCGATTGATCAGGAAGTGCGCTTGGAAATTCAACAGGTTACCCTGCAGGAGAAAACCGGGGTCCCAGCCTTGAAGGATATTTCTTTGACCTTGCACAAAGGAGAAATTCTGGGGATTGCAGGGGTCAGTGGCAATGGCCAGCAGGAACTCTGTGAAATAGTGTGTGGTGCAATTTTACCGACCAAGGGGAAAATCTTGCTGGATGGGGAGGATATTACTGAACGGAAGATCAGAGCCAGGATAGATTTAGGAATTGGCTATGTTCCTGCGGACAGAAGCAGTGATGGCATGATTATGGATATGTCCATTGCCGAGAATATGCTGCTAAAGAGTAGTTACGCTAAGAAATGGCAAAAGCGCGGATTTATTGACAAGCAAAAACTTAATCAATACACCTGGCAGGAGATTCAGGACTATTCAATTAAGGCTCCTTCACCGGAGACTATTGCTCGTGGTTTATCAGGGGGCAACCAACAAAAAGTGGTTTTGGCTCGGGAAGTAGATAATGGCGAGAAGGTCATCGTCTTCGATCAACCGACCAGAGGGTTAGACCTGGGCGCGGTTAACCACGTTCACCAGGTTATTCTTCAGGAACGTGCCAAAGGCAAAAGTGTTTTACTGGTTTCTACTGAGCTTGCGGAGATTTTTGCCCTTTCTGACAGAATTGCGATCTTGTATAAGGGCGAAATACAAGGGGTCTTTAACAGTGCCGAGCTTACCACGGAGAAGATTGGTCTGTTAATGGCCGGATTTCGCGAAAGAGAGGTGAAGAGCGATGCAGGCTAAGTTAAGAGATCTCCTGATCACCAATATTCTGGCCATTGTCTTAGGAATCGTTGCCAGTGGGTTAATGCTGCTTTTTCTGGGTAAAAATCCAGTGAGTGCCTATAGTGTCTTAATCACCTCGGTGGTGCGTGACAGCTATACCTTTGCTGACATCTTTGTCAAAGCAACGCCTTTAATGTTCACGGCTTTAGCCTTTGCTTTTACCTACAAAGCTAATTTATATAATATTGGTGCCCAAGGGCAGTTTTACATTGGGGCGGTCATTGCCGCCGCCAGCTCCTTGTGGCTGCAGAACATCCTGCCTGGTGGGCTGGTTCTGATGATTACCTTGCTCCTAACCATGGTTGGTGGTGGCCTGTGGGGGGCATTTATCGGCTTTGTCAAGGCCCGGTACAATTCCAATGAATTTTTAGTGAGTATGATGTCCACCTATGTGGCTTTGGCCATTATGAATTATTTGCTGCGCACGTTTCTTATAGAAACGAAAGCTGAATATCCTCAAACGGATGCTCTGGCTGCGTCTGTCTGGCTGCCTCGTATCATCCCAGGCACCAGACTGCACATTGGTTTTGTTCTGGCAGTGCTGGCCTGTGTTGGGGTTTGGGTTCTGCTTTACAAGACACCGCTGGGTTATCGCATCCGTGCCGTGGGTTATAATGCAGGAGCCGCGGAAATGTCCGGCATCAATGCCAAGAAACTTTATATTCTGGCGTTTTTTATTAGTGGGGCATTAGCCGGAGCGGCTGGCTTTACGGAAGTTAACGGAGTGCAGCATATGCTGGTTCAGGGCTTTAATCCGGACCTTGGCGCTGCCGGGATTGGCATTGCCATTTTAGCCAATGGCAACCCTATAGGCATAATTTTTGCCGCGATTTTATTTGGGGCGCTGAAGGTGGGCGGTACGATTATGGGTCAGATGTCAGGGATCCCCTCAAGTATCATTGAATTGATGCAAGGCTTTGTGATGGTCTTTGTCATTCTCTCCTATTTTGTTCGGACCTGGCTGGAAAATAACCGAGAAAAACGGAAGTTACAAAAGGCGGTGGCCAAATGATCAATTTGTTAAGCAGAACAATCATGATGGGGACGCCATTGCTGTTTGGAGCTCTAGCAGAAGTCATTGCCGAACGAACAGGGATGATGGTCACGGCTATTGAAGGGATCTTTTTAATGGGAGCCTGGGCCGGTTTTGTGGGAGGGTATTTAAGCGGCAGTTTAATCGTCGGATTTTTATCGGCCATGCTGGCCGGTTTATTAGTGGCTGGTTTGTATGGCTGGATTTGCATCTATTTAAAGCAGCATCAAGTGGTGACCGGGGTGGCCATCAATCTTTTGGTAGCAGGCCTTTGTTCATTTTTGTACCGAGTGATTTTTGGAGTTCCAATAACTCCGCTAACGGTTAGTCCTTTAGCAACGATTCCAATTCCCCTGCTTTCAGAAATTCCGCTGCTTGGGCCAATCCTGTTTAATCAAACTATATTGACCTACATTATCTATTTCTTGGCGCCGCTCTCCTATTTCATGCTTTATAAAACTTCTATGGGTTTAACCATCCGGTCTGCCGGGGAAAATCCTGAAGCGGTGGATGTGGCAGGCATCAATGTGCTTACGGTTCGCTTTCTTACGGTGCTTTTAGCAGGGGTTATGGGCGGAGTAGCCGGTGCTTTTTATTCCATTGGTTTTCTGGGCATGTTTACGACGAATATTATTGGTGGTCGTGGCTGGATTGCTTTTGCCATTTGCTTCTTAGGCAATTGGAATCCCAAAGGAGCTGTTATTGGGACCCTGGCTTTCGGATTTGCCGAAGCAATTGCTATTTATATGCAGTCCATAGGGAACAGTGCCTTATTTCCCAATGAATTATTTATTGCGCTGCCCTATATTATGACCATTGTTTTAACGATTTCCCGAAAATCCTTTAATGTACCTGCTAAATTAGGAGTTCCTTATTTAAAAGAAAATTAACCTCGGTTATTAAACTTGCCGAATTCTATTAAAACCAGTATCGACTATCTTGTGGGACTGACCAATAATAAAAAACCCTATCGCTGAGAGAAACACCGAATTTTTTCTCCAGCTCTCCGAATCCAGCGTAACTGGGAGCTAAGCCAAAGGAAAGGTATAAGTCTATATTACTATTTGGGATACTTATTCCGTAAAATTCCAAGCATTGATTTAGAGACCGATTGAAGATCGCTTTATTGGACGGTGCTATTTGATTGTACAGCGGAGGTCGTTGGTTGGGGTATCTATTACCCTAATTCCCGTATTCCGGGACATGCTTTCTCAATCAAGTCCGAAGCAGACAGTGATGTAAGTTAAGTTAGGCGGGAAGTGGCGGCCACGCGGCCGCCGTTCTTATTTTGGCTCCACCTAAACTTAGGGAGGTTCGTAGAAGTCGTTGATCGTGGTTCCAACAACCTTAATATCCCGCTTTCCGATCAGCTCGCCGCTGGACGTAAGGAATATATTCTTCTGAATGATCGTGTCCATAACGGCCTCGGCCTGAGCCTTATCCAGGTCTTCCCTCGGATCGGCTTCTATTGTTTTCATCTTTAATTCTATATTGCCCTGACAAAATCGAGTTACATCTTCAATTACTTGTCGTGTTGCTTTATGTAATACAAATACTATAACAGTACAATCATGGAAATGAATTTCTTCTAGCACACTCTTGTCTTGATTTTTAGATAGTTCCTTATAATATTTTCTATAGTGATATAGAAGAAGCAGAAAAAACCTTAACCATTATATTTGATAATTCAGGTAGTTTCACCAACATAACTAAAATGCATTTGGATAACTATGAGATTATTAGACAAGATTCTTTACTGCAAAACTCATTGTGGGTTAATGATGAAATATATAAAACAAACGGAAAATATGAATTGCATGTAATGCTTCGAAATAAGAATAATGGGTTAATAGAATTTATCGTTTCTGCTGAACACATATCATTTGAGCATTAACTGAAAGTAAGTATTAATCATAGCTATAATTATATTACGCAGGATTATTCTTAAACCCATCATTTAAATACTCTACCACACAGATTCTGCGTGGAATGGCATTAGTAGGATTATCCTAAATACCTTTTAAGTAATTACGGAGGATTATATGAATCGGAAAAAATTGTTATTAACGGAGATAAAGTACAAACAGCGATAAGATTCTAATTTTAGGGTGTTTAAATAGCATCCTGAAATAACTGAGTGTTTGGGTGCCGTATGGTTTACAGACTTATGGTAACTAAATATAAACTTCTAAATATCTAAAACCATAGTCGTAGATGACTTTGGTAATTAGTTAAACATCATAGCAAGCGGGTTTGAATTGACAGCAGATTGTAATTGATGCTCATCAATATGCGTATAAATTTCGGTTATGGCCACGCTCACATGTCCTAAAATTTGCTGAAGTGATCGTATATCAACCCGTCCATACTTGTATAGAAAGTCAATATTAACCTTAGCAAAGTTATTTCCCGGTATTGGCGTTTTCCGCAATTCCATAACATAACTGAGGAACATTAATAAATCTGTGCGATATTCTTTTACCGTATTTTCTGAGCGCCTTTTTATTACGGTAAGGTATCCAAGATACTGTTCAGCCAATTGACAACTTTCATTTGATTGCATAATTAATCACTCTCCTTACAAGTAGTATTGACAGAATTTACAAGGAGAGTTTGCACATAATACGAAGTTAATTTTGAGAGTCAGTTGTTGAATGAACTGCTTAATAATACTCTTCTTTGGCCAAGGGACTAGTTCTTCTAAACAACCATGAAGCAAAACCCCACCAGCAAAGAAATATAAGATAAGCTGGTATGGGGTAGAACCAGTTAACGAAATCGTATAGTCCAACATTATGTACGATATATCCGTAACCAAGGCTTATACTGGCCCAAGTTAAAATATAGGGATACCTGAAAGACTTTTTGGCGGGTAAAAAATAAAGAAAAATCATAACAGTAACCGTCCAACACAGTGGGGATAGTGCCATCATTTTTAAAACATAGAAGATGCTTAGGTTCTTAAACCACATAACACCTAGAATATTTTGAAATAAACCAACAGCTATTATATCACCTAACCCACCGATAAGAATTCCATAGATAAAATATTCTTTATATTTATTTTTAGGAATAAAGATCAACGTTAAGCAAAACGTTATGACTAGGAATACGGGATAGAATAATAATGTTATAATTTCATCCATGCTTCTATACCTCCATTTCATAGGCATTTTATTTATTTGCTAAATAAGTAATTTTAATTCAGCTTATGCGGGTTATGTACACAATAAATACCCTTTCTGCTGGATTCCGTTTGTTCACATTCTTAATTTGAACAATATTATCTTAGACACGGATTGGGCTTTCCAAAAATAATTTAATTGAATGAATTCAGTCAAAAAACACACTAATTAATAGTAAGGGGAATTCATATGAACACGATACTATATTATTTGACTCCCATCCGGTCGCATTTCCTTCCACTGGTACTTCCCGAAATGTGGCGAAAAGTTGTTACTAGAACATATTAACACTCGCCGGAGCGTTTTGGGCGTTTTCCGGGTTTAACAAAAGGCTACTATGTAATGTGCTGAAATTATTTGCCAGATCGTTTAGACGGTCTGGCCTTTTTGTGCGTTCTTGGTATATTTCTGCAATCTTGGGAGGA
>NZ_AGAF01000234.1 GCF_000224515.1 Desulfosporosinus sp. OT | reverse complement strand
CGGGGCACGCGGTTTAAGCTTGGGGAGTACACGGCATAAGTCGGTATGATGAACCTAGAATCCCCTGGATTCATCCATGGGGAGTGTCAACCTCCGTCTATCTACATGCCCACTAATTTTAAAACCTTTCCCTCTCTGTGACTGAAAAGAAATGACGCCGCCCAGTTCGGCGATTCTTTCCTTCATACCCATTAAGCCGTTTCCTGCTGCAATCTTATTTGTTCCGGCTCCATTATCGCAATAGGAAAAAGAAACTGATTCCTGGTCGCCTGATATAGAAATTTGCACACGGTCCGCATTGGCATGGCGCAAGGTATTGGTAATGGCTTCCTGAAATATCCTATATAAATTAAAATTTTCTCTGCTGGATAAGCGTAAACCCTGGGGCTTCACATCAAGTTCTATCTGCAAACCAGTTAATGCTTGGGCCTCGCAAGCTATTTTGTCAAGGAGTGAACTCAACTCAAATTCGAAAGATGATTCCCTTTTTTCCGAAACCAGTTCCCTAACTGAGCTAAGAGCTGTCCTGGAAACTTGAAGGGCTTTGTCCCAATGAGTCTTTGCAGATTCCAAGTTATGGTTCATCAGCCTTTTCCCCGCTTCGAGGGTCAAAATCAAGCCGGTGAGATCATGACCAAGGCTATCGTGGATTTCGCCTGCTATTCGTCGCCGTTCAGCTTCGGAGGCTAACTTTTCACTTAAGGCCATGCTTTCGTTCAGTTGAAGGTTTAGGTATTCAAGTTCTTTGGTCAATTTTTCATAGGCCAACCGTTGTTCTCTTTGTTTTCGTTCACTTAGAACCAAAATAAACGCCAATCCATACAGCAGTATTTCGGCAACCCCAAGTAATCGCGTCTCACCCGTTGCCCTTAATTCAAATAGTGTGTAAGAGCCCACACTGGCTAGCGTAGCAAGCATGGCGTATATAATGAAGAAAGGCTTGGGTAATATAGCGGTCCCTTCGATGAGGTAAACCATAAAAAGTTTATCGAAACCAGCACTTTTCGGGAACAGAGAAATAAGGACAGCCAAAATTAAGTCCAGCAGCAAAGTAATCATATTCACTTTTTCCCTGGCATATCCGTAATAACTTCGCCAAAAACCGCTGGCTAAAATAGCAAGCGCAATTGCTATCAGCGAAAAGCTGAGCGGGGTTTTTTGCAATACTCTAATTACGAACCACGAATATAAAACAATTTTTATACCGGTTAACCAGATAAACATAATTTAACCTCAAAGATATTTTCTTTCGCACAACTCAATCTGCGCTTTACAACAACCATTTCTATTTCCAGGGACTGAATTCCTCTATATTATACACGCCCCTGACGGTATCTTTGCCGCTACTGATCTTGCAGGCTGGTTTTTTCATTAGGGGCCATGATAATCTTAGATAACTTAGGTAGTGGACATTGAGATATAAGGAAACCTTGTTTAAATCATAGGATTAAATTGTGGAGGTAAATATGTCATTTGACTATGGGGAGCTCAGAGCAAAAGCGAAAACAATTGTTCAGATTCCGGAGCATTATAGGCTGGAAATGGAAGACAATACATACGATGAGAAAGAACGGTCCTTCATTTGGGAGTATCCAGGAAAAGATGACTGCCAAATTGAAATTACGCTGGATAGAGAAACCGGGCACTTGATCAGGCTGGCTATGGAAATGGAAGCTAAAGAGTCGGTCGGTCAAGACAGCTTGGGAGAGGATGCAAGGGCGATCACTGACGCTTTTTTAATGAAACATACCCCCAATTATGGCGCATTCACTTGGGTAAATATCGAAGAAAAACAAAACTTTCGATTTTTGACCTATAGAGAGGAAGTCGGAGGACTACCGCTTCCCGATACAGGCTGCAGAATTACACTAGACAATAGCTTGAACGTTATCCGATATCAATTGGAAAAATCCAGACGCAAAGCTGCTCCTAAACCAGAATGGCCTAGCATCATCGTTGATGTGGAGACTGTGAGGCAACAAGCGTTGAGAGAGTTGCGGATGGAGCTGACGATTGTTACACTGTATCCGTCCATGTATGAAATGGAAGGAACAGAGCCTGAATATCGGCTTGTCTATCAACCTATTCCGGGTCATCGATTAATTGATGCCATTACAGGCGTTGATCTGTTTGGACTTGAACATTATGTGATGCCTCCTAGTCACCCAATTACTCCAATGGAGGCAGATAAAAGTAATGAGCCATGTGCACGTTCAATTAAAGACATCGCGACCTTGGAGATACAGCTTGGTATCGACCAGAGTTATACGTGCTTGAAAAGTCGAAGGATGACGGTGAGAGGATCAAAATGTTGTATAAGTTGAGAGCGAAAGAAGATCCAGAACCAGAAGCACTTTCTGTGGATGCTTATGAGAAACGTAAATGGGGCGATTCACTACGGAATCTGGAAGCCTCGTTTATGATTCAAGTGGAGAAGTCGACGGGTCGTTTGGTGGGATTCCGCCGGAGTGAACAGAAGAAAGAAGCTGTGCCGATACTAAGCCGGCAGCAGTGTTGGGAGAAGGCTGGACAATTCCTAGGACGGGTGTTTCCAGAGTACACTTCTTACCTCCAAATCGAAGTTGATCAGGAGGGAACAGACAGGCAGCCACGTGAGCGTGAGTTTTTCCAGCTGCCTGTCTACATTGGCGATATTCCTGTTAATTATGAACGGGTCACGCTTAGTGTCAACACTTCAACCGGTAAAATCTGCGTCTATATGGGAGTCTCTTATGAAATGATTCGCGAGCTGGAAGAGCATGATTTCCTCTATCCGACTCTGACGGCAGAAAAGGCTTTTGACCTATACAGTGAGCAGGTCAGATTCCGACTTAGATGGTTTAAAGACTTGGAAGACGAAAATCTGCCGGTTTACCGGTTGATCTATGAGCCGACAACCATTCGTCGAAATGAAATTCCCTTGTGCGCTGACCGTAATCGAGGACTAAGATATATCGATGCCTACAACGGTGAGCCCATTTGGGAGAGGATATGAAAAAGCCTCAGGCCAAAAGAAAAAGAGAGGAAACTTATAATTATTTTTAAGCCTGATTAGTTAATTGGAGTTAAACAGATGGAAAATAGAAAAAGAGTAGGAAATTTTGTTAAACCCTAGGTTGATCGAGTGATCGTGCCCAGGGTTTAATATTTTTTTGCCTTGACTTTTTAATAGTAAATAAACATAATTGAATATAGGTATTCTACATTCAATTTATAGGGATTGGAGGAACCTTGTATGTCCGAAGAAAAATCTAATCGCCGCTCTTACAGTAGCCCCTTGCGTTGTAACCAGAAGGAAGATACGCGGAACCGCATCTTAGATACAGTGGCGAAGATGATTAGTGAAGGTCGTATTCTGGACTTTAGTGTGAAGGATGTAGCCGTCCGCACGGGCATTTCCTACGGTACAGTTTACCGTCACTTTCCAACGCGAGAGTCGTTTCTGGAGGCTCTTTATGAAGAAGCCTCAGAAATTATGACTCAGAGTGCACCGTTTAGCCCGCAATCGCTGAACGACATCCCTGTCATGGCAGGAAAGACAATAGAGAAGTTCGAGGAAAGCGCAACTCTTGTACAGGCGTTCACGATAGCTTTGTTGGTTAACAATGTTAAACCTAAAAGCAGGTACCAACGAGATCAAACTATCCAGGAAGTGGTTATGGAAAGCACCCCTCGCTTGTCTTCAGGAGGCGCTAAGCAAGTTGCCTCTATAATTTCCCATCTTTGCAGTTCTCTGACTTGGGCAACCCTTAGGCAAAGGTATGGGCTAAACTCTACTGAAACAGCTGAAGCAATGAATTGGGTGCTACAAACTTTGATTCAAGATTTAACCCGGCACGAGGATGAGCAACCTTAGGAGACTATTTGCGGATAACCATGCTAGATGACATGAATGATAAAGCAGACCAGAAAGGAGGGAGAAAGTGAAAGAATTAGTTTGTTTATTTAAGGAATTGAAAACTGAACATAAGCATCTGGCAGGGGGGAAAGGAGGAACACTTGCGCACCTTTTTCAAAAGGGTTATCCAGTGCCCGATGGCTTGATAATTATGCCGATGGCTTTCCAAAAAGACGAGTTAATACCGGAAGCTGGGGCTCAGCTCCAGGCGTGCCTTAAGGCAATACGAGAGAGAGGGGGTGAAACCTCCTTCGCTGTCCGTTCATCTGCATTGTCTGAGGATTCAGCCATGGCTTCTTTTGCCGGCCAGTTTGACACTGTGCTGGATGTTAGCACTGACCATGAAATCCAGAAGGCGATCAGAACTGTGCGCAAGTCACGGTATAGTAAGGAAGTGCAGGTATACAGCGAGGCAAAAGGTATTGACGAGTCTCACGACATGGCTGTGGTTATTCAGCAAATGGTGAAAGCCGATATTTCGGGTGTACTGTTTACAGCAGACCCGGTTACTGGGAACCGCAATGAAATGGCAGGCAACTTTATCTTCGGGTTAGGTGAGAAATTGGTGTCTGGTCAGGTTTCAGCTTATACGTTTAAACTGGGGAGGAAAACAGGGAGTTGGCGCAGGGGCGGCTATGATGGACCATTAGAATTAAAAAAGTTTGCAGCCAAGCTAGCAAAACTGGGGAACAGCCTGGAGCGAGAAATGGACTGTCCACAGGATATCGAATGGGCGATCGCTGACGGCACATTATATTTGCTGCAGTCCCGGCCAGTGACGACCTTGATCGGAGATAACCCGGTCACTGGTGAGCGCAATGATAGTAGGACTGGCAATTACTTATGGTCAAACGTTAATTTCGGGGAAGCAATCCCCCAAGTGATGACCCCTCTCACTTGGAGTATTCAACAGCAGATATACGAATCGTGGCAGTTGTTACCCGGATATCAATCATCCGGCAACATTGGTGGCCGTATCTATCTTAACTTAAGTATCTATGCTTCAGTTTTAACTGCTTTGGGTAAAAACAAACAAGGTATAACACGGTTTCTGGAAGGCTTGTTATACACACGGATTCCCGAGAGCTTAGAGATTCCCCTGATACCTCTGTCCATGGGGTCGAGAGTAGCCGTTCTTATTAATTTTGTAGGAATGATAATGAAACAGATTAGGGCGGTTCGAGAATTACCTAGATTTCTGAGTGTGAATGCAGATTGGTGTGAGAAACTGCAGAAACAGATCCATGAAACAAATAAGAAAGCCGAACTGACTTTCTTGTGGCACACTGAGATATTACCTCACTTGCAGAACACGGTTTGGAGCGTAATGGGCAGCGTGACTCAGTTCTCAGACTATACGATTAAGTTGCGACGCGAGCTAATTGAGCTACTAGGGCCGGAGGATGCGGATACGTTCATATCAGGTCTGAGTAGCAGTACGGACATCAGAGACGGTTCAGGACTATTAGCAAGTCTTGGCCCTGTTCTTGGCATAGCAAAGGTGGCCCGTCGAGAAATCGACCGGACAGAATATCTAGCGCAGTATGGCCACAGGGGACCCAATGAGTTTGAGCTGTCTGTTCCTCGTCCAGCTGAGGACTCGGGTTGGCTCGATCAACAGTTGGCCCAGTTCGAGAAATCGCCTATCGATGTAGAAGCGCTTCTTATTAAACAACGCGCTGAGATTGCTGCGGCCTGGAATCGCTTGGAAATAAGCCATCCACGGAAGATGCGATCAATGAAACGTCGTATAAATCAAGTGGCTCCAAAGGCTTGTCTGCGCGAAGCGGTTCGCTCTGAATACGTGCGAGATCGTTGGGTTGCTCGCAAGTTTGCTCTGCACGCAGGGCAATTGACAGGTTTAGGAGACGACATTTTCTTTCTGACAATCGAAGAGGTGTTGGATGTTCTGTCGGGAGATGAGGCGGCCCTGAAATTGATCGCCGCTAGGAAAGACATCCACAGCAGGTATTCGTCTTTGCCTGTCTATCCATCGATTATATGCGGTCGTTTTGATCCGTTTCAATGGGTGGCTGATCCCGAGCGACGCCATGACATCTACGTTGCTTCAGGCTTCACCTCCGCTGCTACGTCGGATTCCAGTGAATTAAACGATAATCTGATAACTGGTTCCGCAGGGTCTGCGGGTCGATTCGAGGGAGTGGTTCGTCGCTTAGACAGTCCAGAGGAAGGAGATCAATTGCAAAAAGGGGAGATCCTAGTTACCTCCCAAACAGACATCGCTTGGACACCTCTCTTTCCTCGGGCGGGTGCAATTGTCACCGATGTGGGAGCACCGCTTTCGCATGCTGCTATCGTTGCTCGTGAGTTGGGTATTCCCGCAGTGGTAGGCTGTGGAAACGCGACTAGGCGTTTGAAGACCGGTGACCGCGTACTTGTCGACGGCGGGCAAGGTGTTGTATCGATAAAAGGATAAAAACAATGCTGTAGTTACGAATCAACTTGCCATTATTAAGGAAATGGCTTCCAGGAACAAAGCTATTAATTCTGGAATTTTTACTATTATGGGAGATGTTAAATACCACTCCGAAACAAAGCTGGAAGCAATATGTCTTCCAGTCTTTTTTTGTATAATCGAAATTCGTTTTTATGAAATAGACGGGATATGTTGATTTGTCTACTCGCTTTCATTATGACATTTGTCATATATATGTATGCTTCTGCTCACTACCATCTCATTCCTCTTTGCTTTATCCTATGACCATAAGCTCATATGAACTCCAATTAGAGGACGGGGAGGTTAGTAAATGTTAGTTGAAGTAAGAAATCTGGTAAAACGCTACAAAGATGTACTTGCTGTAGACAATGTCAGTCTGGCCATCGAAGAAGGTGAGATTCTTGGACTGTTGGGTCCTAACGGTGCGGGCAAAACCACGACCATCAACGCCATGATCGGGTTGACAAAGGCGGATAGCGGTGAAATCGTAATTTTCGGCAAGAATTTCAAGGATCACGAGTTGGAGATCAAGCGTGATTTGGGTGTTGTTCCTCAGGATATTGCAATCTTTGAAGATCTCACTGCTTATGAAAACCTGAGTTATTTCGGAAAACTCTATGGGTTAAAAGGATCACTCCTGAAGGACCGGGTGGAAGAAGCTCTGGAGTTTACGGGTCTGCTTGATAAGAAGAAGCAGTACCCTAAAAAGTTTTCCAACGGTATGAAAAGAAGGCTGAACATAGCCTGCGCCCTAGTCCACCATCCGAAGCTCATTATCATGGATGAACCGACAGTAGGTATAGACCCGCAGTCCAGAAGCCACATCATCCAATCAATCAAGAAACTTACTAAAATGGGTTCCACCATCATTTACATTTCACATTATATGGAGGAAATTGAAGGGATTTGTACCAGAATCGTCATCATGGACCACGGCAGGGTTATCGCTAAGGGGACAAAAGAAGAACTTAAGGCCCAGATGACAAGTGATGAAAGGGTAGTCGTGGAACTTTCCACAGCGAACTACACCTTGATCGACAATATTAAGAAGCTAGCGGGAGTAAAAGATGCTTATGTTAACGGGAACGAGTTGACGGTTATATCCCAGAAGAACAGTAAGAATCTTAAGGGGATCATTGACCAGGTATCCGAAAGTAGTGTGATTATGTCACTCAACGTAGAACAACCCAGCCTGGAAACGGTGTTTCTGACCTTGACAGGCAGATCTTTAAGAGATTAAGGGGGGTGGATTGATTGAATGTTTTACAGATCGCCTATTACACCGTTCTTAGAAACATCAGAGATTGGAAGTTATTTCTGTTACTTATAGGGGCACCCTTTGTGTTCTACCTGATTTGTGCAAATATAACGACAAATGTAAATCATGGTATAAACTCACAAAAATTCAAGATAGCTTATTTAGATACGGATAGTGGACCAATCGGCCAACAGTTTGAGCGGTTCCTTCAGACCCAAGAGATCTTGACTGCTTTTGATATTCAGAAGGCAGACTCTTTAGATGCGGGGAATCAGATGGTTAAAGGCGGAAAAATAGAAGCCTTAATTTATATTAAAAAGGATTTTTCCCAAAGCCTTAAGCAAGGCAAAAAAGCAAATATCGAAATATACAGCAATAAAAGCATCTCAGCAACCCGACTACTGGTCGAAGGCTTTATTAACACAGTGAACGCTTCTTCAGCTATTCCAAAAATTGCAGGAGATATTAACGTAACGGAAGTTTCCAGGGGTATCCAACAAATTGCAATCTCACCTACCGGGAAAACATTTACCGATTCTGACAAAAGTTCGTTTATTGGCTTGCTGGAGATGCTTTCGTATGGAGCTTTGTTAGGATGCCTTACGGTCATTAACATTATTAAAAAGAATACTTTGCTCAGATTTAATATCTCTCCGATCAACGACTTGAACTATGTTAGCGGGCAATTTTTAGGTAACTATCTAACCCTTTGTCCCAGCAGCGGATTGTTCATCGCCTTTACGTACTTTATATGGGGGTCAGCCATGCAGGGGAGTATTCTCATCATTATCCTGACCTTCTTGGTGTTTACTGTTATTATAACGGCGCTGGGTATGATTGTCGGCTACTTGACAAAAAAAACAGGCTTGGGTGCCCTAATCAGCGTGTGTTTAAACGCCTTACTTTCAGGCGCAGCCTTTGTGTGGATGCTGGGCACAGCTCGCGGTTTCATGAATTGGCTTGTTTTCTTTAGTCCGCAATATTATGTCTATTTAATTGTTACGGATACGTTATTTGACGGTTTTACCTCTAGAATACAAGCGTCCTTAATTTCTCTGGCCATGGCTGCGACCGCCTTAACAGTAGTAACGCTATTTTTGGGAAGGAGGAAAGCAATATGACGATAGTGTTCAATAATTTAAGAAGGATATTCAAAAACAAGCTTCAGGGTCTGGTAATCATAATTTTACCGACAGTTCTTTTACTACTTGTGAGCTCGTCGATACTTGCAACTAAGCCAATATTACGAATTGGCATAATGGACCTGGATAAAACTGAATATACGACTATGCTCACAAATCGTCTTGCTTTACAAACTAATAGAAAGGAAGTAACTCAAGACCAAATCCAGAATGAATTACTCAATTCTAAAGTTGATTACGTTGTTGTCATGGAAAAGGGCTTTACTGCAAAATTACTTAAAGGTGAGGACGTGGCGGCAAAGGGTTATTATCTCAAGGACTCGATCCAGTCGCTGCCTGTTCAACAATATGTGGATAGTTATTTTAGTTCTGCCAAGAGAATTGCCCAGGCTTCTGGCGGTGATGAACAAAGATTTTATGAAGGCCTGAAGAGTAGCAGCGATGCGGATCTTCAGTTGGAATATCAAGTGCTTACGGGAATTGAAAGGCAGAAAGCCTATCCTACACTCGGAGAATTTCTCGAAATTATCCTGATGACTTCGGTTATTTTCTCAACGTTGATTCTGACTGACAAAGGAAATAAGACCTTCTATAGAACTCTTACTGCTCCGGTATCATTAAGAAACTACATGCTCCAGAACATTTTAAGCTTTTTAATCGTATCAGTTATTCAGGTAACGATAGTATTTATGGCCTTCAAGGGTTTAATAGGGATTTACATGGGGAATTCCCTTGTAAACATGTTTTTGCTTTTTCTTACAGCTTCCGTTTTATCTGTTTCCATGGGTGTTGCCTTAAGTTCGATTTCTAAAAATGTGCTTCAGGCTTCTTTCGCAGGTGTGTTTCTCGCCTTTGTCATGGGTCTTGTCGGCGGTTGCCTTTGGGAACATGAAATGGCATCAGTTCTATTGAACACGATTGGCAAGTTTACACCTGTCTATTGGATTATGGATGGGGTTAGTAAACTCTTAAAGGATCAGGGCTTATATGCTATAAGCGGAGATATTTTAATTGTACTTCTGTTTGCGCTGGTGTTCTTTTTCTTAGGGACATGGAAGAAAGAAGATATCGCTAAATAGCAAAGGGTTCGTTTTTAGGTCCAAGGTCATGTGCAAAGAGAAATGCAAATTAGTCGGACGGTTAGTATATTAAAGTTAAATGGAATTTACTCACGCTTGAGGAGGATTTCAGATGATAAAGAGCATTAAAAATGTAGGAACTGATAAGGAAAGGAATATAAAATTTTCAATTATCATACCTGCCTATAACGAAGAGAAACTAATTGGAAGATGCCTGGATTCTATCGTAGCGGCATCAGCGCCGTATAAGGATCAGGTGGAAGTCATCGTAGTCTTGAACCGTTGTACTGATCGAACTGAAGAAATAGCTAGATCATACAATTGCGTTATCGCAAAGGAAGACAGAAAGAATATGTCAATTATCAGGAATGCCGGCGCTAAAGTTGCAAGGGGAGAGATCATCACGACTATCGATGCGGATAGCCAGATGACAGGTAACATGCTGACTGAGATCGAAGAAAAATTACTGACTGGGAAGTATATTGGCGGTGGAGTAAAATGGAAGTTTGATAAGAGACCTTCATCAACGATACTAGCAACATTATCAACGATACTGGCAACATTTTTAACAGTACTAATCTTGATTCCATTACTAATAAAGTTCAGGTGTTCGTCCGCAGGAATCTTCTGGTGTTATAAGAGGGATTTTGAAGCAATAAATGGGTTTAATGAAGACCAGCGTATGTTGGAAGATGCTGAATTTGCTTTTCGTCTACGAAAATGGGGTAAAGAATGTGGTAAAAAGTATGGAACGATAACGAAAGCCCAGATGGTGGTTTCATTTAGAAAGGCCGATATGTTTGGAGAGTGGATGTTATTCAAGCATCCAAAATGGATTTTGGCTTATTTGAAAGGGAATGTCGAGAAATATGCAGATGAGGTTTTTTATGATATAAGAGAGAACTTCAAAGAAAAGTCCTAACACAACGATTGGAGGGCTTATTTTGGCTAAAATTTCGTCAGTTTACGTTAATCCGGAAAACAAAGCAAAGATAATGTCCGTTTACGCTAAACAGCTTGCTCAGTGGCCCGTACCCTACGAGTGTTTCAATGTACTAACGAAATACGGGAGTACACATATCGTCGTTAGTGGACCTAAAGATGCGCCTCCGATTGTGTTGCTTCACGGACAACATGGTACTACCACAATGTGGCTGCCGAACATTCTTGCCCTAAGTCGTGATTATCGAACGTATGCAATTGACACAATAGGCGATTTAGGTAAGAGCGAGCTAGACGATCTGGAAAAGTACCCCAAAAATGGTCAGGCTTATAGCGAGTGGCTTGTAGATGTATTCGATGTACTTGGTATTAACCAAGCTTTTGTAATTGGGGAATCGAGGGGTGGTTGGATAACAATTAATCTCTCTATATATTCTTCAGAAAGAGTAAAGGGAATCGGGAAATAATCCCTATGCTGTCTCTTTGATTTCTGTGGCTGAATTTACTCCCATCTTTTTATTTTCATTTATCGGAGGAACTCTACAAATGTCCGAAGAGGAGTACGTTGGACGAGTCGGAGTACTCAATCCCCTATTTATGGGAGCCATGGTAATTAGCATGAGTTTAGCCGGTTGGTTTAAGGTGAAGTTTTCTCAAGTAACAATGTATGGGCTCTAAGGCATCTTCTATTTCGTGGGTATGTTTTTAACAGTATTCCTACTTGATGTGTTTGTAAGGGCGAAATAAAAACGGTTGCATGTTTGGAGATTGGTTGTTGTTTAAGCATCCAAAATGGTTATTGCTCTACAATTATTAGAGAAATGCTGACTACTGCCAGACCGTTTCAAGACGATCTGGCCATTTTAGTTTTTGAATATAACTAATATCTTCCATATGGAAGGAAT
>NZ_AGAF01000235.1 GCF_000224515.1 Desulfosporosinus sp. OT | reverse complement strand
AATAGCAATAGGTAAAGCTTTGATGTGATCTCCACTTTTTCCCCTGCGCCACACCGTGCATGACACTTTCGTAGTCACACGGCGTTCCATCAATCTAAAAATACTTCCTTATATCACAATATTTCCTACTTTTAACCTGAATCGATTCACTTTTACTATCTGTTCTTTTGATAGCTCAAGCTTCGCCAACATCTGATGAATTGTATCGGCTTTGGTTGCATGTATCAATCGGTGAATAACAGGATGAACTATAACTAGATTATTGTATTTGTCACTTCCACCATCATGTAGTTGTTTAATATGATGGCAATGGAATTCATCTACTTCTAATCTTTCTTCTAGTATCCGACATCTCCCACATTGGGCAGAAAATAAGGATATTCGATTGTCGTTATATTCAATACTTCGACTATCTATTGGGTTTTTAACCAGATAGATAAATTCTAGTTCTGATATTTTTTCGATTTGTTTATGAATGAGTCTTCTTCCATCGGATGTGTATTTATTTATCTTTTTGGAAAAACACATTGCATTTTTAGTTTTGCATGCTGACATCGGATATGTAACTTGTCCATTTATATAGGTTTTCTTTTTGTTACATCCCTTGTATCTTTCCAAATATACCTTGCTTGGAGAGCCTTTATTGGTGGCGATTGATTTCCAACGCACAAAGGAGATTTTATCAAGGTAATATCCGATTTTTGAGAAGTCTAGGTTACAATGTGTAGCTATACGATAATAATTTTGAATTCCGAGTACATAGGAATTGTAGAGTCCTACATTCTTGAGGGTAGGATTCTTCTGGATTTTCTTGATTAGCTCTTTACCTTTTGCCATTATTTTTGTGATGGCATCCGATTTTATCTTTGAGTTAGCTATTCGCTTTTTACCCTTAACAACAGCTTTGATTGAGAACCCCAGGAACTCAGATGTTTTCTTTCGCAAGTTTGTAATCTTGGATTTATCTGGGCTTATTTCAAGATTCAATCGCTCCTTAAGCCAAAGTTTGATTGCGATAAAAATTCTTTCTGCTTCATCTCTTGTTCTGCACATGATTTTGAAGTCATCTGCGTACCTGATAATGTGGCATTCCTTGAGTTTTGAACTTTTGCGGATTACCGCAGTTTTGCTGCTGTTGTGTTTATAAAAATTTGAAGTTTCAAAGCTTTCCCATTGATCGCTGATCCACCAGTCTAATTCATTAAGGACTACGTTGGATAATAATGGCGATAACAGCCCACCCTGCGGTACTCCTTGGTTGGAGATTCCTACCCCCGCAATTTCCGCCTTTAACATAGCTGATATGATACATATTAGTTTTTTATCTTGTATGCCTATAGTCCACATCTGTTTAAGAAGTTTCCCATGTTCTACATTATCAAAGAAACCCAAAATGTCAATATCTACTACAAAATGAAGAGTTTGTAGGTTTATCATCCTGTGCATCATGGCTTTAGCATGTTCCGTACTCCTATTGGGTCTGAAGCCGAAACTATGATTATGAAATTTTGCTTCACATATGGGTTCAAGGATTTGTAAAATACATTGTTGTATTAGTCGGTCAGATATTGTAGCTATTCCAAGGGGTCTTATTTTTCCGTTGGGTTTGAAAATTTCTACTCGTCTGACGGATTCTGGTACGTATTTTTTCAATCTTCCTTGTACCATTGCTACAACTTGTTCATTGGTCATTGCCGCAATGTCTTGGATAGTCTTGCCGTCGGTACCCTTAGTTGTGCTTCCTGTATTAGCTTTAATGTTTCGATAAGCCAGAAGAATATTGCTTTCTTGGATGATTTTTTCGTATAGTTTCTTGAACTTTGCACCTCTGAGACTACTTTCATACAATTCATCAAAAACATTTTGTTGCCCATAATATTCATTATGTCGCAGCTTGGTATTCACAGTCGTGGTAGCTATAGTCGGCAACACCTCCTTTCGAGGTTAGCCTCTTTTAGTCTCACCAGAACCTATAGAGTGATTTTGTGATCGTAAGTTTTCGTTTATATGATTGACTTGGGCCTATCCCTCCACCGCTTATTATCACGGTTTCATTGGTACTGTGACCCTACTTTCACGGAGGGGATAGTTCATTGGTTATAAGACCTCCCTATTCTCCGCTTACCACGTTCCAACATCTCTATCTATCCATATACCTTTAGGTGGTTCCTTTGGGTTTGTAGACTTTTCGATGCCAAATACATCGTAAGGATTTTCATAGCGGAAATTTTTACTTATCCTCATCTACCAAGCTAAAGCTTGCTCTGACATTTCTATCAGGTAAGATATTCCCCCGTACATTCGGAATCTTTGTCAGTAGGTTTTACCTACATTCTCACCATGGGCATTTTCTAGACTTCCGCACTATAGACTACACCATCCATCACTGGATAGGTTTCCTAAGAGTTCCCTCTAAGGGCAGTTCTCACGCGACTTCACCGAGCATTAGACGCTTTAACGCTTATACATTTATACGCCTATCGGAGTATTAAAGAAGCCTTTCAGGGAGTTACTCCTTCATTCGACTTATCGAGATGTCAGTTCTATCGGCATTGCTGCCGATGCCTAAACTTTTCATTTAGGAACGTGTCGCACTTCCACATCTTTCCTGCAT
>NZ_AGAF01000236.1 GCF_000224515.1 Desulfosporosinus sp. OT | reverse complement strand
GTTTGAGGGAGGTTTTAATGCTAGCATTTTGGAGATAAAGGGTTACTTCAAGGTGAATTTCCAGCTCATCCGCCCACTTACATATTTGCATAGAAAGAATTATGCCATAGCCACCGCCGGGGTGGCTGTCTGGATTAAAATGTCCGTTTGTATAGATGATGGATGACTGGAATCCCTACCATGAGATGATGAAAAAGCAATAAGGTGGAAGAGGCGCAATGAAACAATGGAAAGTTGGAATATTACTACTGAAATTTTGCACCCATAAAACTCCCGAAATTTCAGGGGGGTACATTAATAAGCTTATTTTTCTGTGCTTGAAAAATCACGAAAAGAACTGATCGCAAGTATATCCCATGACCTGCGTACCCCGATCTCGTCCATTCGCGGCTATGTCGAAGGTCTGGAGGACGGCAGCCTCCTCAAGGCATTGCGAAGTTTGTTGCCTTTGTCGAAACAACCGTGATGGTATTACAGTTCACTCAACATTCAAAATGTGAGTTATTAGTAAAGGAGATTACCATGCTAAAACAAATAGAAAACAGAAGAAGCATCCGTAAATATCTAAATAAAAAAGTTGAAAAAGAGAAGCTTGTTCAAATATTAGAAAGCGCCAGACTAGCACCTTCTGGAAGCAATACGCAGCCTTGGACATTCATAATCATTGAATCGGAAGATACAAAAGAAAAACTTTCAACTGCCGATCATCATCAAAAATGGATGATGACAGCTCCGATATTTATTGTGTGTGTAGCAGATATTCGATGCCGTATTTCCATGGGTACCAAAGTCAGGCTTGACGAGAGCAGCTCTGAACCGGAACTTAAGCAAATTATTCGAGACACAGCAATTGCAATGGAACATATATTGCTTGAAGCGGAACATCTGGGGTTGGCGACCTGTTGGACAGCCTGGTTTGAGCAAGATGCTGTCAGACCTATCCTGAACATTCCGGATGATAAATATGTGTGCGGAATCATTACGTTGGGATATGGTGATGAGGCACCAAAACAGCGACCGAGAAAAACGATGGAAGAAATTGTCAGATACGAAAAATGGTGATGAAACTGTTAGAAGTTTAAATGACTCAACTTTCGCAGCTCCAATCAGTGAGATAAAAGCCTTGACGCGATGATTAGAAGTTAAGGAAGAGACTTTCTTAACCGTTTCCGCACTTAAAAAGGTAAGGGACCGACGCCAAGCATAACTGTAAAATTATTGGATTTTTAGGTTTATTGGAACATTTTAACAGTAGATGTGGGAATGGAAAGGGAGAAGGAAATGAACGTCGAAAAAGCTACAATATCCGATGCCCAAGAAATACTGACACTTCAAAAGTTAGCATATATGAGCGAGGCCAAGATCTATAACGATTTTGCGATCCAACCTTTAAATCAAACATTAAATGAAATTGAGAGAGAATTTGAGAAGAAAGTTGTTCTTAAAGTAGTAACTGATGGAAAGATAATCGGATCTGTCAGAGGGTTTTGTGAAGAACGAACTTGTTACATCGAGAAATTATTTGTTAACCCGGATTTTCAGGGGCATGGCTTTGGAACAAAACTAATGGAAGAGATTGAAAGCATTTTTTACAATTGTGACAGATTTGAGTTATTCACGGGACATAAGAGTCTTAATAACCTTCGTTTATATACAAAATTGGGTTATAAAGAATTTAAAACCATAAACGTTGCCAGTGAATTATATTTTATTTTTTTGGAGAAGAATCTCAATAGTTAAGCTGTGGCGAGTAAGGTGCTGGTGGATATAAATTGATCTTATGAGGTAAATTCAATGAATGATATGAGCTTTTTATGAATTTTTCATTCAAACCATACTATTAGAGAAATATTAAATATGGGTTGATCGAAAATCACTCAGTTAGTAACTTAATACAAATAAAATGACGCCTTGTGGGCTAAACGTTCATGGCGGCTACCGTCTGATTGTTCGCACAGACGGCAAGCAGATTGATACCAGTGTTTATTTAGAAGAGTTGACAATAAGTGAACGATCGTTTATTATAGAATTATCATTAATCTTATCCGAAAATTTAGGCGGTGCGCATGAGAAAAAGAGATGATGAAAAGCAGCGATGCATCAAGAATGCAGTGGTCCGTTTGATTCTGGAAGAGGGGTTCCAGGGTGCATCGATTTCCAAAATTGCAAGGACCGCTGGCGTATCTCCGGCAACAGTATATATCTATTATGAAAATAAGGAGGCTATGCTTCGAGAAATTTATCTGGAATATACTGAAGTTAGGATTCAGTATTTGCTTCAATATATTAGCCCCAATATGGCGGGGGAAGAAATCATTGCCCAATTGATTCGACGATATTATCACTTTATTCGTGAACACAAAGAGGTTTTTCATTTTATTGAACAATTTAGTGCTTGCCCTGTTCTTCAGAACAGTTGTGGTTTGATGAAGGGACCGGCGGCTTTAAATCAGTTGTTGACGGATTTAAAGCAACGGCAGATTTTAAATAATTTTAATAATGATAATTTGTATGCTATTTTGTTTTCCCCGGTAAAAATGATTGCCGTAATAACCTGCGAGCCTGAAAATATAGCCATGAAACGCTTGAATGAGTTGATTTATATCATTCAAAAAGCACTAATTAAAGATTATTGAAATCCAGTCGAATCAAGAACCATTCACTTCTAAATGAGTCGATTAGTTCATAAGCGAGGTGTAATAGCTCGCTTCAATTTTTCTCAATAATTAAATGATCATTCGTTTAATAAAGAAAGGATAATGTATATGATATTATCAATAGAAGATCTTGTATTGTTGCCGGGCATGACCTATCCCTTAAAGATCGATCGTCTCAGCGAGGATGAGTTGACTTGCTTTCGTGATAAAAATGAAGAGATAGTGGCCTTGCCAGTCAAGCGGCATCGGGACCGACATGAGACCAAAGTGGAGGATTTCCACACAACAGGCGTTGCTCTTGAAATCCTAAAGGTGAATCCCAGCGAAAAAGGATATCGTGTTCAAGTGAAGGTCTTAAATCGAGTGACCGTAATGGATATCAACGTTGGGGAAACGATGATCACTGGAAAAACAGTGGCGGCACCGGAAGTAATCGACCTCAATGAAATTAGCCAAAAGGAAATGATGGGCTATATTAAAACGACAGCTCATCAAATTGGAGCTAAATTCAGAGAGGCCGACGGCATTTTAAAAGCAATTGATGAGATACAAGATCTCAATGTTCTGATTGGATACATCTCGCAATTTATTGCTTTTTCAAAGGAAGAAAAATATGCCTTGATGGAAACAGCGTCCTTAAAGGACCGCAGTTTGAAATTTATTGATTATTTTTTGCATCACAAAGAAGCGATTCAGCTTCAAATCGAAATGACGGAACGCTTTTCCGAAAGAGCAAATAAGAATTATCGTGAAGCAGTCTTGAGAGAGCAGCTCAAAGCGATCCAGAAAGAACTGAACGAAGACGAACCAGCCTCCGGCAAAAAGGATAAAGATTATAGAACACGCATTGAACAGGCGCACATGCCGGAAGAGATTAAAACGGCCGCACTGGATGAGTTAAGCAAACTGGAAAGACAGAATTCTCAAAGTGCCGACTATAGTGTGATCCAAAACTATCTAGATCTTCTTGTGGCCTTACCGTGGGAATTGAAGAAAGAAAAACTCGTCGATATTGGAGCAGCTCGACGTATCTTGGATGAGCAGCATTATGGCCTGAAAAAAGTAAAAGACCGCATCATCCAGCATCTTGCGGTCATGCAGCTGAAAAAAGATAAACAGGGTTCAATTCTATTACTTGTGGGTCCTCCCGGAACAGGAAAAACAAGCTTGGGTAGGAGCATCGCAGAAGCATCGGGCCGAAAATACACCAGACTCAGTTTGGGAGGTATCCGCGACGAGGCTGAAATTCGTGGGCACCGCAGAACTTATGTCGGTGCAATGCCGGGGCGCATCCTTCAAAGCATTAAAAAAGCCGGTGTCATGAATCCTGTTATGGTTTTAGACGAAGTGGATAAATTGATGACAGGTTATAACGGGGATCCGGCAAGTGCGTTGTTAGAGGTGTTAGATCCTGAACAAAATAGTACCTTTACAGATCATTATCTCGATTTGCCCTACGATTTATCGAACGTGTTTTTTATTGCCACCGCAAACTCGCTTGAAAATATTCCCGGCCCCTTGTTGGATCGCATGGAAGTCATCCAACTTTCAAGTTATACAACAAATGAAAAGTTTCACATCGGTAAAAATTATTTAATTGCCGAAGCACTTGAAGAACATGGTTTAACAGAAGCTGATGTTCAGATCAGGGATGAAGCTTTACAGAAAATCATTTCAGACTACACTATGGAGGCCGGTGTCCGGGGATTGAAAAAGCAATTGGCCGCCATTGCCAGAAGTGTGGTGGAAAAGATTGTTCTCGGAACAGTTGAAAGGCCATACCTAGTTGAAGAGGATGCTTTGGATGAGATTCTGGGCAGACATTCGTCAAGGCATGACATGGCTCAGGAAATTAATCCGCCGGGCGTTGTCACCGGATTAGCTTGGACGCCGGTCGGTGGTGAAATTCTGTTTATCGAAGCTACGGAAATGCCCGGAAAAGATCAAGTTATCTTAACCGGTCAGTTAGGCGATGTTATGAAGGAATCGGCCAGGATTTCGCTAAGTCTTTTGAAATCCCGGTTGCCCGTCAATGCCATGCACTTTAAAGATAAGGACTTACATGTTCATGTACCGTCCGGAGCTGTGCCTAAAGATGGACCGTCAGCAGGAATCGCGCTCTTTACTGCCTTTGCATCGTTGATTACAGGTATTGCGGTGGATGCAAAACTTTCCATGACAGGAGAAATTACACTGAGAGGTGTTGTTCTTCCGATTGGCGGATTAAAAGAAAAATTGTTAGCGGCAGATCGTGCTGGTATCACAAAGGTCTTGATTCCCAAAGATAATGTTATTGATCTCAAGGATATCCCGGAAGAAGTTAAAAATAAGATTCAAATTGTAGCGGTGGAAACCATCGAAGATGTCTTGAAAGAGACGCTAGGTATCGCTTTGCCTAAGCTTGAACATGTCCTGACAGAACCCGGAGTTTTTACAAGGCTGAAAGTTCAGGCCATTCCAGCGGATTGTCAATGAACCGATGTGTGGACACTCTACTGAACCCGCTGTCGAAGCGGTTCACGGTTCCCCTTTGTTTCTTTCGCAGTGAAATGGAAAGTATCGTGAAAAGTTGATCAGGGACCTTGCCGAGATAACAAGTACTCTGCAAGGTCTTTTTTCTGTTGAAAAGAAGGAAAATCCGAAATAACGTTGGGCCTGTGTTATAATACACGCAACAAGACTCGGAGCAGCGGGATATTAATATTGTAAGCAAGAAGTCATTTTAAAGCACACCTATACTCTTTTAACTCTGGCGGACGGTGTCAAGCATGTGTTCGCAGTAACACAATCGGGTTTGACGTAAACGGCGTTAATAAACTGGACGCGCCCAAGGAGGAAGTGAATGCGTTGCGCCAAGAGTACCCTTCTCCTGAGCAGCGAAGGAGGAGAATATTCCTTTGGCCCGTCGTCAGCTGACCGGTTCTTTGAGAGATATTCATGGCTGGATAATATCTTATGTTTAGGAGACGAGATGAAGATAATAGATGTGAAAGAAGACCATGGGATAAATGGGCTTGTTAATTTACAAAATCAGATATCACAATGTCGATTATGTCAGGATACCTTTAGATTCGAACCACATCCTATTGTGCTGGGTAATCATAATGCCCATATCATGCAGATCAGCCAGGCTCCCTCTAAAAGTGTGCATGAAACAGGGAAGCCGTTTAGCGATGCCAGTGGAAGAAAACTTCGCAGGGAATGGTACCGTATATCGGATGAGGAATTTTATAATCCGGATAATTTTTATATTGCGTCAATGGCCCATTGCTATCCCGGAAAGGCGCCTGGCGGGGGAGACTGCCGTCCGCCCAAGATTTGTGCGAAACAGTGGCTTCTTAAGGAAATGAAGCTTGTCGATAATGAAATCTATATCTTAATTGGCGGAATTGCAGCAGAATTTTTCTTCCCAGGCGAGAAAATTACATCATTAGCTTTTGAAGACAAACAAATTAATGGAAAACTTACCTATATACTCCCACATCCGTCCCCCTTAAATATGAAATGGTTTAAAGACTATCCTCAATTTACGGAAAAAAGGATTCTTAAAATACAAAAAGAAGTTCACAAAGTGTTAGGCATTAAAAGCCTTACCTAAATGTAACAAAAACCTATGTGTCCTAGTGTGAAAGGTGCTCGATTTTACCCTTTGCGGGATATCTGATTAACAGGAAGCGCATGGGAAGCATGATAATTAAAATAATCAGGGCAGAAAATATACTTGAAGCCACAACTGCGTTCACCAGTACGAAGTTAAAGAGGAGATCAATAGAATAGGTAGGTGGTAAGATGAAGGAGCCGCTGCCGGGGTTTGTGATGAAGAAGACGGTGTGTATGGGTTTTGTTACTGGTTAAGAGTATAATGTTTAGGATAATACAGATATTTGAATTTAGCGGCGGAGGATTATTGCCATGAAAGTAATTGCTGTCAATGGGAGTCCAAGGAAAAATTGGAATACGGCTACCCTATTACAGAAAGCTCTTGAAGGTGCGAAATCTGTTGGAGCCCAAGCTTTTAAACTAGATAGGAGAAGAAGTTATGATTCATAATGAAGTGCTCGACTGTATCCGTTCGCGGAGAAGTGTACGTAATTTTCATGAACAGCAGATTAAAGAAGAAGAACTGGAAGCCCTGCTGGAAGCCGCTATCTGGGCGCCTAGCGGAAGCAATAGTCAAAGCTGGCTGTTTACCGCAGTTCAGAATCAAGAAGCGCTTGCGAAGATCAACGAATTGTTGAAGGAAGGATTTCAACGTTGGATTCCTGACGATGATTATCCTGGCAAACTCGGAGCTAAAGTCTATGCGCAAAAAAGAGACTGTCATTTTTTCTATCATGCACCGACGCTCATTATTGCTTCTAATCGACCAAATTATGAAAACGCTATGGCAGATTGTGCGCTGGCACTTGAAAATCTTTTCTTAACAGCGCATTCGTTGGAATTGGGCAGCTGTTATATCAACCAGTTGCATTGGCTGCGGAATGACTCCGAATTACGTAAATTTCTTTTTGAGTTGGGAATTCCAAGAGAACATACCATCTGCTCTTCGGCTGCAGTAGGATATATTGCTAAGCAAGCAAGCGTTCCACCGCGCAAGGAGGGTACTATTCATATCATAAAATGAGTATGCATATGCCGCTTATACTTCGACTGCAGCTTATTGGCCGTTGGCATCTCAAAGATAAAAGTTGATTTAAAGGAAAAGACCATTCAGTGAAGTTCTCGCTGAATGGTCTTTTCTTATTTGGGGTTCTATGGTCCATTGAGGTCACGTCTTGGAACTGGTATTGTGACCTTTGTAATAGACAGTGATCGTACCTAAAGGTAGGAGTGTTTTTATACTATGACAGGATTCCCCTTACTTTGCAAAGTTGTTATGAGATGATTAGGTAGAAAAATGTGAAGAAACATGAGGGAGATTATGTGTGATTATGTTTATATCGCACTCCTATTTATTGCATGTGCCTACTTTATCATTCAACAAACAATATTATTTAATAATAGAAAATACAATCCGTACATTTTCGGTAACGGAGATAGAGATGGCAAGCAATTAATTTTAGATATTGTATGGGTTATAGTGCTTAACTTGAGTCTACAGCATATTAATAATCCGCTCATTGTTCAATTGTTTTTGGTGCTTTTTTTTCTGTGTATAAATACATTAAATTATTTGTCTTATGTTAAAATTAGAGACCAAAAGATTATATATCTGACTATCATATTTGATATAATTGTCATTATTCTTATGATATTGATGTTCAAAATTCCAAGCAAAGAGTGAATATATATGGAATGTCCCTTTCTATAGTCTAGAGATACTACACGCTCTAGGTTGTCTTAGGCCGCTTGAATTAATCGCAGGTGGCTTTTCGTATGTTATTAGGAAACAAATAAATTGTTGACTTCGAGTCAACTCTAAGATGTACAATCAAAATATGTTAACAGGAGTTTTTAACATTCTTGAAAGTGGAGATATACAAAAGGAGAAATGCCATGACTTGCAAAGCATGTCTTGCATACTTGGTCAGGATATGACGGCAGATAAATTTTCAAAACGATAAACAGAATAAAATGGAGAGAAGCTGAAAAGATGGAATACGTACAATATGGGAAAACAGGGATGAAAGTATCTAGATTTGGACTTGGTTGCATGCGGTTTCCTTCTGATGAAAAAGAAGCTATTGAAATGGTACGTTACGCTATCGATAATGGAGTGAATTACCTTGATACCGCATTTATTTACAAAGATAGCGAGATCATAACAGGAAAAGCTTTAAAAGATGGCTATAGAAACAAAATTTATTTAGCGACTAAAAGCCCTATTTGGAATATCGAGAAATATAAAGACTTCGAAAAGTATCTAGATGAAGAGTTAATACGACTTGGAACAGATCATATCGATGTGTATCTTCTGCATAATATGAATCATGGTCATTGGGAGAAGGTTAAGAAGTTTGATGGTCTGACTTTCTTAGATAAAATGATTGAAAAGGGGAAAATTGCTCATAAAGCTTTTTCTATTCACAATACCTTAGAGGCATTTAAAGAAATTGTTGACAGCTATGAATGGGAGATGGCTCAAATTCAGCTTAATATATTGGATGTGAAACAACAAGTGGGTCTCGAAGGCCTAACTTATGCTGCAAATAAAGGCTTAGCTACAGTTATAATGGAACCGCTTAGAGGCGGTTATATCCTAAATACTGTTCCAAAGGAAGCACTGTATTTAATTAATCAATATCCTGAAAAGCGTTCTTTGGTAGAATGGTGTTTTAGGTGGCTTTACAACATGCCAGAAGTATCCGTAATTTTGAGCGGTACAAGTACTATCCAGCAATTAAAGGATAATCTGAAAATTTTTGAATATGCAGCCCCAAATGTTATGTCAGAAGAGGACTTGAATTTGATTAAAATGATTCGTGAGGCTTATGAAGCCAAAAAGAGCATTGGCTGTACTGGCTGTAGATACTGTATGCCCTGCCCACAAGGTGTAGCAATTCCTGAAATATTTAAGCTATATAACAGCCAACAGCTTATGAAATCACATGTCATAGACGCAGTTGTATATCAAAGTAATTTGGTACCTGCTGGTACTGGCGCGGATCAATGTGTGTCTTGCGGAATTTGCACAGAAAATTGTCCACAGACTTTAGAAATTCCAAAATTATTGAAAGCGGTTCATACTGAATTAATGAACACTACTTATTCACATTAATTCCCGTTGCTGTCGGCAATATTAAAGAAATGTTAACGCAGTGATTACTGAGTGGTCAACAAAATGGTAATGTGAGGACCATCCGATCGATCGTATTATCGTATAGGAGATCAGATAGGACAGGCTTTCTCAATGGGAATGAAGTTTGAAATTTAAGGAGGATTCCTCATGGCTCATTTACTAGATACATTACAAGCGGGTTCGTTGACCCTGCATAATCGTCTGATTATGCCTCCCATGGCCACTGCCAAGTCCGAAGCGGACGGTGGTGTAAGCAAGGCGGTCCTCGACTATTATCAAGAAAAAACGAACGGCGGCTGTTTCTCGCTCATCATAGTTGAACACAGCTTCATAAGCCCCGAAGGTAAAGCTAGCAAGAATCAACTCTGTGTCGCTAATGATCATCTGGTGGAGGGATTACGGAGTTTAGCCGAGGTTATTCACTGCAATGGTTCAAAGGCTGTGATGCAAATTAATCACGCTGGAAGCGCCACCACTCAGGAAGTCATTGGAGAGATTCCGGTCGCTCCCTCCCCAGTTCCCCATCCTTGGAATGGAAATACCCCTAAAGAGCTTACCAAACAGGAAATAGCCGGTATCGTCCAAGCCTTTCAGGATGCTGCCCGTCGTGTAAAGGAAGCAGGTTTTGACGGAGTGGAGATCCATTCTGCGCACGGCTACCTACTTAACCAATTTTTCTCCCCCTTGAGCAACAAGCGAACCGATGAGTATGGTGGAACTATTCATAATCGCCTTCGCTTCCATCTGCAGGTTATCGCCGCAGTCAAAGCTGTTGTGGGCAACGATTTTCCACTACTCTTACGGTTAGGGTCTTGCGATTATAAGGAAGGCGGAATCACGATTGAAGATAGCCAGATAGCGGCCAAAGAATTCGAGAAAGCTGGCATCACCATTCTCGATATTTCTGGTAGTTTTTTAGGTTATAAATCTCCGGGAATTTCTGAGCAAGGCTATTTCTCCCCTCTGTCTGAAGCGATTAAAAAGGTTGTATCCATCCCAGTAATTCTAACTGGCGGCATTACTGAACCCCTAGCGGCTGAGAAATTGCTGTTAGCAGAAAAAGCTGATCTCATCGGCGTTGGTCGCGCGGTACTTCAGGATTCGCAATGGGCGAAACAGGCAATTGAAACATTGCGATGAGGGGATGCACTGGGTCAAGAACTGCTGTAGGCCATTTCTAAATGGCACAATAATCTCGCTCATAATAAGCGGGATTATTGTGCGTTGCCGGAAATCTGCAGACAAACCTAAGACTCCACCTTGAAAGGACATAACGATTGGGCGAATGAAGTGAAGGGGTAACAGAAATTTGACAGGTGTCTAAACTCCATTCTGAACATCGAAGGATAGAAACAGCAAACTACAGGGAGATAATGTTATAATAGTTTTAAATTTAATGCTTGAAGTGGAGGTCGGAGGAATGTCTTTTACAGTTAGAACTCCGGGTGATGTATATAAATTTGCACTTCCCTTGTATGATTATCTCAGCCAGAATGGGCAAGCCGAAGCGGCTAATGCTCTGGTCAAATTGGTGGACTCCTGTTACCCTCAGAGCACCCAAGCTTTGGATGCGCATCGAAGGGCCTTTAAACAAATCCGGGAAACGGTTCATGACTTGCCATTACAATACCTGCTCGCTCTCGATGATGCTTTAGAAATTTTGTCAAAATAATGGTTGAGAGGAGTTTCAACATTGAACAAATATGTTCTAATTGAGGCTGAAGTAGTGCTCTTGGTTATGATATCCAAGATAGATTAGTTCCTGCGATGAAATACTATTATACCAATAAATTGCAAATATGCAGCTAGCTCACATATGGGTAAGGTTGGAGGAAGATAAAAAAGATGCAGGTAGCATCCGTTAACGTAACTTTTTCCTGCTCGGCCGAGTATTTCGACATGTAGTCTTTCACCTGTTTGCAAAGGGAGTTTGAGGCTGCCAAAGAAGAGATCCCATCCGCCAGGAAAATTGCCGAACTGGAAAATAAGATCAAAACCGTGGAAACTAATTCCTCCGTCATGACGGCTGACGCCCAATTCACCATTCACCGCGATAACATGATCAAAGCATACGATGATCTGCTGAAAATGCTCACCGTATTAGACAGAACGGATCCGGAGACGAAGGGAAAATACAGGGAGACGGTGAGTAAGATTGTTCAAAACATGGCGAATACGCTGAAATTATGGCCTCCCGTTATCAGGACAAATTTATCGATTAATACGACCAATTCCGAGAGGAGTTAAATCCAGCGGTCACCTGCTAGTGATCTTCCCTTCGGAACAGAAGTGATCACTGTGGTTTTAGGTGATACGGTAGAAGTATCAGAGTTCAGACACAAAGGCGTTGTGTCAATGAAATCGCCTTGTTATACGAGAGCCTGGACAGAACATTCAAGGAACTCATTAATCGTCTGAAGAAATAAATTGAGGGATCAGCCGGGGTAGTGGTGGTGGCCAAGTCAAAACCACTTTATTCAATACGTTAATGGACAGATTATTTTTAATCTAAAAGCAAATTTTACAAATAAGCATTATCTAAAGTTCAGTTAAAGTCGCATTCGAGACAACTGGTTGGATTTTAAATTCTAAGAGGATACTATAAATCAGTCCTAGGCTTTAACGGCCTGGGATTTTGTTTTGTACTAGTCAGAAAGTATAACTTCGTTACATACTTTCTGGAAGCATAAGTGCAACTAGGGCAGCCGCCTTCGCCAAGGCTTGGCACTAGCCAAGTTTTCGTTATCAGCAATTAGGTCTAGGTGGAATTCAGAGGATGTGTCATCTTTTGGCTGGCGGTACAGAGAGAGCATTCATTTTGATCGAATCAACTACTTGGCATTTTTCGAAGAAATACTTGACAAAAGCCGCCTACAAATGTAAGCTGAAATTATTACAGGATTACAAATGTAGGCGGGTGAAAAAAATGCAAAACATTCCGCAAATATCCGATGCAGAATGGCTGGTAATGAAAGTATTATGGAATGAGTCTCCTCTCGGTTCCAGTGATGTCATTAAAGAACTGAAGGGTACAACAGACTGGAAACCAAAAACAATTAAGACATTGCTTAGCCGATTGGTTAGCAAAAATGCCGTAGCTTATGACGTTGGAAGCCGCGGATATTCATATTATCCTTTAGTTTCTGAAAACGAATGTGCCAAAGAAGAAGCGAGGTCATTCTTAGGTCGTGTTTATAACGGTTCTCTTAATCTTCTAGTTAAAAACTTTATCGAAAACAAAGAGTTATCGACAGAAGAAATAGAAGAGCTTAAGAAACTCTTAGAAGATAAATAATCCGGAAGGGGGTAATTTTATGGTATTAGGGTTAGTTTTCAATTGGGTTATTAAATCGTCTCTTATGGCTAGTATTTTGGCTGTCCTAATTTTGCTGATAAACTATGCACTGCGAAATAAACTGGCTGCCAAGTGGCAATATGCGATCTGGATGCTGTTGATCATTCGATTACTAATACCTTGCGAAATTCAAAGCCCATGGAGTATTTACAGCTTATTACCCAACAATTCGGTACCAAGTCTAATGGTCAATCAAGCAAATATTTGGAGGACTGATAACGATACTAAAATCGATATATCAGGGAAAGAAATCCAGTTAACGAATGATCAATCCATTCTCAACAAACAAAGCAATACTAAATCGGAAGAACCTATTGCAGAGGATTTGTCTAATATCTACATCTACATATTAGCAATTCTATGGTTAGTCGGGGTTTTAATTTTAGCGATTCTGACAATTGCTACAAACCTTAGATTCTATTTCAAAGTAAGACGAGAACCCTCTGCAACAGACGCAAGGATGTCCAACCTCATTCAAGAGTGCAGCCGCAAACTGGGTATTAGAAAAAACCTTCCCATAATAATCACGAATCGTATAGAAGCACCTTGTCTTTACGGAATATTAAGTCCCAAACTTCTTCTTCCTGAATCCCTAGTCAATAGGCTAACGGAAGAAAATATCCGACATATTTTTATCCATGAACTAACTCATTATAAAAGGAACGATATACTTATTAATTGGCTGGCCGTCGCTGCACAGATAATTCATTGGTTTAATCCCTTAATTTGGTATTCCTTTGCGAAAATGCGTGAAGACTGCGAGTTAGCTTGTGATGCCGATAGCTTAAGTTTTTTAGAGCCTGAAGAGTATCAGAGCTATGGTTTATCCATCATCAGTTTAGTAACCCCTGCTCAATCTTCATGGCTTTCAGGAACAACTGGTTTCTTTGGGAACAAAAACAATCAGCAAATTAAGAGGAGAATCAAAATGATCAAGTTTTTTCAGAAAACCACTTTGAAATGGACTTGGACTGCGATCGTTATAGTCATGTGTTTAGGTTTAGTCGGTTTTACTAACTCAATATCAAAAGCTACTCCTGCAGAGGGAGTTAACCCCCCGAAACAACCGGTTCAGTCTAATCGATTATCTCCTGTAACGGATGGAAGCTTAGATTACAACAAGTCTCTCTCTTTTACCCCCTTACTTCCTAGTTACACCGCAGGATACCAGCTTACAGATTCGTCAGCCTATAAGGAAATTAGCCCTCCAAGCAATAATGTTAGTCGTTACTTAGCTAGATATGGCAGCAGCGAGAAGTTTAAATTTATGGTCCACGAGACAACAAACCCAGAAGGGATGTACCCTCTCTATTTTGCTGAATTTGGTCAAGCACCAAAAACTCAAATCCAAATTGGGGATGTGCCGGCAACACTATATGAGAGCAAATATGCCAGTGCTATTCAATTCATAAAAGATGATATTGAGTACACGGTCGGTGCCCGATATGATGGGGGTATTTCGCTTGATGACTTAAAGAAAATCTGCGAAAGTATAGTTGTTTCAGTGAATAGCCCTCCTACAAACTTTTATATCAATAAAACGGGTCCTACGGCTTCTGAGAGGTTAAGTTTTAAAACCCTTCAACCGGGAGATATCACCATTCCCCAAGGGTATAAATTCCAAGTCGCATCTTCCAAAATATATATCGAAGGAAATAAAAAGTCAGAAGTCTTTGGATTGCTCTATACAGCAGATGCATCAGATTTAGATGTAGAGATAGGTAAGGGAGACCACCCGTTCGGAGAACCGACTCCAGTGTTAACACCAGACGCTGATTTTGATACGAAACAAATTGATGGAACTAAAGTTAAATTGCGGAGAAAAAACAACGTTGCGGGTTTACCAGTTGCTAAGTTTACAATCCCCGAGAATGGTTTGGAATGTATAGTTTATTCGACGGTGCAGGAATCTGAAGTAGAGAAAGTGGTGGAATCAATTTTACAAGCTTATTCAAAGTTGTAACAATGACACATCACTTGGTGAAAAAGTAGTTTTAGTAATAAGTAATAAAAAGCCGGTTTCCTCAAAAGGAAAACCGGCCTTTTATTTCTAGAAGATGTCGTAAGTAATTATGGTTCTAGTAACTGAAGCGCCACCAGTGAGTCATAGGCTTATACAGCCTAGTTTTTTGTTCGATGGGGATGGTTTCATTATGGAAAAAGATTGATAAATAGACTTACGTATGTAATAATAACTACAAATGTAATTGAAATGAGGTGAAATCATGTCGGAGATACCTAAGATTTCAGAGGCTGAGTGGGAAGTAATGAGAATATTTTGGTCCAAGGCCGTTCCATGTACCGCAAATGAAATCGTTGATGCTCTATGGAGCTTTTCGGACTGGAAACCCAATACAGTAAAAACACTCATCACAAGATTGGTGAAAAAAGGTGCTTTGGGGTTTAGAGAAGAACGTAGAATATATTGGTATTATCCACTGATAACCGAAAATAAGTGCATCAGGTCGGAGACTAAATCATTTGTCAAACGGGTTTTTGGGGGAGCAATAAAGCCAATGTTGGTTACCTTCCTGCAGGAGGAGAAACTTTCCCAGGAAGAAATCGAAGAGCTTAAACGTATTCTTGAAGAAAGGAAGTGGTAAAGATGTCCCATATTTTCGGCTTACTTCCTGTATTCGATTGGGTTGTTTGGACCTCTGCCAAAGTTAGTGTCTTCATCATCTTTTTTTTGCTCGTAAAATACCTATTTAGAAACAAGCTGGGAGCAACTGTGAATTACCTGCTATGGTCCATTGTCATTGTGGGTTTACTATTACCTTGGACACCACCAAGTTCGTTTAGCATATACAATTTAGTCGGACTTTCAACACAAAACTCAACTGCAGTAACGATGAGTCCTAATCTTGATCAAAACTTTGGCCAAAATAGTACTATCCCCTCTAAAACCAATGCTACTGATGACAATAATCTTGGTTATGCATTTGGTGAATCAGAACTGCAAAACAAAATAAGCCTGCGGTCCATAGCTGCCACTCCCTTAACACATCAAGGTTTGTTCCTTTTATGGATTTTAGGTATTTTTGCCTTCATTATTTCCACAATTGTTGTGAATAAAAGGTTTTCTCGCTCTATTAAAGGTCAAACCATTAATAATTGGTATTTACTGGCTGGATTAGAAGGCGTAAAAGAAAGACTAAACATAAAGAGAGATATTCCCTTAACTTTAACGCAGGCAGTAAGAACTCCCTCTTTGTTAGGGTTGTTTGAACCGAGATTATTGTTGCCCGTATCCCTTCTAAACCATTTTAGCTCGGAACAGCTTAAGTATGTTTTTGTTCATGAGTTATTGCACTTTAAACACAGGGATATTATTGTAAACTGGCTGGTGCAGGCGCTATTAATTCTACACTGGTTTAACCCCATTATTTGGTACGCCTTTACTAAATTACGAGAAGACCAGGAAATTGCTTGTGATGCAATGACTGTAAAATACTTCGGAGTAAATAGCTCCAAGGACTATGCCGATACCCTCATAAAATTGCTGGAAAGCAATGTCAGGCCCCCCAGAATGGCAAACCTTGCGGGCCTTTCCGGTTCAAAATCGCTGATTAAGCGTAGACTTACCAGCATCAGCAATTTGCGCCAAAGCTCTTTTGCTTTTACGGTAGTCATTGTTGCAATTGTAATTTTAACCGGCTTTGTGACGTTCGCTAATGCTAAAATACTTCCTGCAACAGAGAACATTCGTTTACCTCTGCCTGCATCGACCAAACAAACAGCCGAAGAACAAACCAATCTTCAAGCATCAAACAGTTTGCCAGCCTCAATACAATCGATCAGCATCAGTGATGATTCGTCGGCAGGTAGTTACTGGAGTCCCGATAGTCAAAATGAAGTCTTAGCTCAAGTGTCGTCTTGGTTAAAGACAGCGAAACAATATACGGCAACAGTTCCGAATACGGATTATGTTGATGATGTCGTTCATTACAATATTGGACCATCCGCACTGCATATAACTGGTTCAGAGCAGTTTGAAACCCTGATTTATCCTGCTTGGTACGTCAAAATCGACGGACAGGAAGTCGATGCTGGTTCCATAACCCATAATATACATTACATACAGGATGTAGTCGTCATTATCGAGGCAAGAACCAACTACGTAAGCTATTTAGAATCAGGGCCGCTATATAATTGGTTGAAAAACGGGGAATGGAAGACGGAGTTTAGTCAAAACCCTGCCCTCACTCCTCTTTACCAGACCAACGAGAATGGCCAGACGTATGGTTCAGCTTTTGCTTCCAGCATTATTGGAAACCCACAGCCGGATCTAATTAGTGCCGGAAAGGATGGTACCTCAGGTTACGTAAAATATGAGGACCTCATAGGGCCACAGCCCAAAACACCTGAGGAAGCGATAGCAATGCAAGAAATGGGTGAATTTGAAAAAAGAGAAATTCCGCTGTATGCTGCAGATGGTAAAACAGTTGTTGGTACATTCTAATAATAACCAGGATATTTCTGAGAGTTTGGATAAAAAGCGAGCGTGTTCGGGCGGAGAAACCTGCCAATAAACGTGTAACAAAAAGCCGCCTACTTTCGTTTATTTGGATGAAGGTAGGCACAGAAATTGTGTAATCGTATTGACACTCTTCTAAATTCCTTTAATTAGCCTTTGATGCCAGCAATTCCAGAGGTGGAGCGGTAAGTAAAACCTTGATGAACTCGCATCGGATACACTGGATACACTATGTTATTTCACAATCATCGTATTTTGGTATAGCCTTAATCCCAGCGAAAACGGAGGTCCAATCGTTTGATGCCGGGATGAAAGCTATGAGATAACAGGAGCACTATTGATACTCAAAATTAAACTCGATAGGAGAATAAAATGAATTTGGAAATAAACGAAAAGATAGAGCAAACCCAGCGGGGCATAGCCCGTCTACACAAAATTGATTCCATTCTGAAACAGCTGGAATCGGAACAGGATAATCTTGAAAGCAAAGCGAGTGGGCTAAAAGTCATCTTGGAAAAAGAAAATTATGATGTGGAGAAACTTGAACATAAGAGCGTTAACTCGATTTTCTATTCGATACTGGGTAGTTTGGATGAACACGTTGAGAAGGAACGGAGAGAAGCTCTTGCCGCAAAGCTGAGATACGATCAGGCCGCAAAAGATTTGAAGGATGTTAAATTTCAGATTTTAAAACTGTCCTCTGAACGCTTGGACTATGTCGGTTGTCAAAAGGAATACGACCACCTCTTTGCCCAAAAGAAAGAAGAACTAATGCGAGAAAACGGAGAAACGGCACAAAAGATACTTGAGCTAACAGACAAAGCAAATCTCACAAGAATCGATCTCAAAGAAATAAATGAAGCAATATCAGCGGGAAAAAGAGCGCTTGACAGTCTGGACAGTGTTCTAAGCAGTCTTGAAAGCGCCGAAGGATGGGGGACTTGGGATCTCTTGGGGGGAGGACTTATATCCGATCTGGCAAAACATTCTCATATTGACGATGCCAAAGTGGAAGCAGAGAATTTACAGAGGTTACTGCGCCAATTTAAGACAGAGCTAACCGATATAAGTATCAGCGCAGAAATTGTCATTGAAACAGAAGGGTTTGCGAAATTTGCGGATTTCTTCTTTGATGGGTTAATTGCAGATTGGTTTATGCAATCAAAAATCAGTGAATCTCAGGCAAGCGTTGAGCGAGTGAAAAGTCAGGTTCTGAGTATTGTTGCTAAGCTTGAGCACATGATAGCCCAAGAAAATGCCAATCTAGAAAGGCTTGAAGCAGAAATCGGAGAGCTTATTGTCAAAGCATAGCCACTTTGGGAAATTGTTTTTGACAGAGCTTCCCATCCTCCGTAGATTGGGTTGAAGTTTGGAGTAGCACAAGAACAGGTTTGTGAAATCAAAAAGAAAGTGCTACCGACGAACCCTTAAACGAAAAGGAAAAATTAAAAAGTTAAAAAAGTGAGCAACGTCGCTCAACATAATGTTAAGAGGATGCCACCGCGTCCTCTTAATTCGATAATTGGGTCTTTAGTGAAAGTTATGTTGATATCCTTTTGTTCTCGAAAGAAAGAACATAAGGTTCATTTTATCGGGGCGCAAATGTAACATAATTGCGCTAAACTTGTGATCGTATGTGTACTTTGAATTTCTGCAGAGCATTTTTGCGATTTTCTATTGATCCAGCAGGTATCAATTCCTGACATTAGACCGCCTTTAATATCGGTATTTAAGGAATCCCCGATAATAAGCGCTTCCCTTACATTAAAATCCTTAATATGACTCATCACATAATCAAAGAATGCTTTTGATGGTTTTTGAAATCCAATGCTTTGAGAATCAAATATGTCGTCAAAAAATTCATATAATCCTGCCTGCTTTAATCGCTTTATCTGAGTTTTTGTTATACCATTTGTGATAACAAACAGTCTATGTGTTACAGATAAGCTCTGACACACTTCCAAAGCTCCGTCAATCAACTGATATCCATTACCCAAAAGTTCTCGATATTGATTTTCCCATTCCATACCATCCACAATTTTGTCCAATTTCAACATTGTTTCTGAAAACCTTGAGTTTAATACCTCATCTAATGCAACATTTCCATTTTCATAATCAGTCCACAGTTGTTTGTTTACGGAATCATATACTCGGAAAAGTTCATCTGAAAAAGTATATCCATTTTGGTGAAATAATTTGTTTAAAGAATCAATTTCGTTTGCACCGAAATCTAATAATGTATCATCTAAATCAAATAGTAATATTTTATAACTCATTTTCGCTCCCCACAAAATATAAATTATTAGTAGATCATGAATCCTATTAAAACGAAATAGCATCAAGTATTGCCCTGAAAAATCCGCGCATGAAATGGTTCGTATACAGCTAACTTTATATGTCTTCATCATTATAGCATGGATTTTATCCTACTTGCGATATCTGTCGCTATCACAAGTACCTGATCATTTTTCAGTGAACTTCACAAAATTATATACCCATTAGGCTAAGTGTGTCCTGAAAGGACGGCTGCACAAAGAAAAGAATGGTGTCGCAGTCGGACGTGCTTTGCAAGAGATGGGGGGAGGCCCCCCGGAATCGGCATGCAGGTGCAGGTTTCAAACCACCATAGGGTGCTGCAACTAAAAGTTGTGGTGCTGAGCGCGTATGGAAAAGGCTGCAGTAGCAGTCAGGTGTGCATCGTGAAGCTGAACGAAAGTGAATAGCCCGTGAAGCGTCGTTAATGGGTTTGTTGCAGTCAAAACCAGATGATTTAGCCACAACTGGGACAAAATCCGGTGGGTTCCTGCTTATTGACCGGATGGCTGTCGGCGTAAAGGCTACAGGAGCACGATATAGGCTCTTATAAGGAACAGGAGAAAGCTAGACCTTGAGGATAAGCGAAAAATCCAAGCGCTGACACCACAAGGATGAAAGTAGCGATGCGAGGTTTAGTTTCGGAAGAATTCGTAGTAGTGAGGAAACTGCTGTAATGGCAGTGGAGCGAAGGGATTCTGTTATCTGCACTTCGGAAATTGAACAACCAGAAATGGGAGGATTTGATGAAAGAAGGAAAGTCGTTTGAGATTTCAAAACATCAAGTGATGGAAGCGTACAGATGCGTAAAAGCGAATCGTGGCGTAGGTGGCACTGATGGAGTAGACTTCACTGAATTTGAAAAAGAAGTGAAAAACAACCTATACAAAATCTGGAACAGGATGTCAGCAGGATGCTATTTTCCCGAAGTGTGTAGGTTTGACAATTACATTTCCCCATAATATGATAATCATGCCGCATTTGGATGGGTTTGTAAATTAGTTGGTCGTTGGTTAATGTTTTTTATATTAGGGTTGAAGATAACTAAAATAGGAGTAGAAACATTGAAAAATGTTATCAATATTTATCAAAGAGATCTAAAAAGTATCCTTGCGAATCCGGTTGCACTCATAATTATTGCTGGAATATGCCTTCTACCTTCTTTATACGCTTGGATAAATATTTTTGCGTGTTGGGATCCTTACGGGAATACCAGTACAATTCCGGTGGCAGTGGTAAATCAGGATAAAGGTACTGTTTATCTAGATAAAACAATTAATATGGGAAACTCTATTGTGGATAAGTTAAAAACCAATCAGCAGATTGGCTGGAAGTTTGTAGATGAGAAGAAAGCTGATTTGGGGGTAGTTGACGGTACATATTTTGCGGTGATCGTGATTCCCAGTGATTTTTCGGCGAGCTTTGCCAGTGTGTTAACAAATAGCCCCAAGAAACCGGAGATTATTTACAAAGTGGATACCAAGGATAACCCTGTTGCTACCAAAATCACTGAGACGGCAAAAAATTCACTCGTGGATCAGATATCTTCAAGTTTTATCGCTACAGTCAATGAAACCCTCTTTGCTACGTTTAATAAAGTTGGCCAAGATGCTGAAGCGAATAAAAACCAACTCATTCAATGGAAAGACGAGATCATCCAAGTTAATAGAAATATGGATTTGATTTTAAACAGCCTGCAAGATATTAACAGTCGATCCAGTAACTTAAGCTCTTTGCTCATAGAATTGAATGCCACTATGCCTAGTGTGGGAAGTCAATTAAGTACAATTGGCCAGTTCAATGAAAATAATGCGAATATGATTAAGACGACACAGCAAACCCTCACCCAGTCCTTTAATAATATAGAGACCAATTTAAATAATGTTCAAGCCTCTGTTATAAGAATTCATGATTTATTAAACGGTATAAATTCCTCAAATACTTCAGTTGCCCAAGCAAATTCCAACCTGGATCAGGTCAATAGGATCGTTAATGCTCTTAATGACCAACTTAGTATCAACCTTAAATACTTACAGCAATTGAACAATGCTATACCCAGCGCTCAGGTAGCTAAGCTGATAGCTTCTTTACAAAGCATACAAAGTTCCTTAGCTGATGAATCGAATAAACTCTCTTCATTACAAGAGCAGTTGAACAGTGCTCATACTATCAATCAGACTATGTTGGACCAAATAAACAATGATATGACAAATATGAACCTACAGATTATCGATGCCACAAAGTTATATAATAGCAGCGCCAGAAATAGTTTGAATGAGATTAGCAATAACTTAATCACAGCTACAAGTGAAGCGGCGAATCTAATTTCTTCGGCCCAGGGCCTGCAAGGTCAAATCGATAGTTTAATGTCAACTGCGATTGAAGGAAGTCAACTGTCTGCCAAAGTATCCGGTGATTTAAGGAACCGATTACTTGAATATAAGGATATTATCGCCAGGCTAAGTGATAAACTCCAGATGATTAGTAATAATGATTTGGCTCAAATTATAACTATACTCCAGAGTAATCCTGAATTGATGGGGAGTTTTGTGTCCTCACCTTTCAATCTGCGGGAGGAGCCTATCTATGTGGTACCAAACTATGGATCAGCCATGGCTCCGGTTTATTCAGTGCTGGCACTTTGGGTTGGAACCCTTATCATGACATCGTTGCTTAAGACGGAGGTGCCTAATTTTCAGGGAAGTGAAACCTATACGATACGTGAGAGACATTTCGGAAAGATGTTAACCTTTATCACGCTGGCTCTTATCCAGGGATTGATTATTGTGCTGGGAGATAAACTGTTATTAGGGGTTTATTCAGTTAATACCCCCTTGCTGATTGTCGCAGCTTTGGTTTCGTCTTTAACCTTTGCTGTTATTACTTATACCTTGGTTTCGCTCTTGGGCAATTTTGGCAAGGCCTTGGCCATCGTTTATATGATTATGCAATTGGCGGGAAGCGGTGGGACTTATCCCATAGAAGTTGATCCGCTGATTTTGAGAATACTTCAGCCAACATTTCCCTTTACCTATGCTATTTCCGCTTTTAGGGAGGCAATTGCCGGACCGTTGATAAGTAAGGTCATTTTAGACTTTTTTATGCTGCTGTTATTTGCGGCGATTTTTGTCTTAGCAGGCTACTTCCTAAAAAAACCCCTCTATGAGCGAGTTCATAGATTTGAAACCAACTTTAAGTTATCGGGAATCGGAGAATAAGAAACACTTTTGCTAGATTACAAGGAGACGGGAATGAAGAAGGTTTTAGGAGTCTTTCTCCAGGATCTAAAAAGCATTGCGAAGAGTAAGGCGGCTATTCTAATTGTTATCGGGCTATGTATTTTGCCATCCTTATACGCTTGGATAAATATCAAAGCAAGTTGGAATCCTTATGCTAATACCGGAAATCTCCCGATTGCTGTCGCTAACAATGATGAGGGAGTAGCTTATAATGGCCAAGAAATTAATGTTGGGAATCAAATTATTGAAGAACTTAAGAAAAATAAAGACATCGCTTGGATCTTTATCGATTCCTGGCAAGGAAACTATGGATTAAATGAAGGAAAATATTATGCTTTAATTGAGATCCCTAATGACTTTTCTAGAAATATTGTTAGTCTAACCACGGAAAATCCGAATAAACCGGATATTGTCTACAGGGTCAACGAAAAACTGAATGCCATAGCTTCCAAAATAATGAATGCAGCAACCTTAGAATTAGCCGCTAACGTGAAGAGTAATTTTGTGGCTGTGGTTACTAAAGAAGTTTTAAAAGCTTTAAAACCAGTTGGTGGAACCCTGCAGAGTGACAAGGCAAAGATTCTTGATTTAAGAGATACAGTGACCCAGGCCACTAAGAACATCAAAGATATCCAAGGATTCATCACCAAGGCTAATTCAAATGCCGAAGCTTTACAAAGCTACTTAAATAGTGTCAAAAACACCCTGCCCAAACTAAATGAGCAAATAAACAGCTTGCAAAATGTTACGCAAGCCAATAAATCTCTAATTTTAGCAACTAAGCAATCCATCAACACCATAGAATCAAATATTAATAATGACTTGATCCAACTCCAAACAATCAATCAACAATCCCAGACCCTGTTATCGGCTCTAAAGTCGATGAGTGCGGCTTCCAGTACGAGCGATTTGGTCAGCATCATCAATCAGATGTCTGCCCCTTTAAGCAGCGCTGCTAATCTCATCGACGCAGATATTAAAAGCTTAGAACTGCTCAATCAGAGTCAGCCTAATAACGCATTCACGCAGCTTATAAGCCTGCTTGATGATCTCAAAGGGTTAATCACTGCTGAAGAGACAAAGGTAAATGGGTTAAAAACATTGCTGGATAACGGTGCTTCAAGAGAGTCTATAGGTTCGGCGATCGACCAAATTTCTGCGCTTAACAATCAAGTTTCTGATGGTCTTTCCAAAATATTTAATAATTTTTATACTGTTAGTTCGGGTGTATTAAATAATTTGTCCAATAACATGACAGGAAGTATGGATAATTCCGATGCGATCTTGGAATCGACAAGAATCATCATACCCCAATTAAATGCCTTGGCTAATTATGGAATTTCCAGCAGTAAACTATCTGTCAACGAAGCTAATAATTTAGGTAATCAATTATCCGCCCTTCAAAATGGATTAAATGAATTAAGCGTCAAACTGCAAAATTTAAATGAAAAAAACCTTGATAACATCATTAATCTTATGGAAATGAATCCAGGAAAGGTGTCTGATTTTCTCTCCTCACCCATCAACGTCAAAGAAATCGATATTTACAATATGGGGATCTTCGGAGTAGGTTTAACTCCGTTTTATACTGTTTTGGCAATTTGGGTAGGAGGATTGTTGCTATCCTCACTGCTGAGCGTGGAACATACTGCCTTAGAGGATGTCAGGAACCAAAAGCTGACCATAATGCAGGCGAATTATGGGAAAATGTTGCTGTTTCTGGCGATGTCTATCATTCAAGCTATCATTGTAACCTTAGGTGATAAATATATCTTAGGTGTTAACCCTGCTAATATGCCTTTGATGCTGGGATTTGCTATACTTTCGGGTATCTGCTTTACAACCATTATATTTACCTTAGTGTCTATCTTTGGCAACGTTGGCAAGGCTATTGTCGTGGTGATCATGGTTTTTCAAATCGCAGGTTCGGGTGGAATTTATCCTATTCAAACAAACCCAAGAATCTTTGGTATACTACAACCCCTGTGGCCATTTACATACGCTATTGGAGGATTCCGTGAAGCTATAGCGGGTCCGATTTGGAGTAATGTTATAAAATATTCAATCGCTCTGCTTCTTTTCATCTGCGTATTTCTGTTCTTGGCCATCTTAAAGAAGCCTTTCCATAAACTGACGGCGTATATGGAGCAAAAATTCAAAGAATCTGGTTTATAGCGTCTAAGCGTTAATATGAAACTCACGAATCAGAATATTTTTATGAGTTAATGGATTCATTTGTTGAATTGCGTATAAGCCAGAAAAGCGGTTCGAGGTTTTTCGAATCCATTTTTTGAATTCTCTAAAATAACACAGAAAGATAAAAATACAGGTATAGTTGTTAATTATTGGCGTATTTCTTTAGTTATAACATTTTCCGACATGCATATTTTTCATTAGGCACAATAAATAACCGGCTAAAGTTACAAACTAACCTAAGCCGGATTTTAAAATATAATTCTAATCTATTGGGATTACATATGTTCTTATTGTATTGAATCCCATTAGCTTTTCAAAAACATCACGTTCTATTTCACTAAAATTTTCGGTCATTTTATTATGCCATTCATTTTTTATCTCTAATATTTTGGGGTATATAGCAACAGCCTTATCCGTTGGAAAAATACTAAATGCACGCCTATCATTTGGATTAATGTTTTTAGTGATAAATCCTTCGGTTTCTAGTTGAGATACTATTTTTGCTACGGTCTCTTATCAATAATCAATCGTTGAGATAATTCATCCTGTGTTTGAGCTACATTCTCACAAATACAGATGATAAACATAAACTGTCCACTGCTAATACCTAATTCTTTAAGCTTTTCTGTATAAAACAGAACTAGTGGTGGGAATGTGTTGTTTGCTGATTTTTAAAGTCACTATGATTCAATATAGTTTAAAATAAAATAAGCTCAGGGACAACGGTTTCATTCCGTTTTGTGCCTGAGCGAAGCGAAAGGCATGGTTATAGTAATGAAAAATCGAGCACAGCGCATCATCGGTGGCTGCCCGCTCACATTTGGCGAGGGGAACATTAAGGGACGAATCAAGAATGTGCTGAATTTCAAAAGGCCCGTAGCATGGGTACTGATCATTTCGGTATTGGCAGTCATCCTCTCGTCTGTATGCCTGTTGACGAATCCTGCGCAGAAGCTGGAGTTGGAGTTGGAGCTCCCCGATGCGACCTCTGTGCTTTCCATGGAGATGGAACAGATTAACGAGGGCACGAATATTGGTCGTACGACGGTGACAGACAGCGAGGACATCAAAACCGTTCTGTCCGCTCTTTCCGGGGCCAGAAAAACTCTGACGCAATCTGTAAACGATAATCCTACACAGGAGAATTACCTTGTTGTCAAGCTGGTTCTGGAAAGGGAGGAGAAGACGCTATGTCTGTATACGCAGTGGAACGGGTACTACGTCGAGGAGCCTTATATTGGGGTATATAAATACAAGAGCGACAGGGAAACAAATGTAGCGATTCACAAAATTTATAACGACAGACTCTCAGCGGCAACTAGTTCGCTGGAGCCGTTGACATTGGACGACGTCCGGGAATTGGCGCGAAAAGGCGACAATTTGGTCTTTGGGGATTTCAAGGATTTCAAAGGCGCGGACTTCAGCTCCAATTTCAATTACCGCATCATGGGCTGCAGTGTTGAAGGCGGCTTCCGACTGATTGTTCGCACAGACGGCAAGCAGATTGACAGCGCGAATCTTGAAAGCATTTGGGAAAGTGGCGGCAGCGGCATCGATATCCGATATAGCGATGTTGACGAATTCATAAAGGGGCACCCTTCGTCAGAGGCGCTCACGTCCGATAAGGCGAGGACTGTCGCGGAAAGTAGTTCCTCGGGACGGAAGAATATCGAAAAAGGAACATCGCGCGAGATGGTCTTACAAATCATGGGTGAACCTAATTTTACGTTATCGGGGCTTCATGGCGACGGTTATGTGCTCGAAGACGGGTCTACAGTAGTATTTTACTATGGTGCCGACGAGTTGGTGTATGAGATTAAGAGATCAGACGAACCGTGGAAACTTTTAGGCAATGCTGATATTAATAGGGACGGTCTGAAGGAATCTATTTATCTTGATCAATCACAACGAGACAATGGATTCGTCACGCTTCACATTGATGACAGTAGCGGCAAAGCTCTATGGAGCGAGGAGGCCAACACTTCGCATGTGGGCTGGACTTCACTTTTCCTCTGCGAACAGGGCGGAGAAGATTATCTTTTGCGATATCTCCCAGGCATGTGGCAGGGTTATTGTACCTATACCTATACCCTTTTCACTCTGGAGGGCGGCGTCGAGCATGTCGTTCGCAGTAATACAATCGGGTTTGACGTAAACGGCGTTAATAAACTGGACGCGCCCAAAATGATCGCCTTTGCGAAGGAAGTGAATGCGTTGCTCGGACAGAGTACCCTTCTCCTGAGCAGCGAAGGAGGAGAATATTCCTTTGGCCCGTCGTCAGCTGACCGGTTCTTTGAAAGATATTCATGGCTGGATGATACGCCGGTGCTTTATGCAGTCGGTGACGACCTTAAGACACACTTGGTCAAATACAGCGAGTATGCAGTTTCAAATCATCGATGAAAGAATAGAAGAATACTTTGATTCAAAAAGCCATGACGAGGGGAAGTCCTAAAGATACTGAAGCAGGAAGGTTGGGTAGAGGAAAGGTCACATTACCGAACCATAAGGGCGACATTCCAATAGGCACACTTAACAGCATATGGAAGCAGGCGAGGTTAAAATAAACCCGCACCCTGCTCTTAAATAAATAATCTTTAAAGGAGCTTGCTGAAAAACAAGGAGTGAACTTTTCACAGATCACCCAGGCAGCCATTAAGGACCTTGGAGTGGATAGACCTTAAAATTAATGCTTGCCAAAGCGAAAGGGGTTTGCAGAACGACAAATTCCGCCGATTCAGACGGATTTTAATGCCTAACTTCGGGAAATATAAACCCATGCCTAAAAATGTTAAATAAGGGAATGGGTATTCGAGTGCCCTCCTGATGCCGAAATACGGTTGCAGGAGGGTCTCATTATTATAAAGGATAGTTTTGGTAATTAATGAAGGGGGTGATAGAAGTTTGGCTATGGAATGAGGCCGTCATCCGACACAGGGCAGGGCGCGGTGCCCTTCAAGTTGATAGCAAAGTGTATGTGATTGAACTCTTGATTTAGAGTTAACTCTATATCCGTCAGTGGTAGACTCTTATCAGAAAGACTAAAGGAACATGAAAACAAGGGCATAGTACAAAGACATGTGTACCCAGAAACCCCAGTCCGTGTGGAATATGAACTAACACCCAAAGGGAAAGAAGCTGGCCCAATAATTCAAGAAATTTCTAATTCGTCATCGAAATGGTTTAGCGAAAAATGTAAAAACAAGTCCGTATAGGTAATTACCAGCACTTGACTAAACCGCTATCGCGGTGGTTAAGCCCCGTTGAAGTGGAATAGGATTTCGTTAACACAATGCCAAAAGCAAGTGATAATTAATACTTTAAAATTGGTATCTTTTAAAGGATTTTTGTTTTAGTATCGAATAACTGATTGTATATTAAATTCCTCGTTTAACATTCTTACGTAAAAATATACACACAAAGATAAACTTAAGGATCTCATTGACACTGGTGTACCTGCATCCCTCGTTATTGTAGAGAACCTGGATGCATATCAAAGTGCAATTTCTACAGCAGCAGACTACGAACTTGACTGCTGGGACAAAATTCTGCAAATGGTAATTGACGTAAACTTTGCCCAAGCGGCAGTATAAGAATATAAATTGCTATAGAAATATGCGCAATTTAGAGGTCGTAGCAAAAATTGGCACAAAAAGTCGCCTAAACCATTGGTTTCAGGCGACTTTTAGCTATATATAGTTGACCCTTCTGCCGGTTACGGAGTTACCAAGTATTTGCAAGGTCACTGTAACTATTGGAGAAAGCATGATACATGATTTTAACATCCACCACCAGCCCGTTTGTATAGCAATTGTTAATACATACACATATTAGTTCTTAA
>NZ_AGAF01000237.1 GCF_000224515.1 Desulfosporosinus sp. OT | reverse complement strand
GGTGTCCCTACTGCAACCACCTGACCCACTTCAACATTTACCGCCGTCACCACTCCATCACATCCAGCATGTAAAGAACAGTAATTTAATTGATCTAAATTTTGCTGATATTGTGACGATGCCAGCTTGACTGCAGCTTGAGCACTGTCAAAGTCGTTTTGACAAACATCAAAAGCTGCCTGGCCGATAGCACCGCCTTTAAGCAGCTCACGATTGCGATTAAGCGTGATTTCGGCGAGTTTCAGCTTAGAATTGGCAGTATCAAGTTGTGCAGAGGCAATATTTACGGTTTGTTCATAATCTTGCGTATCAAGAGCTAGGAGCACATCACCACTATGTACAATACTTCCAGAATCGACATTGCGTTTGATGACCTTTCCGGTTACTTGAAAGGACAGCGGAGTATCATATAATCCTTGGACATCTCCGGAATATGTATTCTTGACAGCAATTGCACCAACTTGAATTGTCGCCGTTTTCACTACCTGAACGTCTTCGCTGACTTTTGCTGTCGTTGTCCCAAAATACTTTCCTAATAGGTTAGTTTTTATCATCGAAACATCTTTACTGACTTCAACCGAATGGGTCCTAACATAATAAGTAAGCGTTCCAACAATTCCAACTAGGATCAAAATCATGACTACTCTAATTACTTTTTTTCTGAAGCTCGGTTTTTGCATATTCTCCCCATTACTCCCCTCTAAGCTTAAATTTGTTTTAGACAAAGTAAAAGTTTTTTATAATAAATAATTATTTATTTATTAATACGAAAAAAAATTAAGTAAACCCTCTGATGCAAATTTTTGTAATTCTTTTGGCTTCTTCCGGTGTAAATTTTTTCTCTTTATCAACTTCTAAACAAATTGATATATAGTTAAATGGAATTGTAAATGCTATAGCCACTACTTCTATAGGTGTAGTTTGTGGACTAAACTCTTTAGTTTTAATCCCTAAATCAATAATTTGTTTTGCCAATTCCACTAATATCTTATAATTCTCCACCTTTTCCATACTCGGCACTTTTACATCCAAAAAAACAGCAGCAGTAAATTTTGCGTTAATCGGGTGAGAATTCGCATACATAAATAAATTGTAAACCGTTTTATAGGCTGCTTCATAAACAGAGCTAGAAGTACTGATATTAAATTTAAGGTTTTCAATGATACTATCCATTTCTGTTTCGACTAGTTCCTGGACCAATTCTTCCTTACTTGAGTAATGTTTGTATAAATAGCCTGGGGACACTCCTGCTTTTTCGCTGACGGAAACAATAGACATTCCACCGTAACCATGCTCCACAAGCAGTTCCATAACTGCTATTTTGATATTTTCAAGCTTTTCAGGATCAGCTATTCTAGCCATAAAACCTCCGCTGTTAAATTAATAAATAAATTTTTATTTATTATCTTAATGCAAAATGTTTTTACTGTCAAACAAGAATTCACACACGTTTGTTTAGAACACTGTGTCCATTCATTAACCCAAGTGGATAATTCCCTAAAGCGAGGAAGGCTGTAGACATGTTCAGTTCCTAGTATAAGACAAAATAATCCATCCATAGCAATCTGATAAAATGCCAATAGAAGCTGTTAATTCTTTACCTTCCTATAAAGCTTAAAGGTTAAGGTATTTTTTCTACGAAACTACGGATTAGGAGATAAGCATCTGTACTATTTCTGAATTTAAAGTCAAGTACAGGAAAGGCTACTGTTGCATCCTGTCCAGGAGGAACATAATTTACAGGCAGGGAATGACGATGTCTTTCAAGAATTTCTAAATGGGCAAGAATTACAGCATTATAAAGAGTGGAGGAAACTTGACAAACCCCTCCTCCGAGCCCCAGGGTGAAGATGTTTCCTTCAATGATTAGCGCCTCTTTATAACCAGCTTTGACCGTTCGTTCTCCGACACTCTCATTGAAGGAGAAGCTTTCTCCGGGGGCTAATAGTTTTCCATCGAGAGCCGTTATCGCAAGCTGGATGTTCTCCGTACGATTGACCAAGGTTGGGTCAAAACGAGTAGCGTATTGAGCGATTGGTTTTGGCTCTTTGACCGTAAGACTAAGTTTGATTGTTTTGCCATATCCGTCTACGACTCCATCGTAAACACTTGACCCTATGTTGCTGGTATCCACAACCTGGGGTTTCCAATGAACAGGCACATTAATCACATCGCTATTGTAAAGCCTAGCTGGAACTGTTGCAGGTAAAGAATAGTCCTCATTTTGAGTAACCGTTGCATTTAGATCAGCTATAGAATAAATGTTAGTTTCTTTTGCTGTTCCAGAAATCAAGTCATTTGAATTTTTTATTATTTCATCGCTAACAACACCGCTGCCCCCAAAAGAAACTAAGTTTGGACTCAAATCATTGGCAAAAAGCTTGGCAAAGTAACTTGCTGTTGACTTTGGCAAGGTTGGCACGGAAGGATCAATAAATATTATGGGATCTCCATTTTTAGCTGCCACTGCACTACCTGCCAAAGCATCAGCAAAGTCGTAACCTGTGGCTAGATATACGGTTGAAGGGATTGGTGCAAAGGTCTCTGCTATGGTTACGTTCGTATCAAAACGAGATTGTCCCGTCAGTCGTTCGACAGTAGCCTGGGGTAATAAACTGCTTATTTCGGATTTTACATTATCCGAAATAACTCCTGATCCTCCTGCGAGGTATACTTTTGAAGGCATTCTTTCCATTAAAAAGTTTTTTATTTCTTGAGGCAGTCCTTCGTGAGGTGATAACAGAATTGGCCAGCCTTTATTAGCAGCAAAACTTGAGATACTTAGGGCATCAGGATATTGTTCTCCAGAAGCAATCACCACTGTAGATACCGTTAGATCATTAAGTGAACTGGCTATCTTATACGATGTATCATACCTATCTATGCCGGCGATTCTAACAATATTTTGGTATCCAAGGTTATTAAGTTTAGTCTCGAATTCTGTACTTATTATTCCAGCACCACCGATAATATAAATGGTTCCCGAGGAATCAAGATGTTGAATGACATAGTCAATTGCATCCTTAGAGCTATCGACAGATGTATCAACTAATAATACTGGTGCTTCTTTTTCATGGGCTAGAACACTTGCAGATAAAGCATCTGCAAATTCGTTTCCTGTTGAAAGGACTACGTTCTTAACCTTACCATTGCTATAATACTCAGAGATAGCTTCGGCGGTCTCATATCTTGTATGTCCGAAAAGCCTATCCGGGGCAATAATTTGAGATGAGTTAGTATCTGAAGGATTATTAATGGCAGCAAAAGCTGGTGTTCCAAAGATGCAGCTACATGAGATCAAGATTAATGTAATTGTTTTTCTGGTCATCCTATACTACTCTCCCTCAATATAGTATTTAAGATAATTATCGCATGCCGAGGAAGTAAAGCATGTCGAAAGGACAATCGTATTACTCTACTTTTAATTAATAACGATGTCCCATTTGGACGATATCGCAACTATTATCACAGAATCAAAAAATCCGTACAAGAATCGATGGAAAATGTGTAGCACTATGTTGGCAGATAGCGCTGTCTCAATGTGAATTAACCCATAAAAATAGCAACCTATTTCGCAAGGCTGCCACAATTGTTTGTTCGGATTAGTCACTCGATATTGAGAAATTATAAAAAATGCCAAACATCATTCCTGGATTTCAGGAAATACTATTAGAGCTTAATATATAAGGAGGTGTTCTTTTTTGAGCGATAAAATTATAGCTGAAAGAGAAACAGATGTGAAGGTAGTGAGTGAGTTAAGACAGCTTAAAGATGAAAATTTCCAAATGAAGGTAGTGAACCAATTAGAAGAGCTCAAAGATACGTATTACCAGAGAGATATTTGGTAAACAGGGATCTATTTGTACCGGTCGCTTATGTCAAATAGTTGACATAGCATCCCATTTGACAACTATACACTCGGCAATCTTGGATTTACAATTTTAAAATATACGAACGTTAAATCACTGTCCGGATGGCAGGCGGATGCACTGACGGCTATCCTTAAAGCCCAGACTGAGCCAACGCCAATGGTAAATTGGCCCGGGTTTATACCCGGTTTTTTTATTTTGGAGATTGAATTTGGCCGTCATATCAAATACCCTAATAACCTTATTGCTTAAACTCGTTTGCCAATTTGTGCAACTCCTCATCACATACCCTGTATACAGTCCAATCATTCATTGGGGTCGCCCCCAAATGTTTGTAAAAGTTAATTGAGGGTTCATTCCAGTCCAAACACCACCATTCTAATCTACCACATTTCCTTTCTATAGTTAATTTCGCTAGGAACGAAAGCATAATCTTGCCAATCCCTTTTCCTCTCATTTTTGGTTTCACAAATAAATCCTCCAGGTAAATACCCGGTTTCCCTAAGAAAGTTGAAAAATTGTAGAAGAACAATGCAAAACATACTGGTAGGTTTTGCATTTCACCAATTATAACCTCAGCAATTTTCCTTTCAAAGAGAGATTCTCTTAAAACCTCTTCTGTGGCAATAACTTCAGGCAACATTTTTTCATATTCAGCAAGTTCTCTTATAAACTCTAATATTAATGAAGTATCACAGGGTTGTGCAAATCTTAATTTAAAATTAGACAACTCAGTATCAATTATATTTTTCATAGTATCTCCTTTTGTTTCACACAAACTCCGTCCTCTAGTTTTGATTTCAAATCCTTAATAAATTGCTCCCTGTCTTGTTTCTTTAAATGGGATAGCAATATCTTTAGTTGCTTTGTAGAGGAACCTTGATTAAATAATATTATCAGTTTCTTATTTTTTTCATCAATTGTAGTAACATCTTTTAAAAATATTACTTCCTTTTTTAAAAGGCCATTGTTAACAATTAATTTCTCTTCATCCAAACCAAGATATGGCGTTATATAGACGTAAGCATCATAAGCGAACATCAAGGCCACTAATATCTGAAATATTGCCGCATTATTATTCTTCATCGTTAATTGAAGCAACCCGGAAAACAAAATCATTATGCCACAGAGTAAAAATAGAATTGACATAATTGCCTTACGTTTAAAGTATCTCAACGCAGATCTCCTCCCTTAAATACCAAAAAACATTTACCCAATTAGTCTACTTATGAAGCTTAGGTAAACTTCGACACAATCTGAATTTGTAACCCTCATTAAACGTCTAAAATGTAGAGCCATAAACTTTTCTGTTTCAGCATCCAATACACATCATAATTGCACCTTACCTCACCCTAAACTTTCCACATCGTTCCTCAATTTCCTCCTAGGATAGTCGCATAAACCAATAAAATCAATCTGCACCTCTGACTTCAACAACTTTCTTCCAAAAACACCAGACGTTTTACATAATCAAAATTATTACACATATTATATTGACCGAAAGCAGGTTGGAGGGGATGAATAGTTCCAATGAAAAAAGACAGATTTGTTGCAGGAGGTATCGCAGGATTTGGGGCAAGCATTACTTGTGATAGTATCGGAATTCTCTATAAGTCACTGGGCTGGACTGATAGAGCTTTTAACGATACGCAACAGTTTTACTTACGTATCAAATTTACTCTAAGCAAGGGATTTTCGGTTTAATTATCTCAATGATCAGCCATTCAGCAGTGTGTGTGATCTTTGGTGTAATCTTTGCTCATCTAATAATGTTTACGTCGAGCAATTATTTATATCTTAAGGGATTAGGCTATAGTTTAGTAATTTGGTTATTACTCAATGCATTTGGAACAATACTTGATCTGCCTCTATTTAGAAAAATGCCCCTTAACGTAGCATACTCAACGCTTTCTACTGCCCTAATATATGGATTCATGACGTCACTGATTTTAAAGATTATCGATAAGAAAATGCATTTACTATAATAATCAGGACTTGCTCAAACAATATCTTACCTCACAAATTGGAAAAAGCCGTTCCGCCTATGCGAATCGGCATCAATTTTAAATCCATGTCTCAACGAACCTCAGCATAAGCTGCTGTGACCTATTAAACTTCTTTAAGAAATTTAACCTGAATCTTACCCTCCAGCAGATTTGCAAATTTCTTGGCAGCCTCTTGAAAATATGCTGACTCTTCATGGGCTTTAAAGGCCTGTTCATCTTTATACTTTTCGAAAAGGACTACTTCAGCTGGATCATTCTTGGCTACATGAGGTATGTACATCAAACAGTCCTTTTCCGAAGAAAGAACTTTCTCTGCCAATTGAGTACAAATCATGGCCAATTCTCCCTCTTTGCCAGGTTTTGCTTTTAAGGTTGCCAGTAAGGTAAATATCGCAAACAACTCCTTTTTTACTTAGAATGCTTGTATTCAGTCACTTAAAGCTTATAAGTATTATCTTCAATAATATCTTTAATAATTCAACACGCAAGCTAATCTCTCGCTACTTCAGCATAAGCATCATAATTGGCCTTTTTTGTAATACCTGCACTAACAAGTCAGTCAACTACTCTCGCTGGATGACTTGCTAAAAACGGTTAGAGGAAATGAAGGCTATTTTCTTCCAAATAGGACTACAAAATTAAAGTATTTGTAAACACAATCGACATCTAAGAAACCAATGTCTTTTAGCCAGCTTATCTGATCGTCTAGTAAAGCCATTTTATCTAGTTTTGCCCTTTCATAAGCCGAAGATATTTCTTCTTTATACAAACCGCTGGTCTCTACTTTATTCTTCCAATCTCTTGTGTATAAAAATTCAATAAAGGGAGTACTTCCGAGAACTTGATCAGCATTAATAAATACACCCTTTTTATTTAAGCTTAAATAGATATCATGATATAACCGCTTTTTCTCCTCTTCTGTTAAACACCTCATTCGTTATTCTTTACAATTTACACATTTTGTCATATACCACGAATATTTTGTATTACATTTACATTTCCATTTTTCTTGTTGCACTTCTAGCCACTTTTCTTCACCTATGTCCTTTAATAAGATTAAGTTTTCTATAGATTTGGCATGATGCGGTTTACCATCGCTAGTAAAATTCATTAGTTTTACACATGGAAAATCATCACATAAGCTACAGTATTCTATTTTCTTATCTCGTGCGCAAGTTCGAATATCACAGTCTCCACATTGGTTTTCCAATCGGCATCCAGGACAAAATTCGGGTGGTGTATTTTTAAAATTATCATATATTGAGGGCATAGAGATAATATGCTCCATGTTATTTTCTTCGAAACCAACTTTAAAACTGCACGCACCACAATAAAGACCACAATAAGCAATCAATTCATTTGACATAAGAATGTTCCTCCATTTTGATCATTTGCACAAAGTTCATTTGGCTTCTTAAGGTTAATATATCCTCGCCCCAAATGGCATAAGACCAAGTTGCGCAAATTTTAAATGCTGAACTCCAAATGGAATGCCAATTATCGTTAAACAGAAAATTGCTCCAATCACGAGATGTGCTATGGCAAACCCCCATCCAAATAGGACAAGCCAAATTATATTCAAAAAAAATCCCCCTGCGCCAAAATGACCGAGTTCAATTTCCTTTCCAAAAGGCCACAATACGAAGCTTGCAATCTTAAAACATTGAACACCAAACGGAATACCAATAACCGTTACGCACAAAATTAGACCTGCAATCAACCATGCAATCGATGCGATAAGACCGCCAAATAGCAGCCAAATGATATTACCAATAAAATTCATTCTCTTCCTCCAAGTGCCAAGCTGCCACCCATCCCAGAGATCTACTTTCTAGACTTTTTAATATCCCTACAATATTATTTATTTTATATAATAGCAATATGTACTAATCACTCCATTCATTTGTAATCGGTGTATGAACAGGGCTTATTTAACCATTCTACTTTCAAGCCTCGTTCAGATATATACATGCCTGTGAGAATTAAGAAACCACCGCCACTGGCAAACTGGTAAAATTTTTTATTTAGTACAAGAACTGAAGTGACGTTTTTTCCTTTCCATTTTGTGTCAGATCGAAAGGACACGAATATCATGTAATATACTGGAAAAGGGGGATATGCCGATGTTAATATTTGGCGCTGGTATCGCTATCGTAGTTGTTGCTATTCTTACGCTAATAGCGATGGGTCTTGTGTTCTAATCCGATGCTTACTACTATCCAGAACACTCGGCATACCGCCTACATAGGCAAAGCGGGTGTTCGTTCATGTTCCAAGCCTGGCTTATCTCCATCTCAAGGACATTAATAAGCTAGGATGGCCAATATCAATAAAGAAAAATGCCTGTCTATCAATTAGCTGATAGGCGTTTTTTTAGTACTATTACAACATATCTTTAAGTCTGAGATTACAAGTCGTACTATGTCCTAATGTAATGTTCAAAGGTAATGCAATATATCATCGCCAATTTGAAACATGCTTGTGATCAATATCTTAAGGTTTTGTGAAATCTACTATATCCGTTAGAAAAGTTAGTTTAGTAATGCTAATATAGGAGTATAGAAAACTCATGTTAAATCTAGATAAGCGAGGTGTAAAGAGCATGCCGCCTTTTGAGCATTCGTCCCGTTATTATCACAGCCCTTACGTAATCGATGTAAAACAGGTTAAAACGGTCTCCTTGTCTCAGGTAATGGGTCTTTTATCTTTCATGTTCCTGTCCATGGCTGCCGGATCTTTCCTAGTGCCTCAGCAATATTTTATGCCAGCTGTCATTTTGGAATTTGTTTTGCTGTTTGTTATTCCCAGAATTAACCGACAGGCTGCAGCACGCGGAAATGACCCTGCTACAGGATTAGCAGGAGGACTTGCCCTAGTTTTTGCGACTTGTGCCGGAGTTGTGCTTGGGCCGATAGTTCAATCCTTGGCAGCCACTTCTGAAGGGCTTGCTGTTCTCGGTCAAGCTTCGTTAGTGACATTTATTGTCTTTGCCGCCTTTGGCGCATACGGCCTTATGACAAAGCGTAATTTGAGCAGTATGGCAAAAGTGCTCTTCATCGGCTTATTAGTTCTGATAGGAATAACGATTCTCTCGATGTTTTTCAGCAGCTTTTTCAGCCCGTTCGGATTGCTGATTGGCTTAGGTGGGGCTGTTCTATTTTCTCTGATGACAGCATTAGATTTTCAGCGCGCGAAATATAGCACCGCAGACAATGCAGTTTTAGTCACCTTGAGTATTTTCTTGGATTTTGTCAATCTGTTTACTTTCATCCTTAATATCTTTTTGATAGTTGGTGGCGGTGGTCGTAAACGTTAGTAAGAGTTAAATAATTACTGGAGAATATTATGGAAATTAACCCACGTTACTGTCTGCCAAAGATAGCAACGTGGGTTAATTATTCATATCTTGAGTGCTTTCTTCATGTCCTCGATAAACGCTAATACTGCCTCCTCTTTAGTCGCCCAGGAGGTAACAAGTCGAATTGCTGAGTTATCAGCATCAACCTTTGACCAAACATAAAACGAATAGTTCCTCTGAAGCTCCGAGATCAATCGATCGGGTAATATCGGAAATAGCTGGTTTGATGGCGAGTCCACTAAGAACTTAAAGCCAGCTTTATCGATTGCATCCCTGAGCAAACCCGCCATCTTATTAGCATGCTTTGCCAGGTCAAAATACAGATTATCTCTGAAAAGCTCAACAAACTGTATGCCTAGGAGTCTTCCTTTTGCGAGGAGTGCTCCTTTTTGTTTCATATGGAAGCGAAAATCTTCCTTGAGTTGGTCTGTACAGATCACAAGGGCTTCACCTAGGAGTGCTCCATTCTTGGTTCCCCCGATATAGAAAGCATCAACAAGTGTTCCCAGATCGGAAAGTTTCAAGTTATTCTCTTCTGAACACAAAGCTGAACCCAACCTTGCACCGTCCATGAACAAAAACAGATTGTTATCCTTGCAGAAACTGCTAATCTGTTCAAGTTCATCCTTCTGATATATTGTGCCTATTTCCGTCGGATTTGAAATATAAACCAACTTAGGTTTCACCATATGCTCATCAGTATGTGAATCGAGTACAGTCTTGATGTGCAAATAGTCCAGTTTCCCATCACTGACTTCGATGGATATAATTTTATGCCCTGTAGCTTCTATAGCACCTGTCTCATGCACCAGTATATGACCTGTGTTGGCTGCAATTACGGCTTCGTGAGGTCTTAGGAATGCTGAAATGGCGATAAGATTTGTTTGCGTACCACCTGTGAGCAGGTGAATATCGATGTCGTTCCTCCCGATTCTTTGCTTTAACATTTCGACCGCTTTTTGTGTATAACTATCCTCTCCATAGCCATCGATCTGCTCAAAGTTTGTTCCAGTCAAGGCGTTTAATATTCTAGGATGTGCTCCTTCACTGTAGTCGTTCTTAAAACTGTACATTTGTTAAGACTCCCTCTTGTTTTAAATGTTTTATTACAAATAAGCAATTAATCCTTGTGCTTAAATGGTACAACAAAGTGATGAACAAACTTTTACCTTTCTCGATTATAAAATGAAATTAGGTCCAGAGAAGGTTAACCCAACCAGTCATAGATGTCGGCATAAAGAACATTTTAAAGGCCTACCCCTAACAAGTAAAGCGGATACGTTATGAGTTACCTCTTGTCATCAGACTACCCAACGTAGTAAGAAACTCCTCGTTACCTTTGTTATCAAGGAATGCCCTTTTGGGAATGATGTAGTGTCGCTGTCACGGTAGAGATAATAAATAATAATATCATTTCCTGTTGATTTAATGTACTTTCCTGAGATAATATCTCAAATAAATGTCATCATTAAGGTTCCCTTTGCCAACAGGATCAAGCATGATTATTAATATTCCGTCCATGTAAATAACAAAACCAGACAATAGGTGACATATTCATTTTTACAAATGATCTAAGTGTGGTAGAACGGTTCTAGGCTAGTAGATTCGTTTCACTCCTGTCACTTCAGTAGTCAAAGCATCCAAGGCAACAAGGTCTTCGGCTGAAAGATCTTTCAGTGATGCCTTCCCGAGGGCACGCATTCCTTCTTCCATTTCTAAAACCATGGCTGTTATCGTATTGACAACACTCGTGGCAGCTTGATTGATATCAAGTTTACTATTGGCAGGAGAGTCGTAAAAGACCAAGGTCGTAGGAGGTTCCCACGGTATAACTTTGTTAACCTGATTATGGGTTAAGGCAAGAAGAGGCACTGTGGCCATATAAATAGCATCCGCCCCTAAAGCAATAGCCTTGAGACACTCCCCAGGAGTAAAATATCCCCCTGCCACGATCAAACTTACTCGGTCACGTACCCCCTGTTTGTTTAAAAAGCGCACGGCGCGAATCAAAGCGAAGAGGCTTGGGATGCCAAAATCGTCTTGTTTAATCGGAGTTGTCGCGTGAGAGCCGCCTTGTGCACCATCTATAATGACAGCATCAAAACCTAATTGGAGCGCGGCTGCCAAGTCATCCTCGAGATACCCGGTTGCCATAAGTTTTAAGGCAATAGGAATACCGTTTGACCTTTTACGGAGACTTTTCATGAAACCCGGCCAATCGCTTTGTTTTTGGATACCAGGAGGTGCCGGAAAAGATATTGCCGATTCATCAGGGGCTAATCCTGAAAGCTCTTGTGCTCGACCTTGAAATTCTAGGGCCTCGATACTGACTGCACCCATATCGGCACCTTGCCCCATTTGAACTTCTAACATATCCGCGGAGTCAATTTGCTCCTGAGTTCTTGCCCCCCATGCCCAGCGTGAAATTTGCAAGGTGTATTTTCCAGCTTCCATACGTTCTTCAGGCAAAAAGGGGCCTTCCCCTGAACATGTGCTTGTTTGCAGAGTCTTTGCTGCTCTAGCCAGAGCCCTCTTTGCTTCCTCGCTAAGAGCAATTCCATAGGCCATGGCACCAATCATAATGGGAATATTGATAACCAGCGGCTTGTTAGCTTTCGGACCAATCGTCACTTGCATGTTCATCGCGACACTTTCAGGCAAAGAAAGCCTCGTCATTAAGTGAGGTGCAAACATGAGGTTGTCGAACCCGGGAAAATGCTTAGGGGAGCCGAGAGGTCGGGTAATGATTTTTCCATTTTGTGCCCGAAAACCGAGTTCTAGAATGTTTAAAACGGAAATGCGTTTTCCCGCTGGCCACACTTCCATAAGATTCTGAGTGTATTTGTCCGAAAGTAGTCTGTCGATAAAATCACTAATCTGCTGCCCGATAAGAAAACGCAAAACTGGTTTTATAAAAAGTATTAGTACTATGAACAACTGAAGGGCTAGCAATGCTGTTAATAGCAACAACCAGAACGAACTCGTTATCGTAATTTGCATAGGTTGACCTCTTAAGCTTCATAGTTTACTACTTTTTATACTTCGTCGTTTGCCAAGCCTTAAAGATACGCCAAGACAGCAGAAGGTTGCCGAGAGTAAACATCGCCCCCCCCAATACTCGCATAATTAAATAAGGGTTAATAAGCAACCGCACTTCCATAAAATCCATACCTAAGATTCGCCAAAAATAAGTCTCCATGAAACCAGCAACCAGTAGAGCAGAGGCCATGGTGATCAGCCCTCCATTAAGCAAACATACAGCCAGGACTCCCCTCTTATAGCCTTTGAGTGTGGGTTCACTCCCTCGACTCAGAATGTAATAACACCCAGCTAAAACTACAAAACCAAGGCTGCCAAATAAGGCCAAATGGGCATGACCGGATGTAACATATGTTCCGTGCATATACAGATTGACCCAAGGTATGGTAATGAATAGTCCTAATAAGGAGGCGCCTGTTAGATGATAAAAAACACTGCTCAGCAGCAACCATAAGGTTAGTTTCTCTCTATTACTCCTAACTTTAACGGATTTTAAACCTTTATAGGTCATAATAGCTAGCATTCCTACGGGAATGACTTCTACTACGCTAACCAACGAACCAACGGCTAACCAGACAGCGGGAAAACCAATCCAATAATAATGATGTCCGGTTCCATAAAAGCCTCCAACCACCGCCATACTGGCCTCCAGATAGAGCCATTTTTCAACTTGAGCACGCGGAGCTAAACCAGAAACAACGTAAAACGTGGCAATGAAACCAGCCGATGTTAGTTCAAAGGCCATTTCCTCCCAGAGGTGAACGACCCAGAACTTGGTTACCTCATCGGTGATCGGATTTCTATAGGTTATGGTGTTCGGAAGCAATAGTAAAAACAAAAAGATGATTCCCACCGTCATTGTCGCCGAGGCCGGTGTTATATTCCTCTTGTCCGTCAGCAAAGTTCGGATGAGGTTATAGGAGGCTAGGGCCAATGCTAAACAGATGCCAACATAAAAGATGGGCATCCCTTCAAGAAATTCTCGACCATTACCAATCCGCAGAGCTAGGGTTCCAAAGATAGATACACTAAATAACATAACAATCCAATACTGCCAACGAGCCAGACGGGGAGAATAGATCTCCCGATTAAGTTCTGCAGTGGTAAAGAAGAACACCATTCCCATGGTGCCAATGAGGGGCCATAAGTCGGCCAAACCCAGATGGATCGCTCTTCCAAATTCAAACGGGATCGGTGAAGGTAAATCGGGTATCACTAAATCCAATGACCCTAGCAAAGCCACTACGCTTTGCAGCGCAAAAAAGCTTACAGCCGAGAAACAATACCTACGGCTAATTTTTTGGGCAATAAATTGCTGTTTTCGAGCAATAGATTTATCACCTTTACCTCTAAAGGAAAACCATTTTAACAGTTTCATGAGTCCTTCTCCGCCTTCTCTCGCTGGGGAGGCCACCCTAAAGTCGGTATGGTTTGCACAAACTCTAGGTAGTGCACTAAATTCACTGCATCCATCTCATTGAGAGCCGGATGATGGGCCAATTTATTGGGACGCATCACTGGCGGCTGGACAAGGTAGTTAATGAGGTATGCCGGAGTCTCCTTCGTTGCAACATGCGTTAAATCGTCCCCGACATACCCACCGTTTCCGAATAGGGTGTGGCAGCTCACACAATTATGTCTTTGCCAGACGAGTTTGCCTGCTAAGGCCTGTTCCGTCATTGGAAACGGAAGCCTTGCCGATATCAAGGTAACCCCGACAAATAATCCAAAGGATAAGATGCTTAATATCAAGAAAGTGCGCAGCTTCATGAGATTACCTTCCGATTCTGCCAAATATAGTTATTGTAGTGTTTGCCAAGATTATATAATTATACAAACTATTCATGAAGAGTTTATATCTAGCGTGTTCGTAGATTTTTGGATACTTCTCGCAATAAGCTAAATGAGCGCTCAATACTCGCTGTTCCGTCTCCATTAATTAGACAACAACGGGACGGGGCTAGCCATGATCTGTCAAATAGTAGTGCGTCATCCAATCCCTGCTGATTAAGAAACTTCCATAATTGGAGCAGACGATCCGTTAGTGAGTCGGCAGTCTCCGAACATAATTCGCTAGTCAATGTCGGAATGATTCCCCAGGATATAATTCCCCCGCTTCGCAAAAACTCCTTAACCTCATCAACGTAACGTACCAAGATGTGTCCCCAACTGAAAGCATCTACTGAGAGGATATCAAGCTTTGCTTTTAGAAGAAAAGACCAATCAGGATTACCACATAAATGAACCCCTTTAGGGCCCGGTAGCTTAGATAAGAATGTCCGATATTCAACTAAAGCTACTTCATAGGTGTAGGCACTCAACGAGTTAAAAATCATTTCTAATCCCGGTTCATCCAACCAAACAAAGGGGTTAGGATGAACTCGTTGTAATTGGTTATATTGCCACGTTATCTTTTGATGAAGAAACTCATATAAAATCTCCCGCACGAAATCATTGTAAATCATTGGTTTAAGTTCTTCATCACATATTTTGAGACCGAAACTGATAGGACCAACAGTCTGCCCATGAATCATCGGGTATGAGGAAAGGTCTGTCGACAAAAAACCATTAAACGCTGCAGACGAGTCTCTGTCCAAGGCAAAATACTCTGGAGTGACACCTTGCTCCAGATATTCATCAAGTTCCTGTGCAAATCGTTGGCTGGAGAAAGAAAGCCTTTTGTTAGCTTCGTCTATACTCATTCCTGGAAAATGTTCCGCAAATTGAGCATACATATCTTCTTTGAATCGAAAGTGAGGTAATTGAGGCCAAAAAGGAATATCTAAACTAAGCGCCAACTTCTGTGCATCTTCTAAATTTGTATGTGGTAAAATCCCCATAGCTGTTGTCAACGCTTGACCTAATAACATAATTTCTACCTCTTTTCGTATATTTCAGTAAATTCTGAAATTTTTATTCTTACATATTATTATATCGGTCGCGCTTTAACCGTATAGTGAGTAAAATCACATATTCTTAACATTTTACGGATTAATGAATAAACAACATGAAATAAAGAGATAACCAGTAAAAACAGGTTATCTCTTTATTTCTCTTTAAAATCTTTTGATTCAATTCATAACCCTCGATTTCAACTTGTTTTAATTTTGGGAAAATAACGTTAGTTGCTCCAATATGCTGCATGTGTTTCAGCGAGCACACATCTTAAAAATTATGTTTTTTGCAAAGATGCGATTACATTTTTTGAGTTTAACTTTTAGGACTCTCAGTTCTATTGGGGACCTCGCTTAAAGGATCTAAAAAGACCAACACTCCCCAAATCCCTAAATCAGAAAATAAGAGGGGTACTAGGCCGGGAGCCTGGTAAAATATTCTTGACCATGAGATGTTCCCCCGCCCAGCTAGATCAGCACTCAGATGAAAAGCGAATCCTAATAAGCCCACAATAAAGCTAAGCATCATTGTTGTTCCCAGTAGAATCGATAGTCCATGTTCCGGATGACTATAAGCCTGTAAAAGCAGGATTACTGCGGCGAAGATTCCCATATAGACGGGAATCCACGTATAGTTATTGGTAAACCCTGTTCGAGCATGATCAAAATAAGCAACCATAGCGGTAGCAAGAAACCAAAATGATGTTGCCAGTAGTAGCCAACGGGTTTTTTGAGTCAGGTTATACCTTCTTGAATTAGGATGATCATCTAAAGTCGTTAATAACCCGATACTTCCTAAGGCCACAAAAGCCAAGGGTGCAAAGACAGGATTTCCGCTGGTTAAACCAGAAAAGGATACTGCATCTCCAGCTGAAGCACCTTGGAGATGAAACCCGAATCCCAAGATCCCTATAATAACGCCGATCGCATTAGTAACAAAGTTAAAGAACTTTGTCATACCGGGTTTAGGTTTTACGAACAATAGAATGGCTGAAAGTGCTGCAATGGGGGAAAAAATGACCGGAATCCATTCATAAACCGGGAAAAAACGGTTTAGAGCGTGGGCGATAAAGACATCTAAAAAAACAATAAGATAATTAATACTAAGATAGAGAAGAATGATTCGTGTTTTATCCATAGGTAACTTTATGGGCTTTTGAGTTAACCACTGATAGGAAAAACGCCTCGCAATTGAGGATTTCATAAAAGACTCTCCTTTTTAACGACCTTCTATTTTAGTCGATTTGCTGGTATCCTGCGTCGTTGTTGCAGCTATAGGTAATTTTTTGCCACGAAGGTCAGCATCCCTCTCCTTCAGTTCCGTTAGATCTATTAACTGCTCATAGATTCCATGCCACTGTACATAATCGGGGCCATTCATAAATGCACCAAACCGCATGCGCCGTCCTTCATGGTGCCAAATTTCAAATCCTTTATAATCAATAGAGCTTGAGAAGGGAGCCGTGGGAATAAGGCCATCATCTTTTAGATTCTTAATAATTGTCTGAGCGGTTTTGATGTTCTCATTTCCTGCTAACACCACTTTGTCCGCGTTATCATATAGTGTTTTTATCGATGTTTGAGAATGACACTCTAAACAAACTGTTTGCATGTTAAGACGATGAGTCTCCCAATCCACGCGTTTTTCTGCTTGGGCTGGAGCTAATTTCCAGCTGAGGCGCTGACCAACATCGTGAGTCCCTGGGGCTGAACCGAAGGTCGCCATATGGCAGATTGCGCAGGTGGGGGCATCAAAGTTTTTACTGGATAATGTTCCAACAGGAGCATCCCAATCCCATTGGGCTCCTTTATTGGCATAGAGTGTACCGTGGATTGACTCGTCGTAAATTTCTTTCATTGGATGATCCGGACCGAGGTGACAAGACCCACAGATCTCAGGTTTGCGAACTTGTTCTAAAGAAAATTCATGTCCGGCATGACATTTTGCACAGTCCCCAAAGGTACCGTCAGCGTTAGGTTTGCCGATACTATGGCATATTTCACAACCCATTTTAGTAATTTCAGGACTTTCCATATGATAAAGGTCATTATATTTACCGGCGGCTGACAATCCGTAACGTTTGAGTTGTTCATCAGTAAAAGAGGTTGGACCCGTCTGAGCATACCATGCCGCTGCACTATGACGGCTATGGTCAAACTGAGTCGCTTGACTAGGGTGACACCGAGAACAATTTTGTGGGGTAGGTCGTAAAACGATATTATTATCGTAATGGTTAACAGTAAGCTTACTGCCCGGTTCACCTCGATGACAGTCAATACAGGCAACCTTGTTGGCGGCATGTTTACTTTCGCCGTACTGTTTGACGATTCCAGGTGTTGTTCGATTATGACAGGTTAGACAACTTCCTCCGTTCCCTGCAAAGGACGAGGTGGCGGGATTTACTTTATTAGAAGTACTCCACACTTTGAATACATAACCTGCGGCAATCGTAACTATTAAGGCAATAATCAAATTTCGCCAAAATTTATTGTGATACATACTATCCGGATAAACCGGAACACCTCCCCTGATTAATGGTATGAGGTAGTTTGTTTTAGTCACTTCCTCATTGTTTGATGAAGGTTATTATGTTCTAGAGCTGCTTTTTTATGTATTTAGGAAAGACTGGGCCTTATGTTTCTTGAAGTTTTTAATACTCAAGTCAATGAGCTGATCATCCTTGTAAAGAAAATGCCGTCTCTTCTTAAAATAAATAAAAACTGTAAAATCGAATGATTATTAACATCCGATTTTACAGTTTTTTCATGTTACTTACCTTGTCAATCTTATTCCTCGATAGAAATACAGTGTGCTGGGCAGCCCTCGGCAGCTTCTTTGGCTGATTCCTCACACTCACTGGGGACTGGGTTTGTGTAAGCTACTGCTAAACCATCGTCCTCCATCTTGAACACCTCAGGACAAAATGCCGGGCACGATTCACATCCGATGCACTCATCTTTGTCAACTTCAGCAATCATATTGTAACCTCCTTAAACTATTACTCCCATTGTCAAAAGTAAACATTCCCAATATCTTATCATAAGATGCATTATTTATAAAGTTTCTCATCTGGGCCCATTTGTGCGAATTTACTTCGCGACCAATAATACCCGATTATGGCAGCTAGGGGCTGTTGAAAGAGTATGCCGAGGGTGACCGGAATAGCAACGTCCGGGGTGAAATAGTTTACAGCTATGACAGAACCGAAGCTAATGTTGCGCATACCAACATGATATATCATGGCTCCAATCGTTGCGGGACTGGGATTACGATAAATATAACTTCCGAAATACCCTAGGGCATACCCACAAACAACCAAGAGCAATACAGCAAACAGCATTTTTACCAAGGAAATATTCCAATGAATATCCGGCCCGACTACAGCGGCATTTATTAAGATAACTCCAAACATAGATAGCTTTGCCGAAAGCCCGCCGACGGACTTTGCAAACGAAGTGAGCTTACCCCGAGTCATATCATTGATAAGCATGCCGGCTAAACTTGGACCTGTAACCATTATAAGAAGTTGTAGGGCCATATGCCAGAAATCGATATGTACTGCTTGCCCCACAATGGCAAGAAAAAATGCAGGCAGCCATACAGGTACAATAAAGGTATCGAGCGTAACCACCAGCAGTCCCAGCGCAACATCTCCGTTGATAATCGATGTCCACATGATAGATGTAACTCCAACAGGAATCGACGCTGTAATTAAAAATCCTAGTCTCATCGCAAAATTATCCGGATAAAATATCAAACCAATCGCCCATGCCACAGCGGGAGCTACAATATGAACGAGAAAAAGGGACCAAAGCGGCATATGGGGTTTATTTAGTATACGCATAAATTCCCTCATGCTCGTACCAAGGGCCGTCATAAAAGTCATATAAGAAAATAGGGCGACAAGTAAAGTATTAAACAAGGCGTTAGGACCAGGTGACCAAACGAACCCTATTAGTAATGCCGATAAAACTACTAGAAACATGTGCTCAGCGAGCCAACGATTCCAACCTGCAAATCTATCCATTATTTCATTTTCCCCTTATGTACTACACATTTTTTATCCTACTGTTATTTTCAACCCAAACAATTTTGTCCCCTTAGTCTATCCTTCATATGGGACTCTTACTTATCTCACCGCTTAGTAACTATTCGGCGGAACTTATCGTTTCACAAGGAACGTGGACTGATAAAAAAATGCAACCAAGTAGCATCTTCTACCGAGTACAGCAGTGTACAGGAATCACTATCAGCTATGAAAAGCTTTTGTGGTTGAGTTTCCTCTCATATCGATTTCGATGAGCCTCTCTACTGTATCACCTCTGCAACCTATCAGAAAACTGGTGAGGTTAGCGGATGAACAAGCGTGATTTGGAATTATTTCCACTTTATCGCCGACTCTTAGCGTTGTGGGGCATTCAAGATGTAATTTGGCAACTTCTTCAGAAAGGCTGTAAACAGTAAGTTCTGGATGGCCTTTAACGAAACCAAATCCCTTTAGAGCGTTGTTACCGTGAGCACCTTGATCAAGTCCTAGACATTTGGCACCGGCATCGCAAATAAACAAATCTTTAGAAGGGTGAGAAATTACCGTGGCGTATACTGAAAGAGCGCATTCAGATTCTTTGGCTGTATTTGTTGACATTTGGATGTTGTCATTAAACACATAATTACCAGGATGGAATATATTAATGTTTTCATCAGAAACAGAACCAAAGAAGGTCGGGGTGGAACCACTGGTAATCATCTCAGGATTATAACCTTGAACCCTGAGTATATCAACAGCTCTTCTAACTGCCTTCTTCTCTTGGTCGACATATTGTTGAATATCTTCCTGCTTTATAGCAGAGTAAACATGACCAGGATGCGTGGAAATTCCCTTTAATACTAGGGATTTGAAATCTTTTAAGGAATCCATAAAAACATCGACTTTCTCCGGTGAAATTCCGAAGCGATGTAATCCGCAATCAATGATGATGGTGTAACTCACCATTACCTCAGCTGATTTTGCCGCGGTATTAAGCATTTTAGCTCCTGCATAGTTATCAATACGGACAATGAAGTGGCATTTCTTAGCCAGTGCGATCACTCTTTGAATACTAACATCACTGGCGACTGGGTAAGCATACATTATGTTTTTTACACCTAAATCGCAAATACCTTCACATTCGTCGAGCGTACCACAAAGAAAACCTGTTGAACCTGCAGCTTCCTGCATTTTCACTATTTCTGTGCTTTTATGTGTTTTAATCATCGGCCACAGTTGTTTTCCATTTTCATTACATAACGATTGAAACCTGTTTATATTGTTATCTAGAATATCGAGATCAAGCAAAATAGCTGGTGTTTGAAGTTCCATTTTTTTCAAACTAAATCCCTCCATATCTACGAGTATCTCCACCAACTTCTGCGCATTTCGGTCATTCAAAAATCACCGAACCCTTTTCTTTAAAGGGGTTTCTTCTAGTGGCAAGCGAAAATAGATATGGATAGTCAATCTTTAAGTACTTCATGTAGCATACCCATTCAATTGTTAGGAGGCGATATGCTCTCATGACATCGTTTGACAAATGGGCCATATCATTCTTAGGCAGCTCCTCTAAGCTATCCCTGCTTTCCAGTTCTTCCGAGACATGTAACAGCGCCCAAAGCATTTCGGTAAAGGCATCATGTTCCAATAAATTTGGATTGTCAAACATTCGTAACAAATAGGGTTTATAAGCATGCAAAAACTCTCTCAAGGACACAAGCTGCCTGGCAGTGCACTCACCCTGGAATTTAAAGCCTTTAACCACGTTCGAAGCCTTCTTGAATTCAGCTTCCTTCCATTCCGAATTCACACTCAAAGCACCCTGCAAGTCGGATATATCTAAATTAGAACCAGACATAAGAGAGATAGCAGCAGTACCAAGCTCACTAAAAAAAGCACTTATTACGGTATTCAGCTTCAGCAGTTTTTCTCGTTTCTCTCTTGAAGTCAGCAGCTTGTCCAGAACGAGGGTGACAATGATTACCTGAAGTGGAACGAAGCCCAGATCCTGTAAAAGGTAGAAGAAAGTATCTCGTGGCGATTTAAAGATGTAATATTGAATGCAGTACAATGCTAAGGAACTGATAATTAGCAGGAGTCCAATACGTAGGTTTGCGCTAAAGTTTTTAATGCTAGACACCTCCTATGTTAACCGTCAGTGTCATCACTGACCACCTTTACCTTATCAACCTACTTAACTACCCACAAATTTTTTGGGGCATTCGGAAAAGTCTCTGCTTTGTTCATCTTTTTCTTATCTTCTCAGTTATTCTCAGCAAATCATAACAGAACATAATTTTCATTTCAACTCTACCACTCTATAGAAGCTCCTGTATTTGTGGAACACTGAAACCGGTATATTTTTCCCAACATCAAAAAATCCTCGTCAGCATTTTAATGCTAATCGAGGATTCTTATAATATCTTCAAATCTAGATTTCTCGAAACAAGAGATTGATTTTTTTGATATGCCCTTTCTCTTCATTTATTAACTGTTTTATTATGTCATTACCTGCTTTATCCACGAAATTTTCAAATTCTTGAAAGATCAGGATAGAGTCTTTTTCAAAGCTTAAAGCGAGCTGAAGAATCTCACGATTAGATTTTATTCCCTGAACTATATCTTCAACGTTACTTAGATTAAATATGTGACTATTAATCATTGCCCTCAAGTAATCTCCATATTCTCCGACATAACTCTCATTAGGTACGAATTCCTTAGATAGTTTCTCTGCCAATCTTCCAAAATCAGCAATATGTTGTTCTTCCTCTTTGGCAAGATAGCCTAGCATTTCCTTTAACTTAGTACCTTCTGCATAAGATACGGACTTTTCGTAAAAGGTTTTGCCCGAACGCTCCATTTCCAATGCCAGTTCAATAATTTCTTCTCCGGAAAAATTAATAAGACTCCAAGACATCTGCATCGACTCCTTCTTAAACTAATCTTTGCTATAGGATGCATGTATACTATGAACCTATCCATTTTCTAAGTACGGCTACTCAACTTCAATTCCTCATTTTCAATATTTTATCCCTCCATTTCAAGGTAATGAGTTTCCGAAAGACCGTTTATATTAATCATTATAATATCATATATTTAGAATGATTACTATATTTTTATTAATATTTTATAATATTATTTTCATTATTCTTTTCAGATTAGCAATGTATTTGATGAGACTCTGTGGACATAGAACACTAGAACACCTCCCTTGGCCTTTATTAAAATTCACAGCTCACATTTGTTTTCAAGTTATCTGACAAATGCGACAAATTTCCGCTATCATGTGAGGTACAATTTAAACACTTGACAAGTATTATTCCCAAAGGGAGGTAGGTATTTTGTACTATGACTTTGTAACCAATGTGATTGTTGTCTTATTTCTCTGTGGCTCTGTCATATGGATAGACTTATCTCTCAACAGAAAATACTCTCCTTACATATTAGGGGTTATGTTCGGCCTAGTAACTATTATTGTAATAAACAATAGAATCGTTGTTGTAGAAGGTCGCTTTTTTGATTTTAGACATATCACCATGACTATGGCAGGCTTTATTGGTGGCCCAGTGACCGCTGCAATAGCAACTATCATAAGCGCACTTTATCGGTACAACATGGGTGGAAGTGGTACGATGGGTGGAATTACCAACATTATGGTTTTTGCTTGTTTGGGTAGTATCTTGGGGAAATATTTTAAAGATAAACCAAAAGAAAGACCTCCATTGTATTGGTTTATCATCGGCACCGTCATGGCCTTGATTTTGCTATTAATCATGATATTTATTCCTATATGGCAGAGTGACTCAGCGAGCGTCCTGCGAGTTGTCGCGGGTCCTTTATTAATCATCACTCCGTTAGCAACGACCATAATATTTCACTTCTATTTCCGAATCTATAATTTCTTTGGCAAAGCATCGATTCTAAACAAAATAATTAACTCGAGTCCAATAAACTTGATGATCTTTGACGCTCATGGGCCAATTCTTGTTAGCAAAACTTTTAAAGACCAACCCCAAGATCCTTTAAATATCGAAGATTTGTTTCAATTAAAGGATGCCGAGAAAACGTGGTTGGACACTAGAGAACAACAGCATAGGGAAATCGCTACAGAAGACGGAAGGTACTTCGACGCAGACTTGTCTAGTTTTCAGATGCCTAGTGGCCAATACGCATGTGTAGCGATTGTTAATGAAGTTACCGAAAGAAGATTATCCTATGAAAAACTAATGAAATCTCAAGAAGAAACGGTTTCTATCCTCGAAAGTATGACAGATTGTTTTGTTGCCATTAATAAAAACTGGCAAGTCACCTACATAAATCGAGCAGGAGAAATAGCCTTCGGAAAATCCCGTGATGAGTTATTGGGCCAAACAATGGATGAAATACATAAGCTCAATGGTACGGCACGGATACACTATAATGAAGTAATGACCGAAAAGAGAACAGTTACTTTTGAAATCATTTCCGAGGCCTTGGGTAATAAATGGTTTGAAATAAGTGCTTACCCTACTGAAACAGGAATGATATGTTATCTGCGAGATATTACCAGCCGCAAGATAGCTCAGAACGAAATGGCTCGACTCGACCGTCTTAACCTTGTAGGACAATTAGCTGCTGGAATCGGACATGAAATAAGGAACCCCATGACTACAGTACGTGGTTATCTCCAACTGTTGGGCGAAAAACCTGATTATGCTGCTCGGAAGCCTACCTTCGAGCTGATGATCTCCGAAATAGACCGCGCGAACTCGATTATTACAGAATTTCTCTCGCTGGCGCAAACAAAACAAACTGAACTCAAAATTCAAAACCTCAACGACATTCTTAATCATTTATATCCTCTATTAGAAGCCGACGCGTTTACACAAAATAAACAAATCAAATTTATTCCAGGGGAGATTCCCAACCTAGCCCTCAATGGTAAAGAAATCTCCCAACTAGTTCTTAATTTAACCCGCAATGGATTTGAAGCAATGGAGGAAAGAGGTTGTCTGACCCTTGAGAGTTATTTACAAGATGACAAAGTAGTGCTAGTAATTGAGGATGAAGGATGTGGTATGCTCCCTGAAAATATTAGCAAGGTAGGGACCCCCTTCTTTACCACTAAAGATAATGGAACTGGTTTGGGTCTGGCAACATGCTACAAAATTGCAGAGGCTCATCAAGCAAAAATCTGCGTGGATTCTAATCCCAGAGGGACAACCTTCTTGTTACGATTTCCGTTACCTAAGCAGGAACATGATGAAATGATCACCTAATTAAAAAAATAAAGCATTATTCCTCCCCTTCATCCCACTCTTACTCAAAACAAAATGCGATGGTTGAGAAACGTCATCTTCTCAACCATCGCATTAAATTTCATCTAATTATTCGAGTAGTGTTATGAGCTACGATTACTGCTAAAGGACCCTATTCTAAACACGCACAAAGTATTTCTTAAACACTTGTGTGCCAATATTAATTCCCTAAATTCATTTAATATACGCATCTGCATAGACTATTTTTGCTAGTTTTTCTTTCAGATTCTTGACATCCTCATCAATGAACCTATGCTTGATGCTGCTTACATCGAATTTCAAAATCTTAAAGGCAAACTGAATAATGTATCCTAAAGTTAACGCCATAATCAAGGTTCCTGCTCCCGCATAGCCACCTAATATATATCCTACAATTAGTGCGCTTAATTCAATAGCATTTCGCACGAACCTTACTGACTTACTTGTCTTTTTGGTTAGAGCAATCATTAAACCATCCCTCGGACCAGATCCTAATCCAGCTCCGATATAGAAATAACTGGCAATTCCAATGACTACCATTCCCCAAACCATCATTATTACACCTGATATGACTCCCTTGCATATCGGAATCAAGTGATTAAGCATTATCAGATCCATAAATAGCCCAATAAACAACATGTTGCATAAGGTTCCCCACCCTAATCTCTCTCCTAGGACCGCGTCTAATATTACCAGAATTATTCCTACAGCTATACTTGCCTGACCCATAGTAATACCGACAAGGTGAGTCATTCCCTGGTGAAAAACATCCCACGGCGCCAGACCCAGGTTTGCGTTAATTGTCAAGACTATACCCACGGAATACAAAAAAAGACCTATGAAGAGTCTTATAACCTTTTGCAACATTTGTTTCATTGCTTACCACCATAACCTTATGCAAATTATTCACCCACCTTGGAATTTATTCGCCAGCGAGTAATAAATTCCCTTTTTTGGGCTCACGGGTCAAAACAGAAATCATCTCTGCCTTTCTGCATAGTTTGCCGATTATGGTAAACATTAAAATACAACAAATATTGTGGGGTGATTATATGTTCCTGAAAAAATCGTTTTCTAAAATGCTATCCTATTTGGCCCGGTGTGATCCACACTCATACTATATCCCTTATCCTCTAGAAGAAAGTGAAAATCAAACAAATACTAATGGCCCCAAGATTTAGTGGATCTCTATGAGGCAGAACATATCGTTCCGCGAAAGATCCTTGAACTGACGCGGAACGATACAAATGACATTCCTCATTTACAGATCAATGTCGTAGTTTTATATAGTAAATTTGTTGATGACTTCTTGAAGTTCGAATGCCAAAGTGGACAGACTTTGGGCCGAGGAAGCAACTTGTTCCATCGAAGCAGTTTGTTCTTCTACCCCTGCAGAGACCGTTTGCGCTTGATTTGCCGTCTCCTTACTTATTGAATCAACTTCACGAACCGAACTAACTATTTGCTGGTTACCGCTTGCTATTTGTTGAATGGTAGCAGCTATTTGATCCATTTGAGCGGACACATTTTGAACGAGTTGGGCTATTTCACTAAAAGATTCTCCTGCCACATTGACAACTTCCATGCCCACTCTTACATTTTTCACTCCATCTTCCATGGCATCGACCGCTGTACTAATATCACTATGGTTTTGATTGATTAGGGTCTCTATTTGTTTTGTTGCTTCACGTGATTGTTCTGCCAGCTTTCGGACTTCTTCAGCCACAACTGCAAATCCACGACCATGTTCACCAGCTCTCGCTGCTTCAATAGCTGCATTTAGAGCTAAGAGATTTGTTTGGTCAGCAATCCCAGTGATTACTTCAATAATGTTTCCGATCTTTTTGGAATTCGTCGATAGTTCCAGTATACTGTGTTGTACGCGGTCAGTTCCTGAGCTAATATTGTTCATCTGTTCAACAACTCTATTTAAGGCTTTTTGTCCTGAATTACTTGTTTTCAATGTGTTGGCCATAGAATGAGTAATATCAGCAGAACTGACAGCGACTTCTTCTGTGCTCGTGGAGATCTCTGCAACAACAGATGACGTTTGGTTAACCGCATCTGCTTGTTTTTCTGTCCCTTGGGCTACAAGTTCAATAGACGATGCTATTTGGGTCGAAGCTTGAGTATTTTGTTCAGCTATAGCAGTTAGCTCTTCTGATGAAGCCGCTACTTGTTCCGAGGATTCGGAAACTTGCTTAACCAATACATGTAAATTATTTTTCATCGTATTAAAACTAGTGGCTAACAAACCCGTTTCATCATTTCCTTTGATTATTACATCTTCAATCGATAAATCTCCTGTAGCAACCCGTTCAACGCTTGCCAACACTTTCTTGATAGAATTAGAAATCAGACTCGCCACCGCAAAACCAATCAATAGACATAATATTGCAGATGCGATGGATATGGCAATGATAAGGTTTATGGACATGACATAATCTTCAGTATTTTGCGCTTGAGCATTATCAGCCTTTTTCACACTATAATCTGCCAATTCTCTCAATGTTACGCTAAAGGAATCCAGGTGAGCAAAAGCATTATTAATATAATACTTGTAAGCACCTACTTGGTCTCCACCAATTTTCATATCTAATGCTTTTTGCCTTTCGAGTCTATAAGTAGCTAACTCTTGTTCAAGTTTAGGTAGTTTTTCTTTCTCATAAGGATCAAGATCTAACTTTGTATACGCACTATAATTTGCGTCATAAGCGTTCGATCGTGTTTTCATATCCGCTTGAAGTGTCATTTGAGTAGCTTTATCCGAGGACAGAATAAAATTAAATACGTCCGCTTCTCCAGCTCTGGAATTCACCCGAGCTTCATCTAGATATTTGACCGACATTAAAACATTTGAATAACTATTATTCATTTGGCCGTTTGCCTTAGCATTAAAATAGTAACCTACAAACCCAACGCTGCCTATAAATAAGGTCATCAAAGTGACAAGTGTTAGAATCTTAGTTTTGATTTTCCAACTTCGTAACCAAAGCATTTTTTAAATCAACTCCTTTTTAATAACCCGCAATCTTGATATTCAACTGGGATTTCCAGATTGCACATTGAGTTAATTGTAATAATTTTAAGATTTGCTGTACACCTTATGCTCAAATTGGCCATCGCCCCTGATAGAAAGGTAAATTCCTTACGAAAATAATTCCTTTTCAGGAGATGAGCTTTCCTTATGCTATATTACAACACAATACTATATATTCCTACAGAATATATTCGACATATTTCTTAAACTCCCATGACTAATTCTGGCAACATCTGTATAGCAACTCATCAAGGCCGCCTGACTTTATCAGGCGGCCTTGATGAGTTGCTATAACTAGATAAGGTTTAATGGAGAAAACCACATCTGGTCTTTGTCTACATAGGCAGTGATGCCATTTTGACATCCTATGAAATGAGTCAGTTCACTCTGTACTCGGGTCAATTCATTTTGAAGCTCAATTTCTGTCGTCTTTCCAAATAAGTTAATCCAATTCTCGTATTCCCTTTCGAGCTCTTTAATAGTTGACTTGCTCCTAATCTCCTTTAGGACTTCATTAGAAGCGCATTCGTCCGCATCACAGAGCAGAAATATTCGGATCGGAGCATCATCCATCCACTTTCCTCCTTATCCTCATTTTCATTTTAATTTTTATCAGGTTGTCCACAGGTTTGTGCTAAAAAGTTGCTATATTGCTACGTATGTTTGAAAACTTAATTTTATTCAAGCCACCCATTATAACAGGCGACTTAATTGCTATCTATACAAGCAACATTGACAGATAACCTGCCCTCTTAAACAGAAAAGTGTTCTATTTTGGCACACTATGGTAAGCAACTCCGAAAACCAACTATTCTTCATAAATAAAAATGACGCTTAATACAGCGTCACTCTGTCAGGCAAATCTATAACTTCCTCAATGAATAAGCAACATACCCGGTGATCTATCCCCTTATCCTCCGGGCTTCGCAATAACCAAAAGCCGCCCCACAGCAAGGGCGACTTTTAGTCTTTTTCATGTAAGTTGTTTTCTTTGATTATATCTAGGATATCCTCTGCTATAAGAATACAATAAAGTTCTTGATATTTGATCATTATCATATCAAGAACTTATTAAGATTTTTGAACAAGATACAAAACAAAGACCACCAATCTAAGGCGGTCTTTCGTTAAGGTAAAAGAGACTTGCCTAATTTGCTATTAGACGAGCTCTTCAAAAAGTCCCTCCGAATTGCTGTCCCCGGAGGGCAAATAGGAGCATTACATGAAAAAGACTTAAGGGATTAAACGTCCCTTGACCTTATTATACCATGATAAAGGGCGTTAGCCATTGGTAAGTATAGGTATGATCAATTGTTGAATTTTCTCTGATCATCGCTTGCCATCGCAATAACCTCCACTTGCACCAATTGGACTTTTGATTTGTAATACAGTTATTGCCCCATGAGAGCATAGAGGAAATGTGGCGTGATTTACCTTAATTACAATATGGATTTTACAGCCTCAAAAAGGGCGTCAACAGGCTCTTTCTCCGTAAATATTCTATGGTCTTCTCCAATCCAAATTTCTAGGTTCCATAAACTATGTTCTCCATATTTCATGCCTAGTACTGGCGCACACGGTTCCAACAGACTTAAACACTGACCTATGGTAAGAAGCGGGAGACTAAATGGCTTAATTTTTACATTAAATAATTTCAAATTTTCTTCGTCTTCAGCATCAAACAAATGTTCATCGCAATATTCTTCAAAGGCAAACAAATCGCTAAACTTTGGCTTCCACCATTCTTTTAGTTTATCCTGTTGTTCAGTAGTAAGTTGTTGGAGTTGATCAGCGGTAATTCGTTGCTTCATTTTACATTTACACCATCCTCATAAAGCGCCCAGCAGATAGGCGCATCGTTAAGATACCCACTTTTTCACATATTCCACAAAACCACTTACTGGTACACAACTCAAACTATTCACTCAACTCAAGACTAGCATACTAATCTAACTTAGTATAGTGGAAAAATAATCTTTATATTTGTAGATAATCAAACAAACCTTACTAAATTTTGTTACTTTTTCTTGTGGCTTAATCTTCTCTACAACAATCAAATAAAACTGATCTAAGCCGCCTGTTTTAAACAGGCGGCTTAGGTTTAAGGCAACAACACTAATGATCCTAACAAGCAGGCTTTTAGGGACCATTAAACATAGTTTATGTATTAACAGTCTGATTAAATGATCACAAATCCAATGCCCTTTGGCATATGCGGTTTACAATATCTTTTGTTTTTAATAGTTATCGATAAATTTTTGAGGTAGCTTTTTAATAAGCTGCACCGGCATTGGCGCCCGATTGAGCACCGTGTGGGCGAAACTCCCAAATATTAGTCCTTTGACTTCCGAAAACCCTCGTGTACCTATAATAATCAGTTCAAATGAGTTTTTTTCGGCATAATCAATAAGCGCTTCTGCTGTGTCCACAACATTGTTCTTAGCTACTAAAATTTCATGTTTAACGCTATGACTTCTTCGGGAGAATATCTCATTGGTTCTAGTTAATATGTCTTGGTACTGTTTTTTCGTCTCATCATCAGCATCATTAATAATTTGTTGCATCCAAACAGAGTTAGGACTAATAGGCCAAATATCCATGACGTTATATTCAGACGCAATCACTTCGTCTTCAATACTTTCCTGGAACTGCACAACCGTTATATTCATATTTGAAATATGTTTTAATAGTGTCGCCGCATAAACCGAAGCAGAAAATGAATATTGTGACCCATCAACATAAAGCAACACATTAAACGTAGCATCTTCTGTCATCCCAAATACCCCTTTCATTACTATTACTGATTTTCCCTTAGTATAAACGCTTTCAGGTCATTGAGCCAATTATGTCCAGTAATAATTTTGATAGTCATATAAAACAATCTTATGGTGCATAAGCCTATCCCTAAATAAAATCGATCCTCACACAGATAGAAATAGCTGTCCTAATCACTCAAAATATCATCATTCTACAATTATCATAGATTTCTGTATAAAGTAGTTCGCAAAAACAAAAAAACGGAGCGGCTGAAAGGCTCCGTTTTTTTGTTAAATGCCACACCCACCAACTTCACTAAGCAATGGCATTAATTCTTTTTATGGCTATTAACAATTAACCACGGTTTATATAGTGTTCGACTTTGGTTCTGGGTTATTAAAAAAGGGCTTTAAATTCATGTAATTCATCTGCATCCATATTTCGTACATTATTTTCATGCGGAAATATCCGATTTTCAACTTCATCCTTATATTTTTGAACAGCTTCAAATGTTGAGTTTTTGTAATCTGCATATTCTTTAACGTGAACAAGTTTTCTTTGGGTCATACCAAGCAAATCATTAATGACTTGAACCTGTCCATCGCAATATCTACCCGCTGCAATTCCAATCGTTGGTATCATTAAATATTCCGATATTAATCCCGCAACTTCTTCCGGAACCATTTCTAAGACAAGTAACTTTAACCCCGATGTCTGGAGGCTAAGCGCGCTTTCATACAGTTCTTTGCCTTGCTCGAATGTTTTTCCCTGCATTGATACTTTTTCATGAGTCTGTGGAGTAAATCCTATATGCCCAATAACATCAATATTATTTTTTGTTAGGTACTCAACAACCTTCTCTTCTCGACCTTCAAGCTTTACCGCATCAGCACCTGCCTCAATAAATAACTGAGCATTTTTTAAAGCTATTTCCTTAGTTTCATATGACCTATAGGGCATGTCGGCCACTAGTAAAGCTTTCTCAACTCCTCTTCTGACTGCTTTTAGGTGATGAAGCATATCCTCCAGAGTTACTTCGGTAGCACTCTTATATCCCAGCATATTTGTGCCAACACTATCTCCAACAAAGATAATGTCGATCCCTGCATTCTCCTGAATTACGGCAGTAGGGTAATCATAACAAGTAAGCATAGTAATCTTTTGACCCGCTTTTTTCTTATCCATCATAAAATCAATCGTTTTCTTCATAATCTTTCACATCATCCCTTCTTAAGTCTATTCTCCATGATCCTCCATCCTTGAGTTTCCAGTCCTCATGGCACAAATAAAATAGCCCCCCAACGTAAGTCAGAAGGCATACAGGAATAGCAAAGCCCCCCTTCCGTCTCAGTCCTCTTCAGGTACAAGCATTCGGGTATAAATCTACTGGACTCTCCTTTGGCAACATGTCGGTATGGTCGTTTCAGGTACCATCCGGGTTGTCCTTAGGGAGAAACCAAATATATTCTCACATTATCATATCGCGATCATCGTATCAACCTTTTGTTTATTGTTTCTAAGATATCCTTGAACCTCGGTTTCAAAGCTTTTCGTAGGTTCCCTTTAGTAACAGTGCATCTTTCTCCACCATTGGGCCTTCAGATATTATACAGCCTTTTACGTTGAAGTACTTTATAGCCTTCAGGCAATCCACATAATTGAAGTCACTTTGTAACAACGGGAGATGATTCCGCTCACCTTTTTCATTGTAATTTACTCCGCCTATATGAATATGTAAGTCTTCCAAAGCCGATTCTCCGAGTTCATCCGAGACATACTTAAGTATCTTAACAAAATCAATAAACCCTTTTAGGTTGCCATTATATCTGGCATGGATATGTGCAAAATCAATGCACAATTTACACGAGCTAATTTCCTTACACAAAGATACTAATTCCTCAAGGGTGCCAAATTGTGTTCCCTTGCCAGTTGTCTCTAATCTGAAATCCACCCCTGTTAGGGGAAGACGTAATAAATTATCCCTAATAGTAAAATACGCCTCCTCTTTGGAGTCATTCAAATAAAAGCCTGGATGAAAGATTAGACTCCTCCCCCCAACTTTGGCCAACCCTTCCAGAGCCTTCATAATCCTTTCTAAGGATTGTTCCTGTTTATCCGGCTCATTAGCATTCAAATTGATGTAGTGCGAGCCATGTGCTGATAAGTAAAAATTATTTCTTAATTTAGCTTCTAATATAAGGTTCTTATTGTTATCCGTAACATTAACGTTTCTGACAAATAGAAGCTCCATTGCATCAAGTCCTATCGACTTTGCATAGTCTATCCCACGAGCATAATTAAATTTAATAGAACCGTCCCCTAGCGGAAGACCGGATATACCAAATAAAAGTGTATCCATTATCCTCCTCCTTCTGACCTTACTGGTCTATGCCATGCCATCAATCACCTTACTTATTATTATGTCCAAATGTCAATCTCACTTTTGACTTCTTTTTTAACAAAATTTCATGAAGGGGCAGATGTCTGCAATAAATTAATAATGGCGCCAAAATGCAATCTGCTTTGAAGATATACGCAAAAAATAAACGTTAACCCTACTCGAAGTAGTGTCAACGTTTTGGGACACAGTTCTTAAATATCGTATCTCAAAAAACTCCTCAGCATTAATTAGCTGTGACGCTTTGTCTCTCAACTTCGATCTTTAATGAGCGATTTGATTGTGTCGGTAAACCGAACACCACATTCTGTGTCTTCAACGATTCTTTTTCTTAGGGCAAAACTAATTTCTAATTGAACTCCTTTACCTGTACGTCCTCTGTTACATATATTTGTAGTCCTTACACCACGATATTTTTGTCCACTTTCTTTTACAATGTAACCATAGTCTTGAAGAGTAATTTGCAATTCAGTACCAAGTGTTGTATCTAAGCCTCCAATCATTAAGAATTCGTCAGTAGAATTCTTAAGACCGTGAATTGTCAACACTGTTTGGGCTTGTTGTAGTCCTTTAAGTAGTAACGGCTCATCAAAGTTATGACTGGTAATATGAAGCTTTCGGACATCGACATCTTTAATACCTTCAAAAGAATACCATGCAAACTCTTCGCCTGCTATCCTTTGGGCAATATCCGATGTATAGGGTTCAATTTTACCGCCGTGGGGAGCAATGATTAAGACTGAGTGCCAATTACGGCTCGTTCTTATTCTATAATCTCGTCCTTCTTGTTCATGCAACCGTAACTCTTGGAAATTCGAGTAAGAATCAGGCATAAGTATATTCCTCCTAGTCCAACCAGTGGGAACCTAACTCTAGAGTTTGGGCCGAGTCTCTTTGTCGCACAAAGGTTAGTGGATTAATCACTGAGTTTTAAGCATTCTTTTCAGTATTTTACCAGCGCTATTTTTGGGAAGCTCAGAAATAAATTCTATTTCACGAGGTAATTTATAACCAGCAATATGTTCTTTCAGATAACTGATTATTTCCTTGGCAGTACATTCTTTACCATCTTTAGGAACAATGAATGCCTTTACATATTCGCCTCTCAATTTATCGTCAATTCCCACAACCGCGGTCTCTTTTACCTTAGAATATTGATATATAGCCTCCTCCACTTCTCTTGGATAGACATTCAAGCCTCCAGCGATGACCATATCTTTTTTTCGATCGACAATAAAAATATATCCGTCTTCGTCCTTCTTTGCTAGGTCTCCGGTATGTAGCCACCCATTCTTCAAGGTCTCTTTTGTTTCTTTTTCCTGCTTGAAGTATCCCAACATTACATTTTCACCCTGTACAACAAGTTCACCGACATCACCAACAGTCAGTTCCCTATCGTTTTCATCAACAATCTTGCATTCAACAAAAGCAATCGGCCGACCTATCGAGCCCTCTTTCTTTACTCCATCCAAAGGATTAAAACAGACTACAGGGGATGCTTCTGTCAAACCGTATCCTTCAACGACAGGAAGTTTCAGGATATCCTTAGCCTGTCTAAGTACTTCAACAGGCAATGCTGCTCCCCCGGAAACCGCTAAGCGAAGCTTAGAGAATGTAACATTATTCTTACATGCTTCCAACAAGACGATATACATGGTTGGAACTCCCATGAAAACTGTAATATCATCATTTAACAAAGACTCAATAACTTCTTTTGGCTGAAATTTTTCCAATATCGTAACCGTTGCACCGCTCAATAACGGGTTCAGAACACAGGTTGTAAAGGCAAAAACATGGAACATTGGAAGCACGCACATGTAATTGTCAGTTTCTGTTCCTTGAAATGCAAGACGACACTGTTCAGCATTTGTAACAAGATTTTTATGGCTAAGCATTGCAGCCTTCTGTTTTCCTGTAGTACCGGAAGTATATAAAAATGTTGCTACTGAATTCTCATCCGAAAATTCCTCAAATGATTCAAGAGAGCTTTCAGCGATAGTCCTCTGAAACTCCTCATCCAGAACAATAACTTTAATGCCCAAAAGATCTCGGATAGATTCTTTAGTATGATTCATTTTTTGAATAATCGCAGGATGAAGAATCATAAAAGCAGCTTCCGAATCCTTAATAAAATTTAAGATTTCTTTCATTGTAAGTTGCAAATTAATTGGAACAACAATTCCTGCATTTTTTACCACACTCAAGTAGGAATAGATAAATTCAGGTGAGTTCGGGCAACACAGCAGTACTCGTTCTTGGGCCTTCACTCCCAGCGTCAATAAATGACTTGAATATTGATTAACTGTTTTATCAAGCTGTTCATAGGTAATAGTATTTCTCTTGAATTTTAACGCGATAGAATTAGATTTATATGCATTTTTATAAATGTTGCCTAACATAATGCCTCCCATAATATACTACAATTCGATTATTTATTCTTGAATAAACAAGGATAACAGATAAATTATACTATACATAGCCCGCTAATAATACAAGTTAACATGATAAGACCTTTAATTATTCAAGCATCTATGATTTACCGCTTCATGGAGCATTACCATACTTCATTTAAATAAGGTGGTAATCTATTAGTAGCCGACATTTTGCAATCCCAATAAAAAAGCAGCTCGAAGCAGGACATTTTTTAGTTTAATTATAATCGAAATAATAAAAAGTTGTCTAAACCATTTAGTTTAGACAACTTTTCAACCTTGGCATCGTTACCTCGATCTTATTGTTCTTTTGTATTTTTGTTTTCTTCACTTTGACGCACGGGATTCTCTCCCTTTGAAGCCCCTCCACAATGACCGTGTTTAAAGGGGTGTTCTCCGTGGTGACTACCATGCACTCTACCATGATGTGCATGGTGTTGATGCATGGTGTTGATGCATCGTCTTAAGAAATTGATGAATAGGAGAACCGCTGCCATGATGCTCGAAGCCCGCCTGCTTAGCTTTCTCTTTGAAATTCAGGAACGCCTCAAACGCTTCCAACTTCATTCTTAGCTTATCTTTGTCCCCTTTAAGGAGGACAGTGAAACCTTCTTCTGTTTCTTTGTAGGTAAAGTTAAAGTTCTCTTGACTCATAAATACCTCTCCTTTTCCAATTTGATTTTAATTTTATGGCCTCAAAAGATTATAAGTTTTCTCCTGAAGCACAAGCTTAAGCTCCGGAAACCTATTTCTTAAGGATGAAAACGCGGTTTTCGAAACCCTGAAGATTCGCGCATAGTCCTACTTTTTGGGCCCATTCTCTTTTGCCCTGTAAAGTTTGAGTTGCGTTTCAAAAAGGATAGAAAGATTAGGGCCGAAAGAAGAATCAGCACCATCCCAATCTTAAAATATGGTCTCTCTAACAAAATCACTCCTGATATTAAGAAGCCCATGCTAAAGATCGCACGTACAATCCGGTTGGCCTGGTCTCTCTGGTTTTGTAATAGATTCAGTTCAAAACTCTTTGACGGATGGATTTTAAGCTCACCGACTTCAAATCCCGTAATCAGTCGGTTCAGTTTTTCAGGTAGAGTGATAAACTCGGTGAGTGTTTTCTTTGCTTGGTCGAGAAATAAGCCTTTAGTACCTTTCCCAGATTCTTCTCCTGAAAGCAGCTCCTCCGCATAGGGCCGAAGTGTTTTAACCAAATCGAGCTGAGGGTTCAACCCACCACAAATCCCCATAATCGTTAAGAGCGACTTACCTAGAAACAAGGTTTTCGCTGGAATTTGGAACGGCTGGGAATACATAAATTCTCTTAATTCTAGAAGGAACTCCTCTGAATTGATTCTTTTCAAGTTTGTATCTTCAAAGATGTTACCTAATATGAGTTTAAGTCCTTTAGCTAGGGTTTGTTTATCAGCATGGGGTCGAAGGAAGCCAAGATTTTCAAAGACAGTCACCATTTGATCTATGTCCTTCTTGAATAAGGCTATGACGAAGGAAATCAATTCTTCTCGCATGCTTACAGCAATAAAATATTTTTGTAACTAATATTTTATAAGAGGAAGTTTATTATGACAGAACAGAAAATTCGTGAAGATCAACTTATTACAGCTTTTGAAATGATGTGGGGCAAATATCATGAACCCGTAAGATTAATTCGTCGCGACTTTACAATTATAGCTGTGAATAAAGCTTGCGAAGCTGTTGGCGGTGTTCCTGGCGTAAAGTGTAACGCTACAAGTCCTGAGTTACACAAAGGTTGTCAAGCTATGGAGGCTTTAAAAACAAATGAGCTTAAAATAGTAAATAGTGACCGGGACGGTATCCACTGGACAACTTTCTGGATTCCTGTTTCAGGGATTCCGAATTACTACCTTCACTTTACCAACGGTCTGAACGAATATATGGAAAAACTTAAGGCCACTTCAAAATAATCCACTTAAAACAAAAAGCCAGTTCATCCTGAACTGGCAATACATATTGTCTAAATCAATAGGCAGATGAAGATCGGTGACCAGATATTCTGCCCCCGTCATACAATTCCGTGCCCCAAACTATAATTTAATTTTTACTAATTTTGACTTTAGCCATGAATTCATACCCATTTGGTGCGACATCTTCATCAAAATAATAACTTGCCACTTTGCCTATGCGCTCAACTGAGAGCCCCAAGTGAAAAAGTGCAATGCCAATATCAATCTGATTCATCTTCCCATACACCTGTGCTTTGAGAAGATTCAACTTCTTCCGACTCACTGTAATAACGTCTGAATCTCCACTAAAAAACCAAGCCTGTGTGTTAGAAGCTGATGGAGCGAGGCGAGCAGGCTCTAGCAATGCATCAGCACCAACTACACTAGATATTTCAGACAAATTTTTACGATTAAATTCGGAGGTATTCGTTCTGTGAATTATCTCCGTGGTATTCCCGAAAGCGAGCATAATTACAAACTCCAAGCCGTTCATAAGCATAGGTACGCCTTTTGCGGGCTTTGCCATCCCCAGCCAGCAACTGGCCAGATTGTTATCGGAGAAGTACAGGTCCATCTGCTGGAGCAAAAACCCTGTATTCATCAAATAGTTCCCCTTTTTCTCGGAATACAGACAAATGTAGTGCGGTGCTTTGATAGGAAGGAGATTCCTTACATCTGCTGAACCCAGGTAGGCAAACTCATATCGAATGCTTTCGTCAAGCGGCCTAGCGTTACTAGCAAACTCCTTCAACCTTACAAGCGTGTCGGCGGGGAGTGGGGCCATGTCATATTTACGGGTGGATTTTCTGCGAAATATTGCATTATAGAGCTGAGAATTTGTCATACAGTTACCTCCAGATCTATGAGTCTTTCAATTGTTCATATAGATTAGTTATATCCGTATCTAATAGGTTACATCCAGGTCATCAATGCTTTAACTCCAATATAGCAATATTACGTACTTCACCAACCCCGAATTGGAAGGGCCGTTGCTTTGAAATTTAAATAATGTATAATATTGGATAGAAGAATGACCTAGCAATTTGTTCTGGAGGATGGCGCCAAAAGTAATTCTTAAGAGCACTTTATATGCTGTAGGAGGTAAAAACAAGATGACAGAGGAACATTTCAATAAAAGATATGAATTAGGCAATACTCCCTGGGATATTGGCAAACCTGATTTCAACCTTATTCAAATTGTATCCACAATGGCCATAGAACCCTGTAAAGCACTGGATATTGGTTGCGGAACCGGTAATAACTCCCTCTGGCTTTCTCAAAATAACTTTGACGTGTTAGGTATTGATACTTCAGAGATTGCAATACAGAAGGCTTTAGAAGAAGCTTCAAAAACTAATGTCAAATGCACCTTTTTTGTGAGTAACTTCCTTACAAACAAAATCGAAGGGGCGCCATTTGGCTTTGCCTTTGATAGAGGTTGTTTTCATGCATTGAAATCAGATGAAGACCGGAAGATCTTTGCAGAAAATGTTGCTGCCCATTTATTAAATGATGGCCTGTGGCTGAGTATCGTTGGCAACGCTGATGAACAGCGTGATAGGCCAGGTCCACCGCAGCTTACTGCCAGAGATATTGTTAACTCAGTGGAGCCCTACTTCGAAATCCAGTCGCTCGTTTCAAGCTATTTTGGATCAAATCACCCAATCCCGCCTAGAGCCTGGGTTTGCCTAATGCGAAAAAGGAGCCTTAAATAATGCCCAGCGAATGAACGAATACACAGTGTCAAGAATTCCTTGACACTGTGTATTCGTTTAGTAGTAGTTTATCTTGATAATAAGTAGTTAAAGACTGCAATTAAACAATAACATCCAATCAAGTCCAAAGATGTCACTGTAAAAAATAATCCTTTGTCGATATAAATATAACCTGCTCTATAGGCAAAATATTGAGCTATAAATAAACACGACAAAACTAACGTTTTCACTATCCAATTAAGTTTAGATTTATATAAAATCATTAAATAGTTAAGCACAATAAATTGGTAGACAAAACCAGATGATGTATTGTTTCTATTTACGTCTGTAAAAAATATATTATTCCTTAAGAGTTGGATACCTAATAATCTTTGACCCAAAAAAATAGAAAAAGTACTGAATGAAGCGACACTGAAATAAAGCGAACTATAATTGATAAAGCGGTTAGTTGACTTCTTTGCTATTACATACCATTTTTTGGCCAACAATGAAAAGATGACGAAACCAAAGGAGAGGGATGTCCGTTTAATATCTGTTTTGATGCGAATATTGTATCTTGCCTATTCGTTTTAATATCATGCTCATCTCACCTACTCCAAAGTCAGAGATTCTAAACTAAAAAATTCTAATGTTATAGTTTTATCCCACTGTTTTGACATGTGGATCAAGGTGTAAATCACTTTATCTGGCCTCTACGCCAAACAACCCAAAATTCATAACCAGTTGAAAAAAGAGTTACCTAAACTTAGTGAGATAACTCTTCTGTAACTTTTAAATTAAATTTGATCGTATAAAGTTACAGTTCAGCCAATCCCTTGAATAACTCAACCGCGGTTTCAATGATTTCATCCGGGAAGTCATATTTTAAGGTATGTATAGGAGGATAGTCTTCACCGTTTCCGATGTAGCAGATTGCACCTTTTGTCTTCTTTAGATAGTGGCCGAAATCTTCGGAGGCACGGAAGGCTTCCTCCATTTCAACGAGCTGAATGCCTTTTGCCTTACAGACCAAACGGATCTTGTCCGAGCTTTCAATGTGATTTTTAGTTGCTGGAAAAACATCATGATAAGCGAAACTTACCTTCAGCCCGTACTTTTCTGCTTGAGCCAAAGCAAGTTCTTCTAGGCTTTTTCGAAGCAATTCCATTTCCACTTCATATAGAGCACGAACCGTTAAGAGAAGGTCTCCCTTACTTGCGGATACTCCGAAGGCTCTTTCGCCGATATCTACCTGAATCACGGTGCAAAGAACCATACCCTTGTTGTTCTCCAAAGAGCTGAACATAGGAATGGCATCAATAACCTTAGCAATCGCGAAAGCAGGATTTGCTCCCAGTTCCGGTTGGCTGGCGTGAGCTGGAGAACCTTCCATATGAATTGTCATACCTATTGATGCGCAATTACTGGTTCCATTGATTACGTTGACAGACTTGAAAGGCATGCCACTCGAATTATGGTAAGCAAAAATTTCTCCGATGTTATTTTCCTTAATAAAAGCGACACATTGATTTGCGCCATCTCCGGTTTCCTCAGCATGCTGGAAGAGGAAGAAGATGTTTTTGTCGGCACCCTTCTGGTCGATTTCCAGGGCAAACCCAGCGAGACTTGACGAGTGTCCATCATGCCCACATTTATGGGCGATTCCGGGAAATTCGGAAGCATAGGGAATATCTAAGGTTTCCTGCATGGAGATCGCATCAAAATCCGCGCGAAACGCGATGGTCTTTTTGCCTTTGCCTGCACGATAAATCGCGTAAAACCAAAGCCCTTTGTCTACGATTTCCAGTCTTGTATTTGCTTTGAGAAAATCGATTAAGTGCTGTTTTGTCCAAGTTTCCTGATTTGATAGTTCAGGATGCTGATGCAATTCATGACGTAACTGTTTGGTTAATTCCAGATTTTTCTTTTCCATAGACTGAACTCCCTTTAAAAACCCTTTTGTACCACTATCTCTTCAACCAGCCATTCGTCAGCGCCGTATTTGATAATATATTGACCATCCCGCTCGATCACATTTTTACACAACTCACAATAGGAAGGATGAGACAGTTTCGAATCATGCTGCCAGAACAAAGAGATGTAGGGAATATTGTTTTTCATGATAAGATTACCCGGGGGCAAGGGAAATTTTCGGCCATCATAAAGCTGTATCCTAAGCCGCCCCTCCTGTTCGGTTAAAGATTGAACGAAAAAAGGAGCGTCCTCCACCCTCACTGGGTACAATTGATTCTGCCAATCTATATGATATTTATCAGGACCAGCTTTTCTCAGATGGGAAGCAAATAACATAATAATTTCTTTGTTGATCATAAGCTCACCATCGGCGTACCATAGTCCATCCTTATCAATGTAAAGTTCTGGGGCGCGTAAAATATCCAAAATATTGCCTCCTCGCAGTATGAAAATCTACTTTACAAGTATAAACCAAAAAGGTGATTTTGTGGATAATTCTACAAACTAACTTTGAAGGTTTACCTTCATCTCGGATACAGCATCATACAACGACTGTATTGTTAAGCGTATGCGCAAAATAGTTTCCACTTTCTTTATTCCTAACACGAACACCGAGACGCCGTGCTTGAGCATCACCTAAATTAGAACAGCTTCCAACTTCAAAATACTTTTGTTGCCGAGGCGACCATGCTTCCACATCGACACTCTTTACTTTCAAGTCTGCCAAGTCGCCTGAACAACACTCCAATGTACGTACTGGAATATCCAATGAGCGAAAAAAATCGACCGTATTTTTACTGTCTTGTGCGACGACCTAGCAATTCATGTTCATTATATACTTCTTCACTGCTCCATGTAATTACAGTAAACTACATTAGCGACATTCACATAACCGACAATAACGACATACGGCTTTGATGTCATCTCCGCCTTGTACCCCCATCACACGGCGTCCTTGATAGAGGTTACAACAAAATTCAGGTCTCAACCTGGGTTAATTCGAAAACATTACATCCATTATTTTTCAGTTGTTAAATGTATCAAACATCCTATTTAAATAGTTACACAATTCACACCCGCACCATAATTATCTATACTATAGAACAGTATGACTTCATCGTTACAAGGAAGCCATACTGTCTCTATTTCTATTGTGTTATGTACTATGTTTTCTGAGACGTACTACGGTCTCGACAGGCGTTGGTGTTACTTCCCCTGTGAGTTTCTCAAAGTCCATTTAAAGAGCAAAGGTTTTTCGGATCTACACGTCAAAAAACACAGGGCCACATAGATAACCCTCTGTCTTATTATGGCAGAGGGTTATCTATGTGGCCGATATTAAAATGCTGTAATAGATGACTACTTTGCAGTACTAGTGTAACCTTTTTATGGTTATGGAATATTCTGGCATAAAAACTATCTTGCAATTAACCTCCAATACCCTTGTCTTATAGTGCAATAAATCTATTCCAATGGATATTAAATGGAATCCACTACGCCCCCTTTTTAATTGTTTAAATCACTTATTTACGGAAATTGTAATTTTCTAGCAAAGGAAGAAAGGATTCTTTTGTCGTCATCTATTAATATTTCTCCGACTGATAGTGTTTATATTTCACAATTTTATCAAAAAATAAACTTTGGAGCTATTAGTCAATTATTTACAGGAGAATATCTTAGAACTCGAGTGAATCATTGTAAGCCAGATGCTTATAGAACGTTACTGAAATTTTCTATTGATTTACCTTGCTCAAGTATAATATGTAGTGCTATTCTTCACCTTTTTATTAATAGAAAAGATAAACCTGATAATGATCTTTCACCCCAAACAGTAACAATATATGAAAATGAAAATAATTTTAGCCAAGCGACTGTAACCTGGGACACTGCACCGAATACTATCATTACCCTTTATTCTTTTAATGTAATTGATAGCGATGTTGGAACTTATATATCTATTGATATAACGGGTTTAGCTCAGGGTTGGAGCAATATGTGTCATGCAAATTTTGGCGTTACACTTATAGGAAATGAAGATAAGTCAGATACGATCATTGGGTACGAAAGTACCGCTAATGCCAATCCACCATATTTGATTGTAAATTATAGCTCATGTGCAGGAGTTACCGGCGCTACTGGCGCTACTGGATTGGCAGGCAATGGAGCAATCATTGCTTACGCGTCAGGGATACCTGTTTCTCTAACTACGATTGCGCTTGGGTTAGTAGGCATACCTGGCTTCCTTGGATTTGGAAATTCAGCTCCAGGTCTTACCGTTCTCGGAGCAACAATTGACCTTACAGGTGCAGGAGGTACACTTCTAAATTTCGCATTTTCAGTTCCCCGCGATGGGACCATCACGTCAATCGCAGCTTATTTTAGCACTACTGTTGCTTTATCCCTCATCGGAACATCAATAACTATTACAGCTCAACTATATGAGTCGACAACACCAGATAATATTTTTTCGCCAATACCAGGTACCGCAGTAACATTATCTCCACCTATATCTGGTATTGTTTCAGTTGGCACGATTAGTAATGGCATTGTAACAGGATTATCAATTCCTGTCGCTGCGCAGATTCGATTGTTACTCGTATTTTCCGCAACCGCTTCAGGCGAAATACTAATTAATACCGTAGCAGGTTACGCAAGCGCAGGTGTCTCGATTTCATAAATTAACACTTGCGATAACTATTCTAGACACACTACTAAAGATATTGTGCTGAATGTTATGGTTTTAATCGCACACCCGCACGGGGGTGGAATCATTAGCATTTTTCAATTAGTCAGAAAAATTAGCTTATCCGCTTAATGTTAATAAGACTGCCTAAGAGCCAACAATGGAACCAAACGTACTCTTAGTCAGTTTTATTTTTCTTGGTATATGCCGAGTCAGAGAACCATCAGCCTTGAATTCAATCCAGCACTCTTGGATATAACCCCCCTTATTATCGTCTCCAGCGTGCATCGAGACGATATAGTGCTATATTTTTTATACTCATATTGCCGTGACCAGGGTGCCCTGTCTCCGAGATATAAATCTCATCTAGAGATACTAATAACCCATAATAACCATACGAAATCGTTTAACAAGATTGCAACCCCGGCGGCTTTTATCCCTATCATTCTCCCATCTCCAAAAGTTTTGTTCTGCAATATTTGCCATATTTCTCCCACTATCACTATGCAATCTATTATTACAGGTCGACAAACTTCCTCCACTATACAGCACTCCAACGTTGAAATCGGAGTGGATGGGGATATTTTATATAGGAATATAAATCGGTTACTAGGGCTACAGGAAATTTTCTCTTATAGTGATGTGTATGATTTTTGGTTACCATCAATTGCGGTGGCCGTTTTTCTATTACCACATCTCCTCTACTATTTCAACAGTATCTTTTATTACATTAAAACAAAGCCCGTTTTTCTCCCATATGCCTTTCTCCTTAGCAAGCTTTCGGCCTTCCGGCATCGTAAAGTCTATACCGGTAATACCTTTGCATGTATAACAACCATACTTATCTTTGATTTTTTCAATAAATTCCTGGGCAAGAAAGGTTGTTTCATTTTTTGCATATTCATCGGAACCCTCATAATGACCATGCTTTAATCCAATTGCCATAATCGCCCCACTCACTGCTCCACAAATACTTCCTTGGGAAGCTACTCCTCCACCAAACCCAGCAGCAATTTTAAGGGCTTGCTTCCTTTCTATACCTAGCTGTTCACCTAACGTAGCAAAAACAGCCTGGCTGCATACAAAACCAGATTCATAAAACATCAACGTTGCTTTATTAGAAATACTCATTTAGACGCCTCCTAATTCAATTATTCTAAATAACTAGATCTATCGAACTATTATAAATTGAATGTTATCATATAATCTGGTATAATTCAAGACATGAAAGAAATTTATCATCTACCAACAGAGCAAATTAAATTAACGCACGTACTTCATGCCCTAAGCGACCAAACTCGTTTAAGAATTTTCTTGAAATTAAAGAACATTGGAGAACATAGCTGCCAAGATCTAGACGTATCAATGGCTAAGTCTACATTGTCACATCACATTAGAGTTCTACGAGAATCGGGGGTAATCAAGATACGTAGTGAAGGAACGCAAAGATTTGTTTCTTTACGTTGCAATGACCTTGAAGCCCGATTTCCGGGACTTTTAGAGGTTATTCTTAGTGCGTCCGAGCCATTTTAGGACCAATATGTAACTATATATGCAAAAAGACCAGAATGTCAAAATAGAGACCACTGAAAAAGGGGCAAAATCCAGAAAGGATTTTAGTCCTTTTTTCAGTGGTCTCTTCAAAATCGCCCTGGCAGTTCATGCACTATATACTTCCCTACATTGAAGTAACACCAACGTGCCCTGTCACGTTAAAAGCGCTATATTATATATGTCATTTTACCGTGACTAGGGTGCCCTATCCACCTTTAAAAGAATATTAAGGAATTTAGTTTGTTTAACCAATTGCATTGGAGTTCTCAAAAGATAATATATAGTATACTTAATATTCACCTTTCGTGCGATGTCTCTAGTTACCTTTAAATTGAACAGCTTCTTTCATCGGGGTTAAATAAAATCTTAAATCACTATTTCAGTTACAAATTCATCTTCTTTGTTTTGTTTTTATGAAAAAAAGAACCTCCAAAACTCAATAATTTTAGTTTCGGAGGTTTCTGTATTCCATTAATAAATATTTATTGTTACTAGTCTTCAGTAGTTGCATGAACTGCAGGTGAGTAATTGCTTGTTCCAGAACTGTTTACAGCCTTTACTTTATAATAGTAGGTTGTATCATCAGACAAATCATCATCGGTATAACTTGTGGTTGTAACGGTATCAACTTTGGCGTAAGTTCCGAAAGAAGAAGTTGCTCTGTAAATATAATAGGCGGTTGCATCACTAACAGAATCCCAGTCTAGGTATATTTCGCTGGAACTTTTAACTGTAGCAGTAAGATCATCCGGTACGGACAGTTCATCAGACTCATCAGAAGTTGTTGCATGAACTGCAGATGAGTAATCACTTGTACCAGAACTGTTAACAGCCTTTACTTTATAATAGTAGGTTGTATTATCAGACAAATCATCATCGGTATAACTTGTGGTTGTAACGGTATCAACTTTGGTGTAAGTTCCGAAAGAAGAAGTTGCTCTGTAAATATAATAGGCGGTTGCATCACTAACAGAATCCCAGTCTAGGTATATTTCGCTGGAACTTTCAACTGTAGCGTAAAAGTTAGTTGGCACGGACAGAGAACTGTTAGATGTGCCTTCTACGAGTTGTGCTAGACGTTCAGTTAATTGGCTTTCCATTTCTATGGCTTGAGCTTCGGTAATAGTGCCAGCGGTAACTGCATCATCAATAGCATCCCCTAAACGTGCCTCGAGGTCTGACAACAGAGTGCTTTCATTAACACCGTAACTTTCAGCGATTTCAACCAAGGTATTGCCAGCTTGTAATTTACCAATAATGGTTTGTTCATCGACGCCTAGAATACTTGCCACTTGAGAAATGATGTGAAATTGAAATAACGATTGATGTTGCACCTGTTGTCCAACTCGTTGACCTGGCTTTTGATTCTGTTGTCCAAGTCGTCGACCAGGCTTTTGATCCTGTTGGCCAATTCGCTGACCCGGCTTTTGATTAGCTTGCATGGAAGCAGCATTTGCCACTGGAACATTTGACAGTATACCCCCAGCAAGTAAACATCCTACTGCTAAAACACTGACTAACATTTTTCTTCTTGGTTTGGACATTAATATATACCTCCTCTTCTAAATTATGGTTATATTAATAATACGTATTAATTATTCTGTTTAAGTGGGTGTATAAGGAGAAATATGTAAAACTCTAAAAGCCAGTTATTAAAATGTACAGGCCAAAGTTCTTTTTTCAAATAACGTCGATTTACTATAGTGTTTGTTTCGGAACTATTCCTATCAGTAAACGTCTAATTCTGGTAGCATAGTGCCAGACTTAGCATAACACTCCATAAGATCGAGTATTTAGATAGGGATGCACACCTGATTGTGAACTCCTAAAAAAACAAAATGCGTCGGCACGAGAACTTCTATCTTCTCAACCAACGCATTAAATATTTCATCGAACTCTTCAAGAAATGAATCCCTGCTGTTTATCGTCTCTACAATTTCGTCAAACCTTTGTTTCAACTCGTCCTTCATGTCGTTTACCCTATCATGCTCTAACCTTTTCTTTCGTACTACCGCTTTGGCACCACAGACATCCTTGCCCTAATTATGTAGATTTCGCACTGCCACACAACTTACTTTGATGTATAGGTGGTGTTCTAATGCCTTCTTTGAAATATATTGCCACATTGACCGCAAAACACCTTCAACGTAGGTTATTGGAACACAACGATGCTCTCTGTATCGTATATTCCTTTTTATTTGCCAGATCTTATATGTAAAAAACCAGAAACACCTTAAACGCTCCAGCTGATATATATGTAATTCAAGGGGACCTCCCCTCCCCTCTACAAACCGACTTCGAAGGGGCTACCCACATCTCGGATACAGCATCGTGCTCTTCGAGCACAATCTTAGCATAAACCACCCAACGCTCCCGGCAGGTGATTTGTCTTCGGGGGGTTGTCTGACGTTGCCGTGTTACATAGTCCAAAAACTTGCCTGAATTTGTTATCCACTCATGGACGGACCTATCCGATAACATTCTTTCCACCCATATACATTTTGAGCGGCTTGGGGATTGTTACTGTACCGTTTGAATTCAAGTTGTTCTCTAGAAATGCTATCAGCATACGTGGTGGCGCAACAACTGTATTGTTAAGCGTATGCGCAAAATAGTTTCCACGTTCTTTATTCCTAACACGAACACCGAGACGCCGTGCTTGAGCATCACCTAAATTAGAACAGCTTCCAACTTCAAAATACTTTTGTTGCCGAGGCGACCATGCTTCCACATCGACACTCTTTACTTTCAAGTCTGCCAAGTCGCCTGAACAACACTCCAATGTACGTACTGGAATATCCAATGAGCGAAAAAAGTCGACCGTATTTTTATATAGCTTGCTAAACCACTGGGCACTTTCTTCTGGCCTGCAAACTACGATCATCTCTTGCTTTTCAAATTGATGGGTTCGATATATGCCTCGTTCTTCAATACCGTGAGCACCGACTTCTTTGCGGAAACAAGGTGAATAGCTGGTTAAAGCTTGCGGGAGTTGTACCTCATCTAAAATTGTATCAATATATTTACCAATCATAGAATGTTCACTTGTTCCGATTAGGTATAAATCCTCTCCTTCAATTTTATACATCATGTTTTCCATTTCAGAAAAACTCATTACCCCAGTTACTATATTGCTACGAATCATAAATGGCGGAACGTAGTAGGTAAATCCCCTGTCAATCATAAAATCGCGCGCATAGGAGAGAATTGCAGAATGTAGACGTGCAATATCACCACAAAGATAATAAAAACCATTTCCACTGGTTTTTCTAGCATTTTCGAGATCAATGCCCTGTAATTTTTCAATAATGTCAATATGGTAAGGAACCTCAAAATTAGGCACCGCAGGTTCTCCGAAACGTTCAAGCTCAACGTTTTCACTATCATCCTTACCAATTGGCACTGACGGGTCAATGATGTTTGGAATAACCAGCATTCTTTCACGGATTTGAGCTGTAAGGTTGTCTTCCATCTCTTTTAACTTCGAAAGTTCGTGTGCAATGCTCGCAACCTTCGCTTTTCTTTGTTCGGCCTCCTCTTTTTGACCTTTGGATAATAAGGCACCAATTTCTTTACTAAGAGAATTTCGCTGGTTTCTTAAAACATCACATCTGAACTTTGCGTCCCGGATTTGTCGATCCAGTTCGATCACTTCATCAACCAGCACTAACTTATGTTCTTGGAATTTTTTTCTGATATTTTCTTTTACAACTTCTGGATTTGTCCGAAATAACTTCATGTCTAACATTCAATCATTTCCTTCCTCTTACGCTACTTATCCGGTGATTTTGCATGAAAAAATATAATCCTTCCGCCCCATGTTATTCACATGGGACGGAAGGATCCGCGTTGCCACCCAAATTGTCAGCCAATGAGCCGACCACTCGAACGTGCTATAAAGGGCACAGACCTTCGGTTCATCACCGAGAGCTCCAAAAGTGGAAAGGCTTAACCTCTCGTCGGTTCGCAGCAACCACCGATTCTCTGTAGAGATTAATAAGCCATAGCTTTTATCATCACTAACTACTCATTTTCAGTTTTTTGACTTCTGTGAATTGAAGTTATTATATTTGGTTTGCTAGAGGTTTACAAGAGAAAATCTTATTTCTGTGAAAACTTATTTCTTTCTGTATTAGAGCTCGTACCACAGACACCTTGAAAGCCAACCGCCGCCCCTAGAATACGCTCTCATGAAAAAGTCATAAGACACTTATAGCTATCTAAACACTACATACTGTCCTTCAAGTTTTGATAATAGTTTATTTTCATCTTTGCAATATACATTTAACTTTATTCGAGCACGACTGAACTTGTTGAAGGTCAGTCGCAACTTTTCTATGTCCTGTTTATTATCTATATTGCACTCTGCTACGAAGTCCTTTTCAATAGGAAATAAGTATTCAATATTGCTCCTTTGGATTACAATATGCGAATTTGGAGCAAATTCCTTCACATTTGCAAAGACAACTCCCCAGCCACACAGGGTCATCAAACTATTAATACTACCGGCAAACGCAGTACACTTGTGATTGAAGTTGGGTTCTAGCCTAGCCAGCATTTTTACACTATATGGGTTGAACTTAATGACCTCAAACCTCATTTTCTCAGTTATAGGTATTTGTTCATACAAAAATTGTTGAAATGCTAATTCGTCCATAACTTCCCTCCAACTTAAAATAACCAACAATACTCATCAGCATCTACATCTTCCTTAATACTTCGCTAGGGCACTAATTTTTATCCTTGTATTTTATGCTGTTTAGTGGAATTAGTACCAGGTACTAATTCCACTACTCTGATTTTACCATACTTTACATATTTATCAATACCCTCGTTTGTGAATATATTACCTAGTCGGTGTTACCTATGCTCCCCAAAAACTCCAGGATGCCTTCAGTAAATCGCTTGTTCTCAAACATGAAAAAGTAGTAATTCACCACATGTCATTCCTTCTAAATCAATAGGCCGGATTGTTTCCTATTCATCCATTGTCATAGCAATAATTTCGCTATTTATCTCCCCGGCGTTAATTGGTCCAAATAATTGTTTTCCGGTAAACGACATACCTTTTTGCATTTTCTAGGTCTTGGCATTTTTTAACCCTCTGATGATTTAGTTATTGACATATGACCTTTATGGATTTATTATGGTCATATGTCAACAACATTAGAAGTATATTGGTGGAGTTATTAGTATCAAAATTGCATTACCTTCGCGCCAGAATCTTATTGATGATCATTTTGGGCATTGTGAATATTTCACTATTTTCACGGTTGACAACAATAACAAAGAAATAGTTGATCAGGAATTGGTGTGAAAGTTATGCTAGCAGGCAATATGGGTGAGGGAGCAGTGTGGGGTATAAACAACTCAGCGTTAAAAGTATTACGTGGATGTTCCGGAGATGTTAAGACGGTCGCTCTTAAATGGCTTGCAGGATCACTTACTGACTCAGGTGACTCTTGCCACGATCATGAGCATGGTTGCCAAAGCTAAAGAAACATCTCCTTGTAAAATATATTTCGTAATAAATAATAAAGGGGGATTAAATTAATGGCTAATATCTTAATTGTTTCCTGTACTAAAATTCGTGATGTAAGTTGTATTGCTTGCCTAAAGTGCTTTAAAGCCGCTGCGCTTAAAGAGGGTGAATTTGCAAAATACGACTCCGTTCAGATTATGGGTCTCAGTGGTTGTGGCGATTGCCCTGGCTTAGTTATGCCTAAAGTCGGCCTAGTTATGGAAATGGCTGATTATTTGATGCAGGATATAGATGCTATTCATATTGGAACCTGTGTAGTCAAGGCCAAAACCACTGCCGCCTGTCCCATTGACCTTGACGGGATTAAAGCCAAACTGGAAGGAAAATTCGGTAAGCCAGTAGTTATAGGTACACATAATTATTAATAATTAACTGGGGTACTGTTTTCCTTTTACATTGTATCTGTTAAGTCATTGATACAATTATTGAAAATAGATCATGGACTAGGTTAAACCTTTCGAATTAATCCTAACAATCATACAGTAATATTTTCGTCCACCCTCAGCCACCTCTTCAACTCAAAAACAAAATGCGCTGGTGTGAGAATTTCCATCTTCTCAACCAACGCATTAATTATTTCTTCATCATACTATAAGGCCAAAACATAATCAGCTATTGAAAAAGCAGGTGCTGGAATAATTGATCAGTTTTAAGTGGGGGTGGGAGACTTTTTGCGCCATGTTAATATTAGTACTGTTTTACAGCAATATTTAAGCATATTTTCTTATCGCCCACCCATTTTATTTCATTTATTGTTCGAAGAGCATAGCATTTTGGCGAACACCTATTCACTGATACTTGAACAACTTGGTAAACAGTTTTCAAATAAGTTAAACCCTTTTAACCTGTGCCCGGAGTCTATTATTTTTTGGTTCTCGGTTCCTCCTTACAGTGCCATTGGCATTACAATTTTAGGTCTTGACCAGGTTGAAGTGTTTTGGCGGCAGCAAATTGAGCCCAATGAAACAGTCTTTGTGTCGTTCAAGATACAAGAATTCAAGCCGCCTTTCCCGCTTACGTTACTTGTTATGTCTTAACTACAAAGGGAAAACTAAGTTGACAAATGATGAAGAAAAGCGACTATATTATGAAAGACCGCTTCTACTATGGATTTATTGCAGAGATAATAGGAGGTTTTTTTTCAATCAATAGATCTAATAAATTTTCCCCAGCTGGGTTTACTAGTCATGGACCGGATGCGCTCAGACAATCAGTGCTTGTATTATAAGTTCTCTAGATTATAAGTTCTCTAGATTTTAAATCCTCTAACTTCTTTGTCTAACTCATTTGCTATTTCCCTTAATTTTTCAGCTGCTTGAGCGATTTCTTCCATCGTAGAGGTTTGTTCTTCAGCAGACGCAGAAGCTTCTTCCGTTGCAGAAGCGGTGCTTTCGGATATTCCTGAAATATTCTTAACCAGTTATTAACAGCATCGGAAATAGCAAGGGTATACTCGAAATATTGTAATTGCTGAATACGTCCAGATCTAATTTGTAGCACCGCTCCAGTGGTTACCAGAGCGGTGTCTCACCATCCCTATCTAATAAAAATTATACTAGGGGTAGCACCAAGATTTTTGACAAGACATATGCTAATACAATTAATTCCAATTATTATATGAAGCGACGCAAACATACCTTTGCGTCGCTTTTTGCATAGGAAACTGGTCAACAGTTAACATTAGGTTTTTATATAACACGATTTTTTTCCCGGTTGATATGAGCTCAAGGCTTCGATCAGTATTTCTCCGTAGGCTTCCACCCCCGTCTGAGTCAGATGAACACCGTCCGAATAAAAGTAATCGTCATGGCCGCTGCTGACCGAATGCCAATCGATCAGCTTAGTCTTGGGGTAAGACTCCGCCACTTTGGTCAGCTTCTCATTCACCACCGTTTCCCAAGGCCTAGGGACACGGGTATTCACCAGCACGATCTCCGCTGTTCCTTGCAGGGAGTTCAGGGTCTCTGTTAACTGTTTTTCTGTAAACGAACCGTTTGTTCCTAATTCAATAATTATGATTTTCCCCAACTTACCTTCTTCCCGTAGCCTGGAAATGACCTCCGGTGCCTGATACATCTGTCTGCCAATTTGGGCGTCGATTACAATCCCGGGTAGGCGTTTTTGCAGAACAGGGTCGACATTAATCATTAAGGAATCTCCAATGACCGTAATTTCATCTCCCTTAATATCACTCTTCTTATCTGCCGCAGCAGGTTCCCCCTTGACAGCACTATCTTCCTTGCCCTTCCCTGGAGTTTGAGCTTGAGCTTGTTCTGCATTCACCTGGCTCTCCGCTAAAGCTTTTGCCGAAATTTGCGTGCCTTCATCGGGAGTCACAAGCAACAGCAAAAACATCAACCCTATACTGAAGGTGATTTTGGCGCTGTGGGCCAATGGCCTTTGCCACCACTGACGGGCCGACCTCCGCCTCCGCACTCGTTTCCGTCGTCCGTAGCGGATCGGGTCCTCGATCAGGTAACGGGACAGGGCAGCGAGGATAATGCTTAGGGCAATTTGCCAGAGTGTGCGGGAAAGGTTAAAGCCTTCCGTATTCACCATCGGATTGGTCAGAATGATGACTGGGTAATGCCACAAGTAGATCCCATAGGAACACTCTCCCAGCCAGCGCAAGGGTCCCCATCCGAAGAACCGCCCCAGATAGCTGGCCGGGTGGGCCAGAACTGCCACCAGACAAGCCCCCGCCACCGAGAAGAGCAAAAGTCCGCCCTGGTAGAGAGAAGTCTGGTATTGACTGGTTTTTCCGATCATCAAAAGGACCACCAATAACCCCAGACTTCCTGCCCCATCCAGCGCCAGTCTCTTTTTGCCGGACAGGTCCGGGTTCATCTTCCTGCCGGGCCATACCATGGCCAGAACAGCCCCCACGAGCAAAGAAAAAGCACGGGTATCCGTTCCATAATAGACCCGGCTGGGATCATGACCCGGTATATAAAGCAGCGCCATGGCTGCAGCTGAAATCAAGGCGACAGCAGTTGTGCCTCCGATCAGCCATTTGCGCTTCCGGAAACAGCGCAGCCCCCATCCCAAGAGCAGGGGCCAGAAGAGATAAAATTGTTCTTCTACTGCTAAAGACCAGAGGTGACCCAGGGGAGACGGCGGACCGAAGCTTTCAAAATAGGATATCTGATGGAAGACCAGATACCAGTTACTGATATAGAATACCGCAGCCAGGACTTCCTGCTTCAAGGCCGCCAGGCGTTCCGGAACCCAAAGCATCCCCCAGAGCATCACCCCTGCGAGCATCAAAAAAAGGGCCGGCAACAGCCGCCTAGCCCGGCGCAGCCAGAAATCTTTCAAATCAATCGCTCCGGAGTGCTCCCATTGCTTAAGCAGAATATTGGTGATCAAATAGCCGGACAGCACAAAGAAGAGGCTTACCCCTAAAAGCCCTCCCGGCGCCCAGGTCAGATTGAGATGGTAAGCAATCACGGCAAAGACCGCCAAGGCTCTCAATCCGTCCAATCCGGGCATATAGCCACTGGAATCCGCCCGCAATCTCCTTTGGTGTAAATTCGATTGATTCGTTTTCTTGCTGCAATTCATATTACCTTCACTCTCCACTTGTGCCTGGCTTCAGATTTTTCTCATCATGCCATAGCTATTCCTTTCTTTTCACCTTACCAAGTTTTGAGTTTCAGTGCTTTACAAAATATTTAAAATTCCTTACGAAAAAGTAAAGATTCGCGAATTGTGGCAGATCGAGAGCTTTTCCGTATCTAAAAACAGATTCTTTGCCAATTCCGGTTTACCACTTAATCTGTCTTCAACTTTTTCAAAAAGATGGCAAATTTACTTACTTGTTCATCCTGCTCTTTTTTATTGCAAGCCATGCTATTTAACTATATAATGAATGAATTATAATAATTACATTTTGCACTATTTTACCAAAGCGGGGGTTTTGCGGCGATCTAAAAAATTATTTTGTAGGGGAGGAAATTTTATGGGAGAAAACAGCAAATGCCCGGTAACCGGCAGCATGAGAACTACCAATGCAGGCGGTGGCACTACGAACAGGGACTGGTGGCCGAACCAGTTGAATCTCAAGATTCTTCATCAGAACTCAAACTTGAGTAATCCGCTGGACTCAGGGTTCAACTACGCTGAAGAATTCAAGAAGCTTGATCTGGAAGCTCTGAAAAAGGACCTCTATGCGTTGATGACCGACTCCCAGGATTGGTGGCCTGCCGATTACGGTCACTATGGGCCGCTCTTCATTCGGATGGCGTGGCATAGCGCAGGTACATACCGTATGGGCGACGGACGCGGCGGTGCGGGGAGCGGTTACCCAACGTTTTGCCCCCCTCAACAGCTGGCCGGACAATGTGAACCTGGACAAGGCACGCCGTCTGCTCTGGCCGATCAAGCAGAAATATGGCCAAAAGATCTCCTGGGCCGACCTGATGATCCTCGCCGGCAACTGCGCCATCGAGTCCATGGGACTGAAGACCTTTGGTTTCGCCGGCGGGCGCGAGGACGTTTGGGAGGCGGAAGAGGACATTTATTGGGGCTCTGAGGCCGAGTGGCTTGGCGACAAACGCTACTCCGGCGAGCGGGACCTCGAAAATCCCCTGGCTGCTGTGCAGATGGGTCTGATCTACGTGAACCCGGAAGGACCGAACGGCAACCCTGATCCCGTCGCCTCCGGCCATGACGTTCGAGAGACCGTCGCCCTCGTCGCCGGCGGACATACCTTCGGCAAATGCCATGGTGCGGGGGACCCAGCCCTTGTCGGTCCGGAGCCTGAAGCCGCCGGCCTCGAGGAGCAGGGTCTCGGCTGGAAGGGCAGCTTCGGCAGCGGTAAGGGCGGCGATACCATCGGCAGCGGCATCGAGGGTGCCTGGAAACCGAACCCGACCAAATGGGACATGGGTTATCTTAAGGTGCTGTTCAAATACGAGTGGGAACTGGTCAAAAGCCCCGCCGGCGCGCATCAGTGGCTGGCCAAGGATGTGGCCGAAGAGGACATGGTGGTTGACGCCCACGATCCCTCGAAGAAGCACCGGCCGATGATGACCACGGCGGATCTCTCCCTGCGCTACGACCCGATCTACGCACCGATTGCCCGGCGCTACCAGCAAAACCCCGTGCTTCGCCCGGGCCTGGTTCAAGCTGACCCATCGGGACATGGGGCCGCGTTCGCGCTATCTCGGTCCTGAAGTTCCTGCGGAAGAACTGATCTGGCAGGACCCGGTGCCCGCAGTGAATTATGAATTGATTGACGAACAGGATAGCGCAGATCTCAAGGGCAAAATCCTGGCTTCCGGCCTTTCCGTCTCCCAGCTTGTCTCAACCGCCTGGGCTTCGGCCTCCGCCTTCCGCGGCTCCGATAAACGGGGCGGGGCCAACGGAGCACGCCTTCGTCTTGCCCCACAGAAGGATTGGGAAGTCAATCAGCCAACTCAACTGAATACTGTGCTTTCGGTCCTGGAAACGATCCACTGGTCGTTCAACAGTTCACAGACAGGTCAAAAGAAAGTTTCTCTCGCCGACTTGATCGTCCTGGGTGGCTGTGCGGGTATCGAGCAAGCCGCTAAGAATGCCGGTCACCCTGTGGTCGTTCCCTTTAGTCCGAGCCGCACGGACGCATCCCAGGAGCAGACTGAGGTGCATGCCTTCGAGGTACTCGAACCCAAAGCCGATGGTTTCCGCAACTACCTGAAAGCCAAATTTTCCGTATCGGCTGAGGAAATGCTGGTTGATCGTGCCCAACAGTTGACCTTGACCGCTCCGGAAATGACGGTTCTGCTTGGCGGCCTGCGCGTCTTGAATGCCAATTACGAACAGTCTCCCCACGGCGTCTTCACCAAGCAGCCGGAAACCCTCACGAATGACTTCTTCGTGAATCTTCTCGACATGAACACGACATGGAAGGCGACATCTGAAGACAAAGACGTGTACGAGGGCCGTGATCGCGCAACAGGTGAACTCAAATGGACCGGCACCCGGGTTGATCTCATCTTCGGTTCCAATTCCCAGCTCCGGGCCCTCGCGGAAGTCTATGCCTGCGGCGACTCTCAGGATAAGTTCTTACAGGACTTCGTGTCTGCCTGGAACAAGGTGATGAACGCAGATCGTTTCGACCTTGCCTGAATCAGAGCATAGACAAGAAATTAAAGGTTAAATAGCCCATCTTGCAATGATTATCTGTAATTGTCCAACCAAAAACGACTTAAAAAGGGACGGCAACTGCTGTCCCCTTTTTATTTCAGAATTGAATTTCAGAATATGTTTTGTTACACTTTAACCAATCAGTTTAATGTGGAGGGATTACGTGTGTTGATTTTTTCCCGCTAAAGAAAGTATGCAAATCATTGCACTTCTTTGCTCTGCCTGTTGGATTTTTGTTTTTAGTCGAGTCAACAGTGCTTTGACTTGCATAGGCAATTGCAGTGGCACCGAGGCAGGTGTTCCTTATCACGAAATCCATCACAAACAATGGATAGCTTGATCAGTGTCCTCGTTATTGCCAGAAAACTCTGAATTCATTCCTCCTGAAAGAAGATACTGGAATATAATATATTCAAGCTCTGAAAAAACAAAATAGAGGGGGAGTTCTTGTGTTTTCATTGCAACCTTCATTGAAGCTGTTGATTATTCCGAAAAAAATCGTTCCAGGGATCGTTGCCGCCGATCCTCCGGAGCGCCTCCGCCATATTGACCCCGTCAGGAGCCACCGTGTCCAGTTCATCCCAGGTGATAGGCATGGACACTCCGGCCCCTTTTCTCGCTCTTATAGAATAAGGGGCAATGCTGGTAGCGCCTCTGCCGTTGCGAATCCAGTCGATGAAGATCTTGTTGGTGCGCTTGGCCTTTCTCACATTGCTTGTGTAGCAGTCAGGCCACTTCTGCTCCATAACTTGGGCAACGCGCCTGGCAAAATCGTGAAACCCATCCCAGGCAACAGCAGGTTTTAAAGGGACGACCACATGGTAGCCTTTGCCGCCGCTGGTCTTGAGGTAGGAGTTCAGGGAAAGCTCGGCAAGAATAGCTTTCACATCCCGCACGCCCTGGCGTACCCTGCTCAGATCCATTCCTTCATCCGGATCCAGATCAAATACCATCAGATCAGGCTTTTCCAGCTGGTCCACGCGGCTTCCCCAGATATGAAATTCCAGCGTGCCCATTTGCGCTTCGGCGATCAGTCCGGATGGGTTCTCAATATAGAAGTAGTCTTCCGTTTCTCCGTCACCGGTGGAAATAGGCATGGTTACAATTCCTTTGCTTCCCGGACCGGGATGCTTCTTATAGAAGCAGGTCTGGGAGATGCCCTTGGGACAGCGCACAATGCTGAGGATCCGGTGGCTCACATAGGGCAGCATGCGCTCTGCTACCTGGGCGTAATACCGGATCACATCCGCTTTGGTGATTTCCGGGTCGGCAAAAATCACCTTGTCCGGGTTGCTGATCTTGATTCCTTCGATGATGATACTGTTGGCGTTTGCTTTCATGGGTCTCTCCGCTTCTTTAGCGGATGATTGAGGCTGTATTTCGTCATCTGCTTTTTCCCTTTTTATATCCTTAGGATTCTTATCCCTCCGCAAGCCTTTGAAGCTGGCCTGCCTTAACAAATTGTCTTCGGTCCATTCAGCAAATTTAATTTCCGCCACCAGTTCAGGTTCAAGCCAGGTGATCTTTTCATTAGACCTGGGCTTGGGCGCGAATTGAAAAGAGGGCTCCATTCTCTTTATGCACGCAAATTTTCCCTCCAGCTCTTTCATGGTGGATTCGCTCAGGCCGGTGCCGGCACGTCCGGCATAGACTAATTCACCGCCTTCATAGACGCCAAGGAGCAGGGAACTTATCCCGCTCGTTTTTTTATTGGAAATGGCATAGCCACCGATCACAAATTCCTGCCTTTGATCGCATTTAAGTTTGATCCAGTCGGCGTTTCTTGTTCCGCTGTAAATGGAATCAGCTTTTTTACCGACGATCCCTTCCATGCCTGCCGCACAGGCTGCAGCGAAACTTTCTTTGCCGTTTCCACTGATATGCCGGCTGTAGTGGAGGTTTTGGGGGGCATCCTTCAGCAAAGTTTCAAGGTTTTCCTTCCTGTCAATCAGGCGGTGTCCCCGGAGGTCCGCCCCATCCAGAGCCAGGAGATCAAAGACGATATAGGTCAGATTTTTGGCCTGGGGCTTTTTCAGATAGTTCTGCAGAGCCTGAAAATCCGTCTTGCCCGCTTCATCCGTGATGGCCATTTCGCCATCCAGAATCATCGCCCTTCCCTTAGCCCAATCCATGAGGGAAGAGGCCACATCCGGGAACCGCGTTGTATAATCATTGCCGTTCCTGGTGATAAGCCGGACGCTGTTGCCTTCACTATAAGCCAATATCCTGTAACCGTCGTATTTCAACTCATAAAGCCAATCCTTACCCTCAGGAACCGTATTGACTAATTTGGCAAGCTGCACGCCGGTGCTGCTGAAGGGGTTGTGCGTGATCCTTTCCTCTTCCCCTTCTTCAATTTCCGTCATGGTGCGTCCGGTTCTGATGCTGGTAGTAAAATCGGAAATCCCGTTGCCAGTATTAGCATACTCGTCTTTTTCCTTAAGCAAAAGCCAGTTTTCCTGCTTCTCGCCAGCTTTCCCTCTCAAGCGTACCAGAGCCCACTTGCCTTTAAGCCTGCGTCCGTTCAGAACAAATTTCAGCATCCCTGCACGGAGTCCGTCCTCCACATCCCCAGAGGGTTCCCAGCCGCCTTCATCCCAGAGCATAACCACACCGCCGCCATATTCCCCTTTGGGAATTGTCCCCTCAAAGTTCCTGTATTCCAAAGGATGCTCCTCTACCCGTACGGCAAGCCTCTTGTCCCGGGTATCATAGGAAGGGCCCTTGGGCACTGCCCAGCTCAAGAGGGCTCCGTCCCATTCCAGACGGAAATCGTAGTGATCTCTGCGGGCTATATGGTGTTGCACGACAAACCCTAGACCTGCTTCGGCCATTTCTGTCATGCCTTCCGGTTCTAAGGTTCTTGCAAAATTCCTTTTCTGGTTATATTCGTTGAGTTTTGCATTCATATAATTAAGCCGGTTCCTTCCCTTTTTTGGCCTTCTCCACACTGCTTTAAGGGCCTCCATGAGGTCGATCACTTTGCCGGCACTCGGGTTCCGAGGCGACCCCCTTGCAACAGTGGGCACAGGTCTTCTTAAATCGGATGTGGCCATTGTCTTCCTTAAAAGTCTAAATTACAATATATCAGTAATCTATTTGAATCTCATGGAAAGATGTGCGGTTCGCGAAAACTAAATTAATCATGCTACAAACTAAAAGCACACCTATTAAGATGCGCTTGAGCATTTTAACTTATTCTGTTATCTCTTTCTCTGTTTTTTAGAGAGTAATTAAACGCTAAGATTTTGCCATTAGACTCTTCAATCGAGCTAATAACATTCATTAGGATTCCCTCAACAAAAGTCTTTTCTTCAATTGTTCATATTCGATGCATAGTTATCTAATAAAGGTGTACCTTTTTGAAATATATTTTCACTTTCTCTTGCTCTCTCATAAACTGATCCGCTATCTCTATAGCCATATGCTCTTTCCCACCACTGTCGCAGTAAGACAGCCCCTTTTTTCACGGTCTGTGGGATGCCTGAGCATCCCCTTAATTGTTTTTAAACGCTATCGAAGAAGATTATCAGCTCTTTATCAATTGACAAATATACCTCGCTATTTCTAGCGAACTGATTGTTGACTTCAAACAAAGTATCGACATCGATAAGATTCCCATTAACCAATATTGTATAACGAATAATATTACCCTGAGGGATAATGCGCTTGACGATTCCTTTAACGTAATAATTATTTTCGGTATGTTTTGTGTTCTCCTGCAAAGTCATCCCAATATTCTCAGGACGAATTGCATAGAAACCTTTCTTAACATGCTCACTTGCAGTTACTTGTTGAAATACTTCGTGGGATAATAGATTGCAATGCCCCATGAAACTTGCGGCAAAAGTTGTCTCGGGATTTAAGTATAAATCCATTGGCGAACCCATCTGTCCAACTTTGCCATTGTTAATTAAATATATCCGATCAGACATCCGCATGGCTTCTTCCTGATCATGGGTTACAAAGATAGTTGTCATACCTAATTCATGATGAATTTCCTTAATTTTTATCTGCAGAGCTTTTCTGAGTTTGGCATCTATTGCACTAAACGGTTCATCCAAAAGTAAGACTTTGGATTTGGTCACAATGCTTCTTGCTAAGGCTACTCGTTGCTGCTCACCGCCCGATAATTGTCCGGGGTACTTATTTTCACTTCTCACAAGATCAACCATTTCCAGGGCATTGGCAACCCTTCTTTTAATCTCTGCTTGCTCAAGCTTCTGCATTTTTAACCCAAAGGCAATATTTTTTGCGACTGTCATAGTCGGGAATAAACTATACTGCTGAAAAATCATATTAAGATTTCTTTCTTTGGGCAAAGCATAAGTAATATCTCTGTTGTCCAAAAAAATCTTACCACTATCTACTCTTACTAAGCCCGCCAAACAGCGCAGCAATGTAGTTTTCCCACAACCGGAAGGACCTAACAAGGTAATAAACTCGCCCTGCTCAATGGAAATATTGATATTATCTAAGACCTTTCTGTCATCAAAAGATTTTTCAATGTTTTCAAATCTTATATAGCACATAGCTTTTTCCATCTTTAAAAGTTATTTGATTGCCTTAACAAATTGCATATCAATAATTTGATTATAAGGGATTGCTGCTTTTATTACGCCAGTGTTGATAGCGAAGTTTTCAACAGCTGTTTGGGATTCTTCAGAAATATAGCCAGTTTTGGTGATACTACCTTTTAAGATTGCTATTTTCTTAGCTAAAACATCTTCTGTCATCCCTTGAAATAAAGGTGAAATCAATTTAGCCACTTCTTCTGCACTATGTTCATTAATCCATTTGGTACCTTTGTTTACTGCATTAACAAAGCCTTGAACGGTTTTAGGGTTTTTAGCAGCAAACTCGCCTGTAGTAGCAATAATCTCTCCGGTAAAAATATCTGCTTTTAAATATTTGTCCGCATCGCTGGGCTTGGACGTATCTACCAACATATGGACATCCATATGTTGGATCTCCACTCTGTTGTCTACATTAATATAACTCGCTTTGATTTTTCCTTGACTTAAGGCTGACATCGAAGCACTGTAATCCATATTAACAAAGGTAACATCTTTTTGTGGGTCTAAACCGCCTTCTCTAAGGATTGCAGAGACAAAAGAGTAAGGCGCTGACCCTGGCATGCCTGCAAAAACTACTTGACCTTTAAGGTCTTTCACACTTTTAACATCCTTAGCGCCAACAAAGCCATAAAGTCTGGTATCTAAAACTGTATAAATGATTGAAGAATTTAAGCCTTCTTGTTCTGCCTTCAGAACTGGCTCCTGTGACAATAAACAAAATTGGGAATCTCCGCCGTGCATACCCTGGAAGGCAATTGGTCCATCTTTATATAAGGCGAATTCAGGAGCTATGCCTTCTTCCTGAAAATAGCCATTTTGATAAGCGACATAAACTGCAGACCAACTTAAATTTCTGAACTCCGAAATAACTACCTTTGTTAAATCCTGATTCGCTGTTTTAGTCGCTGTTTCTTTTGTGCCACATCCGATCAAAAGCGTTACTGACATAACCATTATGAGCATCATTGCGATAAATCTTTTCATTTCTTTTTCTCCTTTAAATATATTTGTTATTTTACGACAAAATTACCTTTCCGTACTCATCGATAAATTGGTTTCCACCTTCCAGCGCAGTGCAAATTCCTCAACTTTATCCAAGCACCGATTTAATACAATGCCTACTATCAACAAGATGGTGATACAGGACATAACTCTACGAACCATAAAGAAGGAGGTCGCATAGGTTACCATCCAGCCAAAGCCACCGGCAGCACCCATATACTCACCTATAATTGCACCTACCATACATGCTCCTACCCCAGCACGGATACCCGAAAGAATCCAGGGCAAGCTAGCTGGTAATACTACGTACCACAAAGTTTGGAGGGAATTAGCACCTAAGATATGGGCGGACTCAACTAAATTTTGTTCGATGTTTTTGATAGCATTATAAGTGGAAAAAAACACGCAAAAGAACACCATTAAACCTGCCAAAAAAACCTTGGAAGTTAACCCTAGCCCAAACCATAAAACATATACTGGGGCTAATGCCAGCTGAGGAATACCATTAATTGCCGTCAAAATCGGGGTAAAGATTTTTCCAAGGGTTACAAACTGACCAAATAGCACTCCTAACAAGATTCCGAAGATTGTTCCATACAACAAACCTAGGAGTGATTCTTTCAATGTAATTGAGGTATGATAGACTAAATCCCCACTTTTTGCAAAAATTATGAGATCTTTAAGAATTTCACTGGGATAACTTGTGAAAAATGGATTATACAATTTACTTTTCGCAGACAACTCCCATAAGGCTAGAAACCCACACACTAGCAAAGTTTGAATGGCTATAATCAAGAATCGCTTTTTATCCATAAGCCTCCGATCAATTAGCCTCCCTTCTTTGCTTTTGCTTTTGTTTTTGTCTTTCTAATCTCAAATAATAAGGGTCATCAAAACTTATTTCCGAAGCAGCATAACCCAACTTGACTAGCTTAGCTTGGATAACCTTTTTACGCTCATTCATTTCAACCGCACTGACGGTTAAACGGACTCCTTCAATTACCTTCCCAAACTTTTCAAAAGGAATTCCTACTGCTACTTCAGTATTTAGCCATTTTGCTAAAAATCTGGTCCCTGAGCAAAAAACTGAAAAATTTATTTGATTTGTCATTAAGGGATAAGAGGTGCATTCCACACAAACTGCTTGATTCCCCAACATATTAAAATTCGGTAGTATGCCGTAGACATAGGAATACCCTTGTATGACGCGCATAATCTGATAACTATCGCCCACCATCAAAACAACATCCGGGTCTATCTCAAATTGGTCCAGTGGTTTAATAATGACACCATATGTATCAGGAGGACAAAATTTCATTTGCTTGGCAACACTTGCAGCAATTTCGGGCGATGCATATAAACCTAAGTCACAACCATCTTGACCATTAAAAAAACTTTCTGTAGGTAGAGTTAAGCCGAGAGCTCTCGTACTTCCTCCACACCCTGAAAATTCTTTGGTCATTTTTAGGGCAATCCCATTTGTTGCATGCTTAACCGCTACACAATAAGCAAGCGGATAGGTCAATTCTTTGGCTTGAATTTGCTCGAATTCAGTTTTAGACTTAACTATCTTAATCCCAACTATTTGCCTGTCCAGATTTAATAATGCATAGGCCTTTTCAACATCGGCTTCGTTCATCACACTATTTTTCTCCTGATTTCTATTTAATGATATTTGGAATTCCATTAGTAATTATATCAAACCCCCCAATTTTCAGTCAATACAATATAATTTTTTTATTATTTTTATTCATAATTTTTTTATTATAATTAATCGTTTGGAGTTAATTGGTTATCCTGGAATATGAGCGAACAGCTACTGAGAGAAGTTAATCAAAGTATAAAACAAATCATTAATATTCACTCCTGACTAATGCTTCTATTCCAGAAGATCCTCAAAATCGTTTATCCCTAAAACAAAAAAATATCCGCAAAGTTAGCACATCATGCTGCCAACCCTGCGGATGTTTTTGTCTGATTGATATTATTTTTTGATGTTATTTCATTATTATTTTATATAACTGGTTTCGCCCAACTCCTCATATCCAAACAGATAACCCTTATGAAAAGCCCATTGCTTTTTTAACTACTTCCGTCTGTTCTTTGGATGTCAATAACTCCAATAGTTTGAATGCAACACCTGATGCAGTTTCCGGACAATAAGATGTAATAATATTCTTATCTATTACAATGGGTTCATTAACTACATCCACTAAAAATTCTGCCAATTGCTTTTGACGATACCCATCATTCAAATGGTAGGTTGTAGCTTTACGATTCTTCAACACCCCACTCTTCCCCAAAGGTAAGGCTGCAACACAAATCGTTGCAATTATTTTTCCCTTAATATCAAATTCCCTAATGAGATTTAAGAACTTCTCATCATATGCTTCTTCATAAAATCCATAATCTTCAAATCCACCTGGAATTGCTAATGCATCATATTCATCAACATTTATTTCATCTATTATCCTATCTACTAATATAGGGATATTAAAAGTACTCATAACTTCTTTCTTAAATCCACAAGTTTCAACTTGTACATCAGATCCATAATCATTTCTTGCCCATCCTAATACATCTACAAAGACACTAAATTCCATCGTTTCAAATCCTTTTGCTAATAGTAATAGTGTTTTCATACCATTCTCCTTCGTGTTATATAAATCTTTGCTTCACAACTTCCAACAAATATGCTATATTGAATATTTTGGTGTGGCAGAGCCACCAGTAAGTTCGCCTATCATCCCTATTTTTGTATCGGTGTCTTGCTCTCACAAATTCTTTAAGAGTATGTTTATAATTGTTTATAATTATATGCTATTCTTCCGGATGAAGCTTTTGAAGGACCGTAGCAAACTGAGGAAAGTTGATTTCGTATTATACTCTTTAAGTGGTCTGAAAAATCATCTATATGACATATAGCATATTTATCTTCTTTAAGAAATCTTATTCCAGGTATTACAGGTGCTGAGGTGATTTTTTCTTCCCACTAAACCATAAAACGACAATAATTGCAAATCACACATCCACCTGAATATCTTTCACACGAAATATTAGAAAGGATGTGACTTATATACTGCACTCAAATAGTCAGGCAGTTAATTTTTTGCCCCGCTAAGCATGCAGCGGTAGCCCTATGATGACCATCCAATAATGCTGAGAAAAAACCATCCATAATACTTATTATCATTACAACTCCAAAAGAAACTCCCTTCTCCATCGGTAGGTGACATTTCAATTCTTGAAATCATATAAAGGCCATTTTCTAATAACGCTAGAAGCGGACTAAGCTTATCAAAGACTTCATTTATATCACTTTGAGTTTGTTGAGATTCTTTTACACTTTGTATCAACGAATTGTCGATATTCTGAAGTCCATAGCCATTCTTAATTAGTTTTTCGCACGTTGGACAATAATAATTATCTGAGCATAATGCCATAAGCGGCTTGCCATTTAATAAAAGTGAAAAGGTTACTTTCTCTCTCTCAGATAGAGTTTGCGTTTTAAGTTTTCCCACCCCTTTCTGAACATATATTAAGAGAGCATCACTACCCCAAACGGTATGAGTTTTATCAATTGTTTCCAAATTTACGACTCTTTCTTTGAATAAAGATATCATTTAATACACCCCAAGTTAACATAACTGCACATTAACCTATATTGGGTCACGAATAAGAATAACTGAAAGATAATGGGTTAGAGCCATTGTTTGTATAGTACCAATACAAATTAAGGTTTCACTATCCAGGAGACCCTACTATATTGCATTTACTTAACGGCGCATGGCTTTCATTATTATATGTATTATTAATATTGAAAACTAATTGCCGGCAGTTGGATGCCACGCCAACCGCTTACATCGCATTGGCCATATTCATTATCACCCACAGCAACCACCGTGCCGTCCGATTTAAGGCCGAGAGTATGAGCACAACCCGCTGCAACCGCCACAATATCACACCAGCCACTTACATGGCATTGGCCATGCTCATTCCAACCCACAGCTGCCACGGTACCGTCCGATTTAAGGCCGATGGTATGATGACTACCCGCCGTTATCGCCACAATACCGCGCCAGCCGCTTACATCGCATTCTCCTTCCTTATTGCGACCAACAGCCACCACCGTTCCGTCCGATTTAAGTCCAACAGTATGAAGGTAACCCGCCTCAAGCGCCACAATATCGCGCCAGCCGCTTACCTTGCATTGTTGATACCGATTATTACCCACAGCCGTCACCGTTCCGTCCAATTTAAGACCGATGGTATGCCAGTCACCCGCAGCGACCGCCACAATATCATGCCAGCTGCTTACATTGCATTCACCTTCATTATTTCGCCCCACAGCAACCACCGTGCCATCCGATTTAAGCCCAATGGTGCGACGCCAACCCGCCGCAACCGCTATAATATCGCGCCAGTCGTTTACATCGCATTGGCCATGCTTATTCCAACCAACAGCCGCCACAGTACCGTCAGATTTAAGACCGATTGTATGAGCATTACCCGTGTTCGTCGCCATATGAACATTACCAGCCGCGATTGCCACAATATCGCACCAACCGCTTACATCACATTGGCCATAATTATTATCACCTACAGCCGTCACCGTTCCGTCAGATTTAAGACCAACGGTATGACGACGACCCACAGCTATGGTATCTTTGTCTTTATATAAGTCCATTCCACTACCTCCAGTGCGCATGGTTCCAATTATCCTACTATTATCCTACTAACTATATCTTAGCCTAAGCTTATCCAATATCCCGGTTATATACAAACAGTTAAGTAAAATAATCCCCACAGGTCAGTTTCCTGTGAGGATCACTTCAGAAATATGTAACATTTAGGAAAGCATTATCTTTTCACAAAACAAAAATTTATGAGTATTGCCACAATTAATTGTATCAATTATTGAGTACTTAATTGTCTAATAACTCAACTATTGATACAAATTAACGATACACTCCGCTTTTGATAAAGGGGGTGCATATGTGTTTTTGGGGGTGCATTAAATTCCTCAATTTTCTTGACACAGTTAACCGCAATCTCTGAGCAGAAGCACCGTCTTAACGTGCTTCGTCCGGACACAATGTCGTAAAGTGTCTCAGCAGAAAACACAGTGAGACTGAAGTATGTCGCTTTAGAAAACTCTTGACAAATTCAGTTGATAGACGATGTTGATATAGCAAATGTAACAGATAGTCTTTGACAATTGAAGACTTTGCTGGCTATTTTTTTACGATAAATTGATGTTAAATCCGAATAAAAAGTATTGACTTGGAGTTAACTCCAATTGATAAAGTATGACGTAAAGGTAAATCAATGATTTATACGAAAGCGATAAGAAGTAATCTTATTGAAGGAGTCATTAAATAATGCATATAACTGAAACAGGGGGTCGTTTTACCTAAAATCAAATACTATTTGGCAAAACACCCATTATTTCCGCGCAATTGTTTATTTCTGTGTAAAAGTACGACCCCTAAAACAAAAAGTTCCCTCAAAACAGCTGTCCTAGGGAACATAAAACACACTATCAAATTATCCCAAAACCCTGAAAACCGCTGATACCAGCAGCTATACCCGCTCTATCACCACGACTGTCTCCACGTGCCCTGTCTCTGAAATATAAATCTTCTCTAACTATAATACCTCAACGTTCCATTACCACCGATACGCCACCCCGGCGGTGGCTACGCCATGGCTGGATGCACTATTTCTCCATGTTAGAGATACTAGTGACCTAGATATATAAATACGTATCTGTTAACACAGACAGAAACCCCAGCGGGGTTTACCTGCCAATACAAACTCCCACAATTTGTGACAGGCAGTTAATCTAATAAACTCCACTCAGAACAACCGATAAAAAACGCTCCCGAAGTTCCTAATCTTGAATAAGTGCTTTACTAATTTCATGTTGTTCAATATTCCTTAACGGAAGTGACTCACTGGGCGTAGAATTGTGCGGTTGAAGAAAAAGCTCCCACCAACCGTCATCATGCTTATCGTTCAAGTTTAAATCCAACATTTTTAAAGTGACCTATCTTATTAAATCCAAAATACTCGTGTATTCCAACGCTCACTTCATTTGGTAAACAGATCGCTGCGTAAGCATTATGGTAACCTTGAAGCTTTAAGATTGAAAGTAATGCAGTATACAACTTTTTACCGATTGCTTGATGACACAAAGAAGCAATTATTTAAAAATTACACAAATACACACTATATAATGAATAATAAACCTTCTACATACTAATTCTTTAATTTGTAGTGCATTAGATTAAATCCTTCTAATTTTACCTTAATCTGTTTACTCGAATTAAATATTTCTTTATTTACATTAAACCCATAATTATAAGTGCTACCTCCACCACCCCATGAACCGTGTATTGATTGACCGTTTTCGTTTACTGCCTGAAATTTTGTATTTGCATCAGAATAAAGCCTATTACCGTTTAAATCAGGTTCTTGCAAACTGCGAAACGTAAAGCATGTGCCTTCTTGTTTGTCCCAGTTATTATCGAAAGACCAGCTTATCCAGTACTCATCCCCCATATCTTTTAAAGGTTCCAAATATACTTCAGAATCATACTTTTTCATTAGAAGTTTGCGTTGTCCTAATTCACTTTGTTTTATGTAGTTGTTGGGAATAATTATAAAGTCTAAGACGTCGGCTGCCTTAGAGGTAGTTGCGGTATATAGCAAAGTGTTTGAAACGATTCTCCTTTCAATACTCTCCGCACTCGGGCTTGTAATTAAAATAAAACTAATTATTATTAAAGTAGTAATTGCAAATAATTTCTTCAAACTCACCCCACCTGACGTAATTATTAAAAATAATTCTCTTTAAACCCCTAATACTCCAGGCATCCCAATGGAAGCATCGAGAATCTGTGAACAGAGACTAATATCACAAAGCATTACAGATAATCCTTCCTTCTTAAACTTAG
>NZ_AGAF01000238.1 GCF_000224515.1 Desulfosporosinus sp. OT | reverse complement strand
CCATTCCGGGAATCACGGCTATGGCTGCAGCTGCGGCGAGGATTAACTTGCCTCTCGCCACTGGGGATGAACCTCTTCTTGTTCTGCCGAGTACCGAGGATGTAGCGGAATATCTCGATTTTCCAAACTTAGTCTTAATGAAAGTATCGAGAAGACTCCCTGAAATGTTGACTCTTCTCAAGGAGCGTGAAAGAAAAGCTGTCTTGTTAACACGGCTGGGACAGTCTGGAGAGAAAATCCGTTGGGAGCCTAAACCGCTGGAATTCACGTCTGACAAAGTCGATTATCTCAGCCTGCTGCTTGTCAAAAAAGATTTGTTAGGGAGGAAAAACGATGAGTCAGAAAACAGTTAACGGTAAAGTTATTTTTGTTGGAGCCGGACCAGGCGATCCGGAGCTTATAACGGTGAAGGGATCCCGCGCGTTAGAGAGTGCAGACCGCGTGATTTATGCAGGGTCTTTAGTCAACCCGGAGTTGCTCCAAATTTGTCGCCCAGGAACACCCATTCATGACAGCGCTCATCTCACCCTCGAAGAGGTGGTCACTTTAATGGATGAGGGGACTAAGAACGGCGAAACAATTGTGCGTCTTCATACCGGAGATCCCAGCATGTACGGAGCAATTAAAGAACAATTCGACTACTTAGACAAGCAAACTATTCCTTATTCCGTCATTCCGGGGGTCAGTTCGGTGTTTTCAGCAGCAGCGGCGGTTCGGCGAGAATTCACGTTGCCGGAAATCAGTCAAACTTTGATACTTACCCGCTTGGCCGGACGAACCCCTGTACCAGAGAAAGAATCGCTTGCTAAATTAGCGAAACATCAAGCGAGTATGGCGATTTTCCTAAGTGTGCAGGATATAGGGTCAGTGGTTAAAGAGTTGCTGGAAGGTTATCCAGCCTCAACCCCCATTGCTGTCATCGCTAAAGCAAGTTGGCCGGATGAAGAAATTCTGCTGGGCACTCTGGAAACTATCGAAGAGAAGGTAAAAGCGGCAGGAATTCGGAAACAAGCGCAAATCCTGGTCGGAGATTTCTTAGATCCCGCAAACGGTTATGCACGTTCTAAGCTCTATGACCCAACCTTTACTCATGAATACCGCCAAGGAACAGCAACTTGAAAGTAGCACTTATAGCGTTGACTGATCGGGGAATGGTTACAGCCCAGCGACTGAGCGGAGGGTTCCCGAATTCAATTAGGCGAGATTTTTTTATTCATGACAAAGCCCTTGCTCTTTCTAAAAACCATACAGGAAATGACGCTCAAATTTTTCATAAATTAGGCGATATCATTCCGAACCTCTGGCAGGAGTATTCTGTTCTCGTTTTTGTCATGGCTACAGGGATTGTGGTACGCCAAATCGCCTCACTGATCGAGGGCAAAGACCGCGATCCTGCGGTACTCGTTTTAGACGAGGCAGGGAAGTTCATCATTCCCTTGCTTTCCGGACATTTAGGCGGCGCAAACGCTTGGGCTAATCAGCTCGCCCGTCAAAGCGGAGCTTTAGCAGTTATTACCACTGCCACTGATGGCCGGGGATTAGTAGCCCCTGATGAATATGCCCGGCGATATCATTGGCAAGTTGAACCCATCGACCATTTACCAACTGTCAATCGCTTACTTTTAGAACAGGGCTCACTCAAGGTCTGGACAAGTTACACTTTGCCACCGGAATACGCTTGGTTAAATGATGAGCATTATCAGTTCCTGTCAGAAAATGAGAAGGTAAAAGCGAATGTCATTGTCAGTGCCTTTCCTGACCTAAATCTACAAGATGATTGCGTCTATTTGATTCCTCCGGTCTTACGTATTGGGGTTGGATGCCGACGAGGCGTTTCCCCTAAAGTTGTCTTAGAAGCAGTCACAGCGGCAGTTAAACAAATTGGTGCCTCTCTTAAGGCAGTGGCGGGAATCTACAGTATAGACCTTAAATCTGATGAAGAGGGTCTGATTGAAACGGCAAGATTTTTACGGGTTCCGTTTCAAACCTTTAGCACAGAGGAACTCCAATCAGTCATTGAACGAGAACAATTAAGTCGATCAAAGTTTGTATCAGAAAAGATAGGAGTGGACGGAGTATGCGAAGCAGCGAGCTTACTGGGAACCCAAATGGGACAGCTGGTTCTACCGAAAATCAAAGGTCAGGGAGTGACCGTAGCCATCAGCTTGGAAAACTCTTTGTCGTGGGCATCGGACCCGGAGATCCTGACCATATGACTAAGCGCGTTCAGACGGTTTGGAATGAAGTGGACTTTATCGTGGGCTATAAAACCTACATTGATCTCGTTCGGCCCTATTTATCCGATCAAAAGATTGTCTCAAATGGAATGCGACAAGAAATTGACCGTTGTCGAGAAGCGATTCGTTTAGCTGCCGAAGGACACAGAGTGGCCGTAGTAAGTAGTGGAGATGCCGGAGTTTACGGTATGGCCGGTATTATTATTGAGTTACTGGAGCAAGAGGGACTTCTGGATATTCCATTGGAAATCGTTCCCGGAATTACTGCAGCCACTGCGGCAGCATCCATGCTGGGGGCTCCTCTAATGCATGATTTTGCAGTGATTAGTTTAAGTGATCTTATGACGCCTTGGGAGGTCATTGAGAAACGCGTGCGTTTTGCGGCTGAAGCGGATTTTATCCTCGCGATATATAACCCCAAAAGTAAAGGGCGCACGCAGCACATTGAGACTGTGCGCGAGATTCTCCTGCGTCACCGTCACCCTGAAACACCGGTCGGATTGGTCCGAGAGGCATTACGGGGCGAGGAGTCCAGCGTGCAAATGACCACACTTCAAGATTTCACCAATCAGACCATTGACATGCTCACAACCGTAATTATCGGTAACTCTCAAACCCGCATAATCGGTCCTTATATGCTAACTCCTCGAGGGTATAAGCTGTGAGGCTTTTGGTCTTAGCGGGAACAGAGGATGGTCGTGAACTTGCGAATGCTTTAATGCAGCGTGGCCACGATATTTTAGTGTCGACCCTGACCGCATATGGAGCGGATTTAGCATTAGAACAAGGACTTCAAGCTCGCTCTGGGGCAATGGATGCTCAAACTCTCACAGACCTTCTCCAGGGAAGTGCCTTTGATGCCCTTGTCGATGCAACCCATCCTTACGCTGTGCGAGTAAAGGAAATGGCCAAAACGGTCTGTGAAAAACTATCGCTTCCTTACCTCCGTTGGCAGCGCTCTCCCCTTGATTTAGAGGTTCATCCCCTGATTCATTGGGCTGAGGATATTCCAACGGCTGCTCAAATTGCTGCAAAGCTTGCCGGCCAACGTATTCTCTTAACGACAGGCAGCAACGCTTTAGCGGAATGGGTATCTCAGCCTGCTTTAAAAGATAAAGTGCTCTTCATTCGCGTTCTGCCTACAGCGGAGGTCTTGGCACGCTGCGAATCCTTGGGGTTCAAGCCCAAGCAAATCATTGCCGCACAAGGCCCTTTCTCCCAGGAATGGGACGAGGCGATGTTCAAACAATTAGATATCGACGTCGTGGTTGCTAAAGAAAGTGGCAAAGTAGGAGGTACCCTCGAAAAGGTACAGGCTTGCCTACATTTAAACATCCCCTTGATTATCCTGAAACGTCCGGCAGAGGAAACTCACGAAAGTACACTTCCCCAGTTTATAAAACATTTGGAGGCGATTTTATGAAATCAGAAATTATTTTATTAGGACACGGCAGCCGTCGTGCCGAAGCAAACCAAGGACTTTTAGTAGTCGCTCAAAAAGTTAGTCTTCTCATGGGGCAAACAGTAACACCTGCTTATATGGCGCACGATAAGCCCAGTCTGCCGGAAGCAGTGGAGGCTAAGATTAAGGAAGGCGCATTAAAGATTGTTATCATGCCCCTCTTTCTTTTTCGAGGAGTCCACGTATCGGTGGATATTCACGAGGAATTGCGTGAAATCAGAGAACAAAATCCGAAGGTGGAAATCGTATTTACGGAAGAATTGGGAGCAGATGACGGCATCGCGAATTTGGCCTGCCTGCGTATTAAGGAGGCTATGGGTGCATGACATCTTTTATCTTAGACCCGGGTCAAATCGAGACGGAAAGTATGCGCATCATACGAACCGGACTGACTCGCCCTTGGTCTGAGGATGAATACCCAGTTGTAGAACGTTTAATTCATACGAGTGGGGATCCTTCCTTAGAACAGGTCATTGCCATTCATCCCCAAGCGATTGCTTGCGGACTTAAGGCACTGAAAGAAGGCGCCAACGTCATTACGGATGTTGAGATGGTCCGGGCGGGTATCTCCAAAGAAAAACTAAAATCGTTGGGTGGAACTGTAGAAAGCTACCTGAATGCCCCGGGCGTTTCAGAACAGGCTAAAGCCTGGGGAATCACACGCTCAATGACGGCCTTTCGGATGCATCCCGAGCGTCTGCGCGGCGCAATCGTAGCAATCGGTAACGCGCCAACAGCACTGCTCGAAGTTTTACGTTTAGCCGAAAATCCAGAAACCTGTCCGGCCTTAATTGTGGGAATACCCGTTGGTTTTGTCGGAGCGAAAGAGTCCAAAGATTTACTGTGGGAAAAGGTCAACCTCCCATCGATCACAGTATTAGGCACCCGAGGAGGAAGTCCACTCGCAGCGACAGTGATCAATGCCTTAATTTATACTGCCATTTCGCAAATTCGTAGTTCGTAGTTCGAAAGCCGAATATTGAACGTCAAACCACGATTATGCGAATATCGAATCGAACCACAAATATCGAAAATCCAACCACGAAAGCGGGTGATATTCTTGTCTTCTGAAAGAAACTTGTCAGCGAGACTCATGATCCAGGGGACCTCTTCAAGTGTGGGGAAAAGTGTCCTGGCGGCTGCCTTTTGTCGGATTTTTTATCAGGAAGGTTATCTGGTTAGTCCTTTTAAAGCGCAGAATATGGCTCTTAACTCATTTGTGACAGCAGCTGGCGGAGAGATGGGGAGAGCACAGGTGGTGCAGGCTCAAGCCGCAGGAGTCGACCCCGATGTTCGCATGAACCCAATTTTGCTTAAACCTAGTGGGCCAAGCGGTTCTCAAGTAATCATCATGGGGCAGTCCCAAGGGAACGTGACAGCCCTGCGTTACCACGGAGAATATCAAAGGATGACCTGGCCATCTGTTCAAGATGCCCTCCACTCACTGCTTGATGAATACGAGATCTTAGTTATTGAAGGAGCAGGGAGTCCGGCAGAGGTTAATCTTAAATCAAATGATATTGTTAATATGCGAGTCGCCCTGGAGGCGAAGTCACCGGTCTTGCTTGTTGCTGACATCGACCGTGGCGGTGCCTTGGCTTCTGTTGTGGGGACCTTGGAATTGCTGGAACCCGAGGAAAGAGACTTGGTTAAAGGGATTATCTTTAATAAGTTTCGCGGCGAACTGGCCCTACTTCAACCTGCGTTAGATTTCATTGAAGAAAGAACAGGAATCCCAGTGGTAGGGGTTGTCCCTTATTTTAAAATCCGCATTCCGGATGAAGATTCCGTTGCCTTGAATGAGTCTGCAGAGAAACCCTCTGTTTCGCTTACCGATCAATTAGACGTTGCGGTGGTTCGGTTGCCTTACATTTCTAACTTTACGGACTTTGATGCGCTTCAAGACGAACCGGATGTCTCGGTCCGCTATGTCACGGAAGTTGGTAATCTTGGTAAACCCGATCTTATTATTCTTCCGGGAAGCAAAAATACCCTTGCTGATCTGCGTTTTCTGCATGAGAGCGGTTTAGGGGAGCAGATTTCTAAGCTCAGTGAAGCAAATGTTCCTCTTATAGGTATTTGCGGTGGGTACCAAATGATGGGACGTTCTGTGCTGGATCCGCTGCATACTGAGTCTGAACTTGAAGAGGTAGCGGGACTTGGCATTCTTCCAATGGTAACGGAATTCTATCCGCAGAAACATACCGTTCAAAGTACAGGGACGATTCTGGCCAATCGGGACTTTTTTAAAGCTTGCACCGGGGAAACCGTCGTTGGCTATGAGATTCATATGGGGAGATCCACGATGGACGAAGGACAGACCCCACTGTTTAATTTGACTTCCAATGGAGTATCTTATCCGGATGGCTTGCAAACCAGGAATTCCTTTGGAACCTACTTACATGGGATTTTTGACAATGACAGTTTACGGACGGAACTTTTGAAATGGCTTTGGCAGCGCAGAGATCGATGTAGACCGGTTGAAGCGTCAATTTCTCAGGCCTCTCTTCGCGAATCAGCCTTTAATGAGCTGGCGGATTTAGTACGGCAAAGTGTCGATCTTGAACGTGTTCGTGCTATTATGGGGTTGGATACCCAAACGATTCATCAGGCAGCGACGGTGTAAGCAATGCCATCAATAAGTTTTCTTACCATCGCCGTCCTGATCGGGTTTCTACTCGACCAAATCATTGGGGACCCCCGTAGTTGGCCCCACCCAGTCGTAGGAATTGGCAAGGTCATTTCCTTTTTAGAGCGCCGACTCAATCTGGGGTCCCACCAGGCACGCCGCCGACACGGAGTTCTTCTAACCTGCCTTGTAGTCGGTGGAACTTATCTGATCACCTGGGCCGCTGTTTGGGGAGCGAAGGCACTTCATCCCTTATTCGGCCTGGGAGTGAGCGCATATTTTATTTTTTCAACTTTGGCAGGAAAATCCTTATTAGATGCCGGGCAAAGTGTTATGCAACCTTTAAAACTCAGTGATTTGAGCGAGGCCCGATTACGTCTTTCCTGGTTGGTTAGCCGCGACACAAGTAATCTAGCCGTTGGAGAGATTGTACGAGGAACTGTCGAAACCCTCGCTGAAAACTTCGTTGATGGGATCTTATCGCCACTTTTTTATGCAGCCCTTGGGGGAGCACCTTTAGCAATGGCCTTTAAAGCGGTTAGCACCTTGGATTCAATGGTTGGTTATCGTAATGAACAGTACGAAAATTTTGGTTGGTTCTCAGCCCGAACGGATGATTGGGCTAATTATATCCCGGCACGGTTATCAGTTCCCATCTTACTCTTTGCCGGCTGGTTGAACAGGATGTCGGTAGGTCACGCTTATCGGATGTGGAGAAGGGATGCCTCAGGTCATCCGAGTCCAAACGGTGGGAATCCGGAAAGCGTCGTCGCTGGGTTACTTGGCATCCGTCTTGGCGGTATTAATATCTATCATGGCCAGCCCCATCATCGGGCAGAGATGGGAGATGCCCTGCATCCCGTGGACGCCGCTGACATTGTGCGCTGTTGCTTTCTGGTGCGCACGGCGACTTGGGTATCCCTTTTGCCAGCTCTTTTGTTAACCTACGTGGTAGGATGAATCGAGGTTCGATGTTCGAACTACAAATGACATATTTCGAAACCATCAGCGTCGGACCATCATGAATCACAAAAACGAACTACAAACCACGAATCACTAACCACGAATTAGAAGGGAGAGATAGTATGAGGATTCCTCGGATTGTCGTAGCGGGAACGCATAGCGGAGTGGGAAAAACAACCCTAGCTACTGGTTTGATGGCAGCTTTAAAAAAGCGCGAACGGCCAATCCAGGGGTACAAGGTCGGGCCAGATTACATCGATCCTAGTTATCATGCGGCAGCTACGGGAGCAGCTTCCCGCAATCTTGACCGCTGGCTGCTGGGTGAGCATCTGCCAGCCGTCTTTGCTCAAAGTTCGAAGGAGCGTTGGGCAGTGATTGAAGGTGTAATGGGGCTATTTGATGGAATGAGCGGAACGGCGGGTTTCGGAAGTAGCGCTGATGTAGCAAAACTCCTGCAAGCTCCTGTTATACTCATTATCGATGCCTCCTCGATGTCCCGCAGCGTGGCGGCCTTAGTACACGGCTTTAATACCTATGATCCTGAATTAAACCTCCAGGGAGTTATACTGAACAGAGTAAAATCTACGGCCCAAGAAAAGATACTTAGAGAAGCCCTTAGTGATCTAAAGATTCCGGTTCTCGGAGTTTTCCCTAAGGAAGTGGCCTTACAACTTCCGGAACGGCACCTGGGATTGGTCCCTGTAGGGGAGGGCGGACCGTTGGGAGGCTTTATCGATACCCTTTCCCAACTAATAACTGACCACATCGATCTGGAACAAGTTGAAAGCATTATGCTTAACGCACCGGATCTTCAAGAATCTACTTTTTTAGAAGCGAAAACTAGCACGCGTTCTGTTCCTAGCTCTGAAATAAATCCTTCTATTTTTGCTAAACCGCTGAATCATGAAACGTTTCGTTTAGGCTTAGCGTTTGATGAGGCATTTCTTTTTTACTACCAAGATGCATTGGACCTGGCAGAACGCTTGAATTTTATAATTGTACCCTTTAGCCCTTTACATGACAGGGCCCTCCCTCAAGATCTGGACGGTATTTTCTTAGGCGGAGGGTTTCCGGAACTTCATATACAACCCTTGAGCGAAAATCTTAGCTTCCTCAACTCTCTGCGCGCCTATGCGGCAAGTGGCAAGCCGATCTATGCTGAATGTGGTGGGTACATGTATCTGGGACAATCCATAACGGATTTTGAAGGAAGAGAACTTAAGTTAGCGGGTCTTATTCCCATGAAAGCAGAAATGACTAAACGCTTACAAGGCATTGGGTATCGACGCGGGGTATTTCGGGAGGATAATTTTTTAGGTCCTCGCGGGACAACGGTTCAAGGTCATGAATTTCATTATTCACGTGTGACCTATGAGCAGGAATATCCTGCAGCTTATGAATTGTTCAAAGGGGATCGCTCCGATCGAATGGAGGGATATGCCCGGGATAATATCGTGGCCTCCTACCTTCACCTTCATTTTTCGGGACACCGGGAATTGCTTGAACACTGGTTTAAGTCTCGTTCTCAGGGAATCAAGTCATGATTAGCGTTTATACAGGACAAGGAAAAGGGAAAACAACATCAGCCATCGGCACAGCGGTGCTGGCTTATTCTGAGGGAAAACGAGTTCTCATGGTCCAATTCCTCAAAGGGAGTACTTACAGTGGTGAACTATTAGGTCTTAATCGGTTAGGAATTCCTCTTATTCAATTTGGCGTGGGATGTCGTTGGTCAGGGATGATCCGTACCGGTATGAAACACTGTACGGGGTGTGGGGAGTGTTTTCGGCAAAATCGCAATCCGGAGATCGCTTTAGAGCTGGTTCAACAAGCCTTGGATTTCGTGGCAGACGAAGTTAAGGCCAACACCTATCAAGTGATTATTTTAGATGAGGTGAGCCATGCTCTAAACCATGGTTTTCTGAGCTTGGATTTATTGAAAGAACTTCTGTCTACACACTCCTCCCTGCACTGGATTCTAACGGGGCGAGGGATGCCCGCTGACTTAGAGCCTTTGGTGGACAATTGGTGGGACCTAAACTTACTAAAACATCCTTTTGCTAAAGGGGTTAGCAGTCGTAGGGGGATTGAATATTAATGGATTTCACTGTTGGGTTGGCCCGGTGTCCGGGAACATGTGGAGAATGGGTGCAAGGAGCTCGCCAAGGAGTCCCCTTTCTGGTGGATTGTCCCATCGACCGATTTTCGGAGGCCAGGGTGGCATTGAACATGCACGCCACAGGCTGGGATCTTCCTCCGAGTAAAACAAAAGCTCTCCAAGTCTTGCAATTGCTTAAAGACAACTTAGGTCTGCCAACATTAGGTGGTACGGTGAAATTTATCCAGCAGCTTCCCGAAGGGAAAGGAATGGCCAGCTCAACCGCTGACATTTCTGCCGTAGCAGCAGCCGCTCTAATTGCCCTTGGAGAAGATCCTGCTCCAGAGCGCTTAGCTCATTTTGCTTTGCGGATTGAACCGAGCGACAGCGTAATGTTCCCGGGAATCACGGAAATTGAACATGTTCAGGGCCATAGCCATAACGTGTTGGGAGCTTCAGTTCCTGCTTTATTTCTCGCCTTAGACTGGGGGGGAATAATTGATACCAGGGTGTTTAATGCCCGCCCTGGTTTAGCGGAGCACTATGGTCGTTATGAAGGTGAAATTCAGAGGGCGTATGGTTTGGCACGTGAAGGAATAGAGCAAGCTGATTTAGAAAAATTAGCTGCAGCCGGGACGATCAGTGCCCGGTGCAATCTTGAGATAAATCCAAAGTCGATGTTTGAACCCTTCTTGGCCTGGGTTCGTCAGAAAGGGGGGCTGGGGGTTGTTACAGCTCACAGCGGCACCCTGCTTGCTGGCGTATTTCCCCAGAACTGCTTTGCCAATCGAGAGCTCCGTAAGAACCTGCGACTCGAAGCACATCAACTGTTTAACCCTGTGTACCTCGATCTCTTTAACAGTCATTCCGGAGGAGTCTTAGCCACAAAACTGAAATTATCTGAAAATGCGGGGTGAAACTATGCACGGTGGCAATCTGCGCAGAGCTCAAGAATTGTATGGCTTGGATTCGTTTATTGACCTTTCGGCAAATATTAATCCTTATGGGCCGCCGTCTGGGGTTTGGGCGTCCTTGCAGCAAGGAATGCCAGAGATTGTCCATTACCCGGACCCCGAGAGTCAAGCCTTAAGAAAGACTCTGTCTAGTCATTTGTACCTACCCACCGAAAGAATCATGGTCGGCAACGGTGCTGGTGAATTAATCTTTACAATCGTTCAAGCGTTAAAACCTAAAAAAGTTGTGATTCCAATTCCAACATTCAGTGAATACGAACGGGCCGCGCGATCAGTAGGGTCTGAAATAAGCTACATCCCGTTGGGTCCGGAAGGCTGGGCCAAGTTTAATCGTGTTGCTGGTGAAAGTGAAAACGAAAACACACGTGATGAAGGTGGGGTAGACCGAAAATGGCGAGAATACCTTGAAGGGTGTGACTTACTCTTTCTTTGTTCCCCGCATAATCCGACAGGGAGTGTCCTGGAAAAAGACACCTTTGAACGAATCTTATATCTAACCAAAGAATTAGGCTGTCGGATTCTCTTCGATGAGTCGTTCCTTGATTTTCTTCCGGACGAGTTACGCAACTCTACTCGTGCCTATCTAGAGGCCAACGATCACCTTATTATCTTATACTCTTTAACTAAGTTTTACAGTTTACCGGGGTTGCGTTTAGGCACTGTCTTTGCTCATGAGTCTTTTCTTCACCTATTCGAGCAATACCGTGATCCTTGGTCTGTGAACGTTCTCGCTCAACATGCCGGAATCACTGCACTTCGGGATCTGAAGTATGCGGATGAGGTTCGGGAAAAATTGACAGAGAGCAGATCCTATTTTTATCGTGAATTCGCTCTATATAATTTTCCCCATCTACGACTTTGGCCAACCTCTGTTAATTTTGCCTTAATCGAGGTCTTGAATCATACCTCGAAAGAATTGATTGAACATCTGGGACGTCTTGGGATACTGGTACGCGACTGTTCCAGCTTTGCAGGTCTGCCCGGTGATTTTATTCGGGTAGCGATTAAAGATATCTTCGTCATGGAACAGCTCATTGAAGGGTTGAAAGGATTCTATTTTTGATGTTCATGGCTCAACAAGCAGATAATCTATATAAATCATCACAGTTCTGAAAAACGGCTCCAGTTGGAGCGTACTGTCAGTTAGAAGTTAGAAGCTATAATAATCATTCTACAGTCGTTTACGACCCTGATATCTAAAACTTGCTAAAACCGTGCATACTAAGCAGTGGCATGTGATGATGCAAATAGCGAAAGCACTTGTATTATCGATTGGAATTGCTAAGTCGGTATAGATAGGCGGAGATATCATGGTTTGGTTTAGTCTGCTAGTTTTAAGCATCATGCAGGTGATAATTATTGGCAAGGTGATACTTTTAGAAAATCGGGACCCAGGAAAAACAGTAGCTTGGCTCTTTATTCTTGGTCTTCTTCCTATCTTAGGATTCATCCTATATGTGGTCTTCGGCAAAAAAAAACCGGGACAACTATTTCACAAAAAACATATCCCAGATAATCGATTGTCCAAAATGGTTCACCAGCAGCAAAGCGACTCCAATCAGGAAGATATTTTGCCTCGAATGAATAATGACTCAGAAAAAAAACTGGCCAGTCTTCTCTTGAACAATGGCTTCGCCTCCATGACTGTTCATAATCAAATTGAGATTCTCTTAAACGGGGGCGAGAAATTTCAAGCGTTATTTAATGCCTTAGAAGGAGCAAAACATCACATCCACCTCAGCTATTATATTTTTAAAGACGATGAAATTGGCGCAGATGTCTTGAAAATCTTGTCCCGTAAAGCGACCGGTGGGGTAGAAGTTCGTGTCCTTCTTGACGGAATGGGCTGTCTTTCGGTTTCTGGGGGTTTTGTGCGCAGTATGAGGCAAGCCGGGATTCAAGTTGAATGGTTTTTTCCCATTCGATTTCCTTTTCTTACATCCAAACTCAACATCCGCTACCATCGCAAAATTGTCGTAGTCGATGGGTGTACAGGTTTTATGGGGGGACTCAATATTGGGGATGAGTACCTGTCCCGCGATGCTAAACTAGGTTTTTGGCGAGACACACATCTCAAAGTGGAAGGGGAAGCGGTCCATAGCCTGCAATCTATTTTTTTGAACGATTGGTTTTACGTGACCCATCAAGAGATTCAAGGTACCCAGTATTTCCCCCAGATCAATGATTTTGATGTTTTACCTGTACAAATCAGTGCGAGCGGCCCAGATTCTAACTGGGCTTCGATTTTACAGGGTTTTTTCAATGCGATTACAATGGCTAAGCACTGTGTCTACATTGAAACCCCTTATTTTGTTCCTGATGAAAGCCTGATCATGGCCTTAAAAACAGCAGCACTTTGCGGTCTTGACGTGCGACTTATTGTTCAGGGCATCCCCGAGCATAAAGTGACGTTTTGGGCAATGCGCTCCTATTTTTTAGAATTACTTCAAGCGGGCGTAAAGATCTTTCAATACATGAAAGGAACCCTTCATGCTAAGATCTTTCTTATAGATAATCATCTCGCTTCTGTAGGATCTGCAAACATGGATAATCGGAGTTTTTTTATTGATTTTGAGATCTGTGCCTTTGTGTATGATCAGTCCCTAGCTGATCGCCTAAAATTAGATTTTGAGCAGGACTTTAAGGATAGTAGCGAACTTGACCTTCAAACCTTTCGCTCCCGCCCAGGCTTGGAACGTTGGAAAGAATCAAGTGCCCGTTTGTTATCACCGCTTTTATAGATTGGTTTACTCAGTACACTAGTTAGGATTCAAATTTATACTTGATACACTGTAGGAGGATGACATCTTTGTCTAATAGGACATTATGAGATCCTCTTTTAGTTTGCTTTTATACTATGTTTCATTCTTTTCGCCGTGTTCAAAGATGAACGTCTTGTGTTCTAAAATCTTTTTGAATTTACATCATCAGAAAAGGCGTTCGAGATACGTCTATAGAATAGTAACGCCATGCCACTGGATAATTTAACTGTTTAGTTACTATTTATATACAAATTTAAAATTGAGCGAGAAGGAAGGAGGCTGACGACTAGGTGGAGGCCGATTCATCCTTTGATGAAATCTATGAACAATTATTTCCTTTGATTTACCGATTTGTTTCAATCCGCGTACCCAAGTCGGATGTGGAAGATGTAGCAGCCGAAATTATTGTAAAAGCATGGCGAGGGCTACCTACTATGGAAAAGAAAACTGCACTAAAATCCTGGGCCTTAAAAATTGCTACCCATCAGATCGCCGACTATTACCGGAGCCATAAACGCATCCCAGTGATGCCCTTAGAAGAAATACCTATGCCTCTGTCTCAGGAGTCCGATCAAAGTGAGTCATGGGCAACCCTTCTCAGTGTTGGTGAGGCCTTGGCAAAGCTCTCCCCTCAACAGGTCAATGTCATCCAACTCCGCTTGATCGAGGGGTTTAGTGCCGGAGAGGTCGCAGAGATCTTAGGAACAACTCAACAGGCAGTAGACAGCCTTTTATACCGAGCGAAGAAAGGTTTCCGTAAAATCTACCAGGGAAACCCGGGCAAAGGAGGAAGAGGCTGATGAAGAGGTTTACGAAGAGAACGGATCTCGCGTCCCTCTGGGAAGAGGATGGTGATTTAAAGCGAATGAAAGCTTTCTTCCATATAATCGACACTGCTCCAGAGGGGAATGAACAAATCAAGCAAAATATCAAACAAAAGGCCCTTGAGAAAATCTCTCAAGAAGAAGCCTTGGAGGTATTTCCTGTAAACGACAAGCCAGGAGTAGTTCAACGAATCCAGGCAAAATTAAGGGTAATGACTGGAATTGAACGCTGGAAAATTGGATTTTCAGTCGTCGGACTAGCTATCTTAATGATCATCGGGCAAGGTGCTCTGAATTCTTCATGGAACATTTTCCCTCATATGGGCAATAAGGCTGAATTAAGCCAATCCGTAGCTAGGGCTCCTCAGGTAACTGATTCGATTGAAGCAGGCGGACCTGCTGTGAAAGGAAAGCTTTACGATAGCTCAGCTCCGGACGCGGCAGCAGACCAGAAAATGAATTCCACATTTAGCTCGTCGGCCCCTTCTGCTAAAAGCGCAGCCATAGCACCCCTGCCTCCAGACCAAGCGGTTGTTCCATCTGCTGATGCCAGTATTCTCCGGAAAATCACCTACGATTTGACATTAACTCTCGAAGTGGATTCCATCGATGATACGGTTGCACAGATCACTCAGGCGGCTCAACAACTCGGTGGATATATTGCTGAATCCCAACAAAGTGGCGTGGATAGTCATTCATCTGCCCAGATGACATTAAAAATTCCAGCTGTTAAACTTAATGGCTTACAGGATTCCTTTTCTGCATGGGGCAAAATTCTCGATCAACGTTTGCTTGCCAATGACATTACCAGCCAATACTATGATTCCCAAGTTCGCTTGCAAACTTTAGAGGCTGAGGAGAAGCGTTACCTCGATATCTTAGATGAAGCCAAATCCGTTGATGACGTTCTTAAAGTAGAAAACGCGTTGGGTAATATTCGTCAACAAATAGAACAACTAAAAGGGCAGCTTAAACTCTGGAACAATCAAGTGGATTACTCCACCGTAAATCTTCAGCTCGTCACCCTTCAGAGCCCAAATGTCAATGTAATTAACCCCTGGCAACCAATCTCTTGGAGTAAAACTTGGCAAGCGACTAAGGATGCCGTACTGAAAACCATTAGCAGTACTTGGAATGTCCTTAATTACCTGGTAGTCGGAGTAGGGTATGTATTACCCTATCTACTCATCGGTGTTTTGGGGTGGATAGTATACCGGGTGTGGCGGAAGTAAAATCCAATAGACATTTTAACCGTTCTCAGATTCTATTCGGACCAGAAGGCAGAAAGCGTCACTACAAAGAGGCTCGAAACAGGGGCGTAGCGAAACTAAACTTTCGCTACGCCCCGTTCTTGTTTGCTTCATGCCTGGCTCTTAACAATACTATAACCCCTCCTCATAGCAATTCTTTACTGAAAAGACAAATGTCTGTATAATGAAGTATCTGCTGTGCGATCAGAGATTAAGAGATAGAAGATAAGAGCCATCAGTAATAGGGGGTAACCACTTGAAATTAACGCAGCGATCAAAGTCTATCCTTGGACTCATTGGGATTACAATCGGAGCCATCATTGCCGCCTACGGCGTTCAGGGCTTTATTGTCCCTTCTGGATTAGGCGGAGGTGGCGTCGGCGGAATAGCCTTGCTTCTTTACTATACATTCAAATTACCCATAGGTCTTATGACCTTTCTCTTGAATATTCCTTTGCTTGTGCTAGGCTGGCGCGAAGTGAACAAACAGTTTGTTTTCAAAACTATTTGGGGTTTGGTGATATTTTCCACATCACTGGACCTATTTAAAGGCGTTCAGCCTGTAGCCCTAAATGACATTTTTCTGGGGGCACTTTATGGAGGGGTCATCTCCGGAATTTCCTCCAGCCTTGTATTTCACTTCGGGGGCAGCTTAGGCGGTACAGATATTGTATCTAAAGTCATTCAGCGTAAATATGGAGTGCCCATGGGAACATCTGCCCTGGCCATTAATGGCGTTATTATTATGATCTCTTGGGCAATACTTGGCTCCAAAGCAACACTTTACACATTAGTTACCCTGTTTGTATATGGTCGTGTACTTGATTTAATACAGAGTGGAGTTCCGTCGAAAGCAATTACCATCATTTCTGACCAGTCCGAAGTCTTAGTTGACCGGATTATGATTGATTTGGGTAGGGGGGCAACGTTTTTACATGGAAGAGGCGCGTACTCTAACGAACCAAAGAACGTAATCATCTGTGTCGTCAGTCTACCAGAAATAGGTCGCCTAAAACAAGCTGTGCGAGAAGTAGACCCTCTAGCCTTTATGATTGTCCAAAATGCCGGTGAGGTCCTCGGCAGAGGATTTGTTACAAACGAGTAATTTATTTACTTTTATATATTTAGAACATGCAGGATTCTTATTTCCAAAAGAGAATTTATAGATTGGAATTATAACGAAGCTTTAAATTACATTCAAACATTAAAAGCAGAGAAGTTTGAAGCGGAGACCATATATGAAAGAAAAAGTAAAAAGATCACCTCTTTTTAATCGTTCTACCCGCAAAATTTGGATGTTTGCAGTCACTAGTATTATGTTATGTTTGTCTGTTCTAATGATCCTCCTCGGCCATATTAGTATCTTTTTAGTGTCTGGGTTTTTCTTAATGATCGCCTTGGTGGCACTTTACTTATCTTTGAAATTGTTATTAGTCCAGGTAGCAATTGCTTCAGCATTGACCTTGATTGTTTTGTATCAAGATTCTCATCAGTTGATCCTCCTAAAATGGTTTCTGCACACTCTAGTTTATCTTGCTATAGGCATAACTGTGAATTGTAAAGTCCGTGCCATATACCAAATTCAACGTCATACTGAAGAAATGACAGCGTTATCTCAAATTTCAACTTCATTAACCAAAACGTTGGATCTAAGTGAATTAACGAATCAAGTTGTTGATCATACTTTTTCGCTATTCCAAGCTGATGGTTGTACGATCTTCTTGATGGAAGAAGGGAAGAGATCGTTAAGAGTCATCAGCGCACGAGAAAGTCAAAATGATCCGGAAATTCTTGCCCAAATTCTAAGCAACCAACCCCGTGTTGGATTTGGTATGGTTGGGTGGGTGGCCGCGACAGGGGAGCCCATTATTTCTGGGGATGCTGAACATGACCCTCGAGCCTTGCACATACAGGGGACCCCGGTTGACGAAGAGTCGGTGATGGGGATTCCCCTCAAAGCAGAAGAGAAAACCTTCGGTGTCCTTTGGATTTACAAACTGAATCTAGACGCGTTTAACCAAGAAGACCTGCAATTAGCACAGATCTTTGCTAATCAGGTTAGTGTAGCCTTGGCAAACGCCCGATTGTATGAACATGTCCGACGCCTATCAGAAACTGACGGCCTAACAGGACTTTTAAATTCACGCTCTTTGCTCGCTTTAACGGAACGTGCTATAAATCACACCATGACGGCCGAAGGGTGTGTATCTCTTTTCTTTATTGATTGCGATAATTTTAAGGAGATTAACGATTGCTATGGTCATCTTGTTGGGGATCAATTCCTCCGCTTCTTTGCAACGCTCTTACTAGCGGGAATCAGAGAAGGGGACGTGGTTATCCGGTATGCAGGAGACGAGTTTGTCATTCTCCTTCCAAATACTAGCTTGGAAGCGGCCATTAGTGTTGGAGAACGTTTAATTGAAATGATCCGGTTAGGAACAATGGAGAATAATCCGGCCTTAAAGACCACCGTTTCGATGGGATTGGCTACTTTTCCAAAACATGCCTTATCCGCTGAAGAACTCATTAAACATGCAGATGAGGCGCTTTATGCTTCGAAAAGAAACGGTAAAGATCAATTAAGCGTGTTTGTTCCTTTTAACTCTGACGAAAAAACCGCTACTTAATTTCACAATCCATCGTTTTGAGCTCACTTAAGGTGACCAAACGATAACCACTACCTTGGAGAGAATCAATAATGGGACCCAACGCTTTGACTGTTTGAATACGATGGTAACCACCATCGTGCATAAGGACGATAGCACCAGGAAATACATTTTTGGTAACATTAGCCACGATTTGTTTTACACCTGGGTTACGCCAATCCTTGCTATCCACACTCCAAAGGGCCACGACTTGCCCATTCCTTTTGATAGTATCGAGTTGACGCTCAGATAAAAACCCGCCTGGGGGGCGGTAAAAATAAGTGTGGACACCGGTTACAGCAAAAACTTCTTGGTCTGTTTGATTCATTTCCTCAATTAAATGGCGTTGCTGATAATCATGGTTAAAGCTATGGTTTCCGATTTCATGTCCTTCGTTAACTAAGCGCTTTAATAGAGACGGGTTAGATTGAGCCGCCTGCCCCAAAACAAAGAATGTCGCCCGAACTTTCTTTTCTTTAAGGATATCCAACACATCGGGCGTATCTGTCGGATCTGGCCCATCATCAAAGGTTAGTGCTACTACTTTTTCCTGAGTATGAGCCATATAATAGGTGCCAGGAGTCCGAACCAGAGATGGTGTTGTCAGTGAATGTTGCGTGATGGTGAGAAGACCTCCCACGGCGATTAGAAACAAAATCATTAAGGCAAGCTTACGACGAGTTAACACATAAATGCGCACGCTATTCACCCCCAAAATCGGCTTCTATATATACCTATTGATGAACCCTAGGTTCCATGCATAATCATACAAAAAGACGTTCTGTACGGCACGAATCGACCCCATAAAGAAAGGCTGCAGAAAAAGCTGGTATTTGGATGCGTCAATTGAGAATAGGGAAGTGATAGTTTGAAAATTAAAATCGGGGTTGACGGCGGAGGCAGTAAAACAGAGATTGTCGCACTGGATCAAAAGGATCAAGTGCTACGCTGCCTGCGCAAGCCTGCGAGCAATTACCATGCGGTCGGGATAGAGCAAGCTGTCCAGCATATTGTAGAGGGGATTCGTGACGCCTTACAAGGTGATACACTTGAAGGAATCGGAATCAGCCTTGCCGGTATTGACACCTCCGAAGACTGGAATATTATGGCCGACGGCCTGAAACAACACTTAAAAGCCTTATCCTTGAAAACAGTCTCATTTCAAGAGGTTCCTGTGGCCCTTGAGAACGATGCCTTTGGGGCTTTAATGTCCGTTCGAGGAAAATTCTCCGGAAATGTTTTAGCGTCTGGAACAGGGGCAGTTGCCTTAGGGGTTAACACTGAGGGTGAGGTTTTTCGCGTAGGTGGATGGGGACATCTCATCGGAGACCAAGGCAGTGGCTATGATATTGGACGTAAAGCTTTAGCAGCAGCGGTTGCATCCTACGATGGGTACGGTCCTAAAAGCCTATTAGAAACTAAGATTACTGAACATTTGGGATTAGCACAAGTGCCTGAGATCAGCTACTGGCTCTACCAACCTAACCGCACGAACAAAGAAGTGGCTGCTTTGGTTCCATTGGTTGTTGAGACCGCTCGGACGGGAGACTATATCGCCAAATTAATTCTCGATGAGTCAGGCCAAGCTTTAGGTTTATTAACGAGAGCCCTACTACGGAAAACTCATGGCTTAGAAGTGGGGTTAGTCGGAGGAATCAGACATATTCTCCGTTTTATTGAACCGTCTTTACTGGCCACTATTCAAGAAGAATTTCCTACTGTTCAAATACTTAAGCCGAACTATCCTCCATCCGTTGGAGCAGCTCTCTTAAGCATGATTAGCCAAGTCCGACACATCACGTTTTAAAATCGTCAGCATGAAACTTTTATGAAATTATGAACAAGATGCCTTTGGAAGGGAGCGATTTATTTTGGGTGTCCGTTTCGTGTTCGGCCGAGCCGGAAGTGGCAAGAGCACCCTATGCTTGGAAGAAATCCGTAGTGAACTTCGACTGAAACCTTGGGGTGCACCACTGATTCTCCTCGTCCCCGAGCAGGCAACCTATCAGATGGAAGTGACTTTAGCCAATACGCCTGATTTAGGCGGAAGTTTACGAGCCCAAGTCTTGAGCTTTCGACGACTGGGTTGGCGAGTGTTTTCTGAAACCGGGGGAGGGCAAAAAGTTCTAATCGGTGCGATAGGCAAACGGATGCTTCTGCGGCGAATCCTTTTAAAGCATCGTCTTGATTTAAAAGCGTTCGCCCGAACCGCTACCCGACCCGGTATGGCCGATCTCCTAGCTCAAACAATTGGAGAATTTAAAATTTATCGCATTACTCCAAACGATTTACATAAAATTAAGAATTCTAATCAACTTTTATTAGATAAGCTTCAAGACATAACTCTTATTTATGAAGAATTTCAAACCGCTTTAGGCCATGAAATCCGTGATCCGGATGATGAATTGTCGATTTTAGCAGAAAAGATACCTTACGCACCCGTTATCCATGGGGCACGCATATGGGTCGATGGCTTTACAGGATTTACCCCTCAAGAGTTAGACGTTCTAAAAATGATTATGATCACGGCCAATGAAGTTGTTATAACGTCTCCACTTGATCCAGTTTTACTTGTAGATGAGCGCCAGCTGGAAGCGGGACCCTTTAAAGTGGGAGAGGAGTTATTTGCAGGTCCTTGGCAGACTTATCAGGATCTGCAACGACTTGTTGCCGAGACAACTACCCATTTACACCCTCCCGTCTTACTTGAAACTACGGAACGCTATAAACATCCCTGGCTCTGGCATTTAGAAAAGTATTTTTTTACATATCCGACCGTGGCGTACGGGGAGGTTCCCTCTCCCTCGCCTATGTCTAAGCTCAATGGATTCTCGATTAATCCAGAAAGTCCTCTGGGGGATGGGATTCGGATTTTTTCAGCCGTCAACCGAAGAGCTGAAGTGGAAGGTGTTGCGCGAGAACTGCGTCGTTTAGCCCGGGATGAGGGACTGTGCTGGAATGAGATGGCGGTCATGACTCGCGACCTCACTGGGTATCACGAGCTGATTACCCAGGTGTTTACGGCTTATGAGATCTCACATTTTCTTGATCATAAACGTTCTGTCCTGCATCATCCCTTAATTGAGCTGATTCAATCCTTACCGGAAGTGGCAAAGAGTCATTGGGCTTATGAACCACTTTTTCGCTGCCTGAAGACGGACTTTTTCCAACTTCAGCGAGATTCCATCGATCGTCTGGAAAACTACGTACTCGAACATGGAATACACGGAGAAGGCTGGAACAGGAACGTAGCCTGGAAATACCATCGTCAGTGGTCACTAGGGCAAAACGAAGCCCAACTTGCTACCGAGATAAAGTTTCAAGAGAAGCTTAATTCTTCTAGACAGATTGTTTATGACTCGATAGCCCCATTTATTCAAAGGGTCCAACCCAGTAAAAAAGCTAACGGATTAACGGTACGGGAAGTTACCGAAGCTCTCTATGAATTCTTAGAAAGACTTGATGTTCCAGCAACCTTAAGGATCTGGTCGCAAAAGGCTCAAGAAAGTGGAGAACTTAGCGTGGCCAAGCTACACGAACAAATCTGGGAAGCCGTTATTCAGGTCTTGGATGAAATAGTTGCTGGATTGGGAGAAGAATATTTGGAGCTTGAGGACTATACCTTAATTCTTGCTTCTGGCATAGAAGCGATCGAACTCGGGCTGATTCCCCCTGGCCTCGACCAGGTTCTAGTAGGCTCATTGGATCGTTCACGAAATCCTGAAGTGCGGGTTCTCTTTCTTCTGGGGGCTAATGAGGGCATTCTTCCTGCTCGACCTAACTCCGATGGCCTACTTGATGCAGAGGAAAGGGAACAATTAGAGGAGGCAGGAATCGCTCTTGCCCCGAAAGGGAAAACTCAGACCTTTGAAGAGCAGTTCTTTATCTATACAGCACTCACTAGAGCTACCGAAAAACTTGTTGTGTGTTATCCCTTGACAGATGAAGAGGGGAAAGGACTGGCGGTTTCACCTATAGTCCCAAGACTTAAGAACCTATACCCGCTTACTGAGAGCTTCTTAGGAAATCAGGAGGACATTGAACGTATTAGTCAAGCAGATTTTGCCCTTCAAACCTATGCTGAACAACTGCGCACACATCGTCAGGGAGAACCGCTTTCTCCCCTCTGGAAAGCTACTGAAATGTGGCTGATTCAAGATCCTATCCGCCAAAATCAAGTGCAGCGGTTACAGTTCAGCCTTCAGGTTCAAAATCAAGAAGATAAGATTCAACGTCCCCTAGCACGACGTTTATACGGTAAACGCCTAAAGGCCAGCGTTTCTCGTCTGGAACAATTTGCCAAGTGCCCATTTGGACATTATGCCCGATACGGTTTGAAGCTACGTGAGAGACCCACATATCAGCTTTCCAGTCCGGATATGGGTGAATTCTTCCATACTCTTCTGCATGATTTTGCCATACATTTACAGGAGCGGGGCTTAGATTGGGGAAAATTGACGAAGGTAGAATCGTGGGCACTTGTCAGTGAACTAGCGGAACAGCTCGCCCCTAGTCTCCAGCACGAGATCCTCCTAAGTAGCGCTCGCTACCGCTATTTAACTCATAAGCTCAAACGAACCGTTCATCACGCTGTTCGAGTACTCGGCGAGCATGCTCGTCGAGGGGTATTTATCCCGATCCAGTTAGAGGTAGGTTTTGGCCCAACGGAAACCCTCCCTGGGGTAGACATCCCGTTGTCAGAGGACGATTCACTACTTCTATGTGGGCAAATCGACCGTGTCGATGCCGCCTTCTTAGACGGAAAGGTGTATTTGCGAATCCTCGATTATAAATCCCGCGAAATATCCCTAGCGCTGGATTCAATTTATTATGGTTTAAACCTTCAATTACTCACATATCTAGATGTCGCCTTACAAGGAGCTGAAGTCTTGCTCAATACGACTTCGGCTTTGCCCTCACTAGAAACAAGTTCAGAAAACGAAGATACTGAAGTAGCAGCAGGCAGGGACAACTTTATACTGCAGAAAACTCCCGCAGGTTTCCTGTACTTTCCTGTACTGGAACCCCAGCTAGAGGAAAAAATCCCCCTCAGCTCGGAAGAGTTGGAACAGCGCCGTGTCAAGGCAGTTAAAGTCAGTGGGTATTTATTAGCTAATCCACGTGTCTTAGAAGCCATGGATTCTTCCTTTTCTACCGGACAATCTGATTTACTCAGTCTCAAGTTAAAAAAAGACGGGACCTTCAAAAAAGGCTCGAATATCTTGACCGAAGATCAGTTTTCCCGGCTCAGAGACTACCTTCGTCAGTGGTTCCGCCAGACGGGTGAAGAGATATTAAATGGTGATATCTCTCTTTCCCCTTACCGACGAGGGAAGAACACAGGATGCCAGTATTGTGCTTATAAGCCTGTTTGCCATTTTGACCCCTATCTGCCAGAAAACCAATACCGAGACCTGCCTGCTTTAAAGCAAGACGAAATCTGGAAGCGTCTCGATGGGGTGGAGGAGGAAAATACATAAATCATCAAGCTCAGAATTGTCTTAAAGAACAAAAGCGGACTTAGTGAAACCAGAAATTAAGATTTTGTGTCAGTCGTTTTCACTAAGTCCCTCTTCCGATTCACAAGGAATTCTAAGAACTGTCTCAATCATTTTAGGCAATTAAAGGAAAAGAAGAATTAGATAAATAAACAATATTTTAATGCGTTGGTTGAGAAATCGAAATTCTCACACCAACGCATTTTCGTTTTCATTCCATAACCTTTAAATTTTTTCAAAAAAATAATTTTTATGACATAATATGACAATATATCTAAAGGGGATTATTCTCCATACAAAGAATCTTCTTTAAAATACGAATAATATCTGAAAATTCTTGTTTGTGAGGTTGTATCATGAGGGATGAAGACAAATCAAGGGAACAATTAATAAATGAACTGATTGCACTTCGACAATCGTCTGATCAGACGCAAAAAATTGAACATAATCTTAACAAAACTAATACGCTCCTCAAACTATTTAACCAAAAAACTAATCGAAAAGAATATCTTGATGCTGTGATAATGTTACTTAAGCGATGGATTGACTGTCGTTGTACTGGTATAAGGGTGTTACATGAGGATGGTTTTATTCCCTATGAATCTTTTGTAGGTTACAGTCAAGAATTCTTGGAATCAGAGAATTGGCTCTTAGTTGAAAATAATCAATGTGCCTGTATACGGGTGATTTTAGAAAAACCTGAACCACAGGATGCTATATGCATCACAAATGGCGGTTCCTTTTGTTGTAATAATACGATAAAGTTTGTTTGTGAAATGTCAGCTAAAGAACAATCCAGATTTAGAGGTAAGTGTTTAGAAGTGGGCTTTAAGTCCGTGGCCATAATTCCTATACGATATCTTGATAGAGTTCTAGGAGTAATTCACCTTGCTGATGAAAGGGAAGGGAAGTTCCCGATAGAATTTGTAGAGTTTATTGAAAAAGTAGCCCCATTAATTGGGGAAGCAATGTATAGGTTTAACTTAGAAGATGAACTTAAACATAAAAACGACAATCTAGAGAAATTAGTAGAGGAACGTGCAAAAGAACTAAAGGATGCCAATGAGAAACTTAAACGCGATATTACAGAACAAAAAAGGTTAGAGGAAGAGTTAAAAATAGAAAAACAGAGACTTAATTACCTAATGGATAGTTTGCCAGGCGATGTAATTTTAATTTCACCTGATTATATTATTAAATATGTGAATGCAAACGCTCAGCTAAAATATGGCGATCCAAACAACAGGACTTGTTATGAATATGCCTTTGGGAGAAAGGAACGTTGCGTGAAATGTGATATAAACCGAGTTTTTATAAATCAGGAAAATTGTTATTGGGAAATCACTAAACCCGATGATCAAATATTTGCCGTTTATGCAAGCCCGTTTTGTGATATAGATGGCTCTCCGATGGCAATTAAAATTTCATATAATATAACTTCTGTGAAAAAAACAGAAACTGAAATCAAGAGATTAAGTAAATTAAATCTAATCGGTGAAATGGCAGCCGGTATAGCCCATGAAATTAGAAATCCCATGACTACAGTAAAAGGATTTTTACAATTTTTGGGCCGAAAGGAACATTACAACCAAGATAAGGAATACTTCAATCTGATGATTGAGGAGCTTAATCGAGCTAATTCAATTATTACTGAATTTCTTTCTTTGGCAAAGAATAAATTAGTTGAATTAAAAATGCTTGACTTAAACTTTATAATTAAAGCACTTTCTCCCTTAATTCATTCAGATGCACTACTTAAAGATAAATATATTAATTTGGAACTAGAAAATATTCCCAAACTGTTATTAGACGACAAAGAGATTCGACAATTGATTCTTAATATTGTTCGTAATGGCATTGAAGCAATGACTAACGGTGAGTATTTAACTATCAAAACGTACATAGATGGTCATGATGTTGTTTTTTCAGTACAAGATCGAGGTAGAGGAATACATGCTAATATTATAGACAAAATAGGTACTCCATTTTTTAGCACCAAAGATAACGGGACAGGTTTAGGGTTAGCTACTTGCTATAGTATTGCTAACAGACATAATGCCGCTATTGATTTTGACACTGGATCAGAAGGGACTACTTTTTATGTTAGGTTTAAGGTGAGTGTATGATATTAATTAATAGGAGTAATGACAATTGCCCTAATTACGAGTGATACTTCATCGAAGATTTATTAATTGCTAGCATCCTACCCACTGTGCAGAGCCATGGTGCGATAAGCACTGCACTTTTTTAGTTCAGTGGCAACACCACGGTATAAACCGGGGTGTTGCTTCGTTATTAACTGAATTTATAGATGTGTTTGATAAGATTAAGGCCATGAGCTATAATGCGTGGGCTGATTTTCCTCGCTAAACTTATGCCAGAATTAACAAAACTCCGGCGCAGTTCAGCATACAGCATTTCATCCTTTCGCCTGATGAAGTCCCAAAGCTCGTCTGCCTTGCGACAAAGCCCTTTGTCCTCTGCGATATAGATATGAGTAAGAGTGATGGCTACCATCCTTGAAAGATAGAGAAGCATGTACCGTCTAAGATTCACACATTGAATGTCATTGAAAACATCGTACGCTTCAATCATCATGCGCGTCACCTTAATCTGCTGGTCAATCCGTTTGATCATAACCTGTGTGTTAACGGATTGACCAGGCCGACCAATTAAATAGTGATATGGAGAACAGTCCAAATAAACCAAGCTTTTTACATAGGGCAGAGGTAGATAGGCGACAAGGTTGTCCACATAAAAAGTGTGTTTGGGCAGCTTAAGGCCACACTGTCGCAACAATTCCGTTCGGTAAAACATGGAGTGCATGAGCATAAGCTGGTCGAAGCGAAAACGATGCATGCTATCCCATGAAATAACTTTGCCCTGCGGAAACACATTACTGTAGCGCATGACTTTATGCTTTCCGTTGTAGGAATATTCGTAAACATAGTTAGTGACAAGCAGGTCTACGGAGCCAATGCTGCGCAGCAACGTAAGCACAGACATATAGTCCGAAATATCCAGCCAGTCGTCGCTATCGACAACCTTGAAATAAGTCCCCGCGGCCACCTCTAGGCCGCGGTTGACTGCCGAACCATGGCCACCGTTTTCTTTCTGCTCAAGGCGGACAATTCCGGGAAAGAGACTGCAGTATTCGCGGGCAATTTCTGCTGTGCTGTCTGCGGAACCATCATCCACTACAATAACCTCTACATCCTGCCCGCCCAGCACTAACGTATCCAGACAGTGCCGAAGGTAGTCCTGTGAATTATATGACGGTATGACAATTGATAAAAGTTTAATAGTATTCATCTCCAGATTATTTTCATTTTGTCCGTTTTAGTTTCAGCCATTTAGTGTTCTTCTGGCGATTCGTGTGCCATATGTTGCTGAGTGCTTCTCCGTATTGACCGTGAAGGGCCTTAATGTAAAGGAACATGCCCAGAGGCAGGAGTGCAGCATACTGTATCAGATGCAACAACAAGCTCGCTGACAGTGATGTGGTCTGATCAATTCCCAGACCTCCAAGGCCCAGAATTGTCCCGTATTCAAAAAGGCCGATGGCACCTGGTGTGGCCGGTATAAAATTGATTATATTGGTTGCGGCAAATACGGCAAGCGACATACGAATGGACGCCACCCATGGGAAGCCGAAAGCCACAAGTCCAATCCATGTCGACACGAGCAAGAGAATCCATGAAAGGACTACCCAAAACATCATTTTCAGAGTATCAAAATTTAGATATTCATCGATATAACTGTGAAGACGTGGCAGCAAAAAGATTAGAATCACGAACAATACAAACGCAGCAATACAAAGAAATGTAAGAATCCACAAGGCTTCTAACAAGTTTTGGTCCTTAAACCCGGCAAATGGAACTGCGGGAATTGAAAGCATCATAATAGCAGCAAAATCTGCAAAGGCCGGAATAATCAGCAGTTTTGTTCGACGTATGGCACTGTATCCTGGCGGGAAAAAAGCCGCTCGCAGACCCTCACCGACATGGAACGGCAAAACCATGTTAGCGGCGTGTCCTAAACCCACAATTTGTAGGGCTGTCATTCTGTCCATGTCCCGGTCAATACCACGTGTATAGGCAAGTCCACGAATATAGTTGGCATACGCATAGATTGCCACTGAAACCACAGTAAGGCTCAAATTGATGTTCGCACGGAAAAGTTGGCCTACAGGCAAGCCTTTGAGTGCTCCGATCGAGTAATAAACAATGATGGCGGTGATGGCTATACCTATAACCAGCTTTAGTTTTGTATTTGTGGGCATTCACTTGCTCCCTTGGTTTAAATATTCTGTAGATTTACACGTTAATTAAATTTATAGACTTTGCGAGCAATGTTATATAAGCCAATGGTAATTTTGTTGCCGGAATTTCCAGGTAGGATGGCAACCATTCTCAAAAACCTGCTGATCGCATGTCGGTATAGACCATTGTCGCAACTAAAAAGGAAGGCCCAAAGTTCTTTTTCCTTCTCATTGTCTTCCTTTGTGCCGGATATTCTCAAGAATACCGTGCAAATTGTCATCATAATAGCTAAATGGCTAAACATATAGCTGGACAGCTTTTTACTTGGTATGCTATCAGGGAGGCGGTGACAACTTATCAATATGCGAGTTACCAGGAGTTGCTGGTCAATTCTTTTTAGCATTACGCTTTCATTGACAGATTGGTCTTCCCGCCCGATAAAATAATGATAAAGATCTACATCCAGATAGTAGATTGTTTTCACGTAAGGCAGTGGCTGGTAGACAAAAATATTGTCTACATAAAAGGTGTGTTTTGGCAATACAAGACCACATTTGTGGAGCAATTGTGTTTTGTAAATCAATGAATGCATAAGAAGATATTTCCAGGGAGGGAACTTTCTCATCTCATCCCAAACAAATATCTTATTGCGAGGAAAGATATTGTTATAATTAATTACGTGTCTGGTCCCTTCCAGCAACTTTTCATAGACATAGTTGCAGACCATCATATCGGGAGCAGTGTTAGCACCCACTAAAGTTTTAAGGGTTTGCAGTGCCTGAATCATACCCGGACCATCGATCCAATCATCTGAATCGACAACTTTGAAATAAAGACCGGAAGCGTTTTTTAAGCCAGCATTGACCGCTTCGCCATGTCCGCCGTTTTCTTGATGGATCACCCGTATTATATCAGGGTATTGCGCGGCATATTTATCCGCAATTTTTCCAGTTTCGTCGGTAGAACCGTCATTCACAATAATAACTTCTGCATCATTGCCGCACGGAAGAAGTGAGTCAATGCAGCGTTCAATATAAGCCGCTGAATTGTAACATGGAATGGTAAATGTAATTATTCTCAATCTATATGCTCCGTTCTGCTGCTTTTAATCGGCATAAAAAATAATCTACTCAATTAATCACAATAATAAGGCGTCAACAAACTCCAAGGCCTTCTTAACTATAGCATCCATGTTGTAATATTTGTACTCCGCAAGCCGGCCCATCAAATGAAGTTGTGGAAATTCGTCTGTAAGCTTCCGATACCGCTCATAAAGGGTGAGATTAGCGAGAGTTTGGATCGGGTAATAGGGGGTCTCGCTGTCGGTACCCGTATATGCCCGCGGATATTCTTTAACTATAGTAGTTCGTCCGTCTAGAGCTTGTCCGGTGAGGCGCTTAAATTCAGTTATCCGAGTATATTCTTGGTCAACAGGATAATTCACAGTCCCCTTGGACTGGTACCATGTGGTATTAAGGGTTTCAAAAACAAAATCTAAAGTCCGGTACGGCAGGCGTCCGTATCGGCAGTCAAACAGTTCATCGGTCGGTCCAGAATATAGGACAGTGCCGTTGAATGGGCAACCTTCAAAAAATATTTCTCCTGCTTCTAGCTGGAGTAGATTACGGGCGTCAGAATTAAGAAGGAGCTCAATATTGGGATGATCTAACATGCGCTCGAAGAGCGAAGTATAGCTCTGGGCAGGAATGCCTTGATAGGTATCCTGAAAGTAGCGGTTATCATAGGAGATAAATACAGGGACGCGCGCGGTAACCAAAGAATCGATTTCGTCGGGAGCCAGTCCCCATTGCTTTTGTGTGTAATATAGAAATATGTTGTCATAAATAAAATCTGCAATCTGAGCAAGTTCTGCATCGGGCTGTCGACGCAGCTCCAATATGGGCACCTTGCTTCCAAAGCCATAGATGTCGATTAGCTTTTGCTCTATATGCTCTGCTTTGTTAGGCTCAAAGGCTAAATGGAGCGAATTAAGATTAAAAGGAATGGGCAGAAGCTGCCCGTAGATATTGCCAACTACCTCGTGAGAATAATCCCGCCATTGCGTGAACCGAGATAGATAATCGAATACCCTTTTGCAGTTCGTATGAAAGATATGGGGACCATAGCGATGTACTAAAATTCCGTTTTCGTCCATAAAATCACAGGCATTCCCACCTATATGGTCATGCTTTTCAAGGATTAGTATTTTTTTACCTGCCCGTTCTGCCAGTTCACGCGCTATAACTGTGCCTGCCATGCCGCAGCCTACGACTAGACAATCATACATTTCGCTTTTTTTCATGTTTATTCTACCTTACATCTTATATTATTATCATTTAACACAATGACTGCGAGTTGCACTATTCTAATTTTCTTCAATGACAAGTTTGAGGACTCTTATTTTCTTCTTTTCCTTTCAAATTATTAGTATCATTAGTTTGCTGTTTAACCTTTCTTATATGGTACCAGGTAGATGCAATTAAAACTAATGTGAAAAAGGCAACACCAGTGTTCTTGTTCATAATTAATCCCAATCCTATACCCTCTCTCTATATCCTTATATCTAATAAATTAGCATAGTTATCTTAAAAACAGCTTAAAAATAGCTTAAATTTTTCATACTATCATATCGGTAGTCTCCTCGCCTAATAGATTGATCGAAGGGACTACGGTTAATCTGTTAGGCGAAATACTTGGAGAAGAATGGGATATTAACCTCTACCTTCAAAAGTGACTGACTAATAAGGTAAAAGAGAAAGAGAGTAATTAATTTTCCTTTGGCAACCGAATTGTAAAAGCGGTTTCTTTTCCCGGAATACTAGAGACCTTAATGGTACCTTTATGCTTTTTAACAATCCAATTTGCAATAGAAAGGCCAAGCCCAGTACCCTCAATACTTTTAGCTCTAGCCGTATCAATTCGGTAAAAGCGCTCAAAGATTTTATCTAAATGTTGTTCTTCGATTCCTTCGCCGGTATCAGATACTAAAATATCTACAGCATTACTGACAACCCTCATCTTTAAGCTAACTTCACCATTAATTGGAGTATGTTTAATGGCATTGTCAACTAGAATGAGTATTAGTTGGCTTATTCTCTTTTCATCCCCATAAAAGTCCACTTCTGGCTCAACCTCAATCTTTAATTCGATACCTTTGTTGTTTGCCATAGGTATAAACGGTTGGACGACCTGATTAATAGCTCTGTCTAAGGAGAAATTACTTCTTTCAAGTAACTGTTGTTCAGAATCAACTCTGGCTAAGAACAATAAGTCTTCCACTAGTCTAGTCATATGAGACACTTCAATCTTTATATTTGTTAACCATTCTTCCTGTTCTTCTACGGTTTCTTTCCGATTGCCCATCACCAATTCAAGGTTTGTTTGGATTACTGCCAAGGGAGTACGTAATTCGTGCGAGGCATCTGCTACAAAATCTTTTTGCCTTTGCCAAGACTTTCTAATCGGAATTAATGCTTTATCGGCTAAGTATAGGCTACAGTAAAAAGCTAATCCTAAGCAGATAACACCAGTTATAAAAAGAGCCGCCAGTAAAAATTTAAGAACCATTAGTTCTCGATTTTGACTTACAGAAACGATCAGTAAACCTTGTTGTTGTTTTTGAGGGACTTTGAGAAAGGTAAAAGAAAGATCGTGCCAATCAAAATCTCCTTTACTACTTTTCCTTCTTAGAATCCCTTTAGCGAGCTCATTGAGTTCTTTTGGACCGAAGTGTGGGTTCGTTGAAAAGGCTTGCGTAATTTCGCCCGATTCCTTTATCTTAATATAAAAATAATCTGCCTTATCAAACCGTTCCAGTTGTTGCGCTGAACCGGACTCAATGGCAGTTGCGATATTTTGTACTAATTGTTCCGATTGGTTGAAAATTTGATTTTCCATGAGAAAATAAGTACTTATGACAAATAGCATTAAGAGAATGGTCATAATTATAATGTTCGATAAGGTAAGCCTTAATCTCAAAGAATCGAATAGCTTATCGCCTTCGAATATATATTTTAGTCTTAACGAGCTAGATTTTCTAATCGCTTTAAACAATAACCTACACCCCGAATCGTTTTTATTGAACAATTTTTAAATGAAATAAAACTAATTTTTTTCCGTAAATAGTAGATATATACCTCAACATTAGATAACTCTACGTCAGAGTCTAATCCCCAAACCCGATCTAAGATTTGTTCCTTGGTTATCACCTGAGAAGGATTACGCATGAAAAGTTCAAGTAATAACGATTCCTTATAGGTGAGCTTAACGCTATTCGTTCCGTCTGTTACCTCACAACCAAGAGGGTCAAGTACCAAGCCAAATACCTCAACTCTGTCCCCAGTTATTTGAAGAACTCCTTTTCTTCTGGACAATGCTCTTATACGGGCCATCAGTTCATCCGTTGAAAATGGTTTTATTAGGTAGTCATCGGCACCGGCATCAAGTCCACCGATTCGATCTTCGACGGAATCTTTGGCTGTTAATAGGATTATAGGGGTCATAATCCCTTTATTTCGAAGTTCCTTTAAAACCTCTACTCCCTCTTTATAAGGAAGCATCCTATCTAGAACAATTAAATCGTATACTCCAGTTTCGGCCATTGCTTGACCTGTCTCCCCGTCATAGGCCAGGTCAACACCGTAATTATTTTTTCTTAGAATATAAGCTAAGGGGCCTACTAACCTTTGTTCATCATCGACTAGTAATAACCTCATTAAAGTCACCTCCTAATAATCTTAACCTACTTTTCTTTAAATTTCTTTAAAAAGTGGTTATCTTTTCTAAGGTAAATTAAAGTTTCGAAATTTATACTTAGGTTAAAAATTCGGGGGGAAAATAATAATGTTTGAAAAACTAAAAAATCATAACAAAAAGTGGTACCTATTACTAGTTCTGATCATACTTTTAGGAGCATGCGGTGGTTTAGCAGCAAGATTTTACCTTAGACAGCAGTTTCAACAGAATATGCAAGTAAATATCGGAGCGCAGATGGCAAGGTCAGTGGAGCAAGATTTACTGTATCTGGATAATACATCAACTTTGAAGTTGTCACCAGACCAAGCTAAAGCAATACTGCCTCTTATTGAAAAAGTGTCTACTTCTAATACAAATAGTTCACCCTCAATAAATGATCTCGCAAAACAGATTTATGAAATTCTTAATCCTGTCCAATATCAGGCATTAATAGACTCTAGTAAGTCTGTAGCAGGAAATGTTGAGGAGAAACGTCAAGATGGTAAGAAGGGGAATAGACGAGAAAATAGCCGTGAATTCGAAAAATCAGAACATATAACCAAAGGCATAACTGATCCCAAAGTTGACGCCCTTAAAGACATAGTTATCAAAATGTTAAAGGAACGCAGTACGGAAATTACTAAAAAATCGGTTTCCTAGGATCATTCAAAGGAATAGACCCAAAGTAAGGGTTTATTCCTTTGAATTTTTGACTGTCACTTTTGACAAAAGGAGTTGACCCATTATTTGAAACCTATGCATAAAAACACGGGTTGAGTTGGGTTTAACATGAATTTGTATAGATAGTCATTCAAGGACATCCCTTTAAATTAATCAAAAAAGTAGATAATTTGGCTATTAGGCGTTTTCCCATAACAGGCGGCTCTTTGAAGTGAAGGTAGTACCAACTCTCGAAGTAAAAGTATAGTGATGATAATTATTAGAGAAGGAAATATATGAAAAATGTCGAATATTCAGAGGGTTAGCTTATAAATATGTAAATTTGGTTTTGATAATTGTGACTGTTGATTCTAATGGTAGTCCTAAAAGGAAATCCCAACGGTTATTATCCGTTTTTATCCCACATTGTGCTCAAAATAGTAGCCCATTCCTATCTGAATCAGGAATGGGCTACACGCATCACTGTTTAAACCATTCTTAAGTTAAACAAATCTATTGCTTCTTTTTTTATAGTTTTGCTTTTTTAGCGAGTGGTTAAGGAAACCTACATGTCTTAAATTTACTAATATTTAGGGTTACCTGGAGCATTATAAATTAACTTGCGCAAAATCAACACTAAAGTTAAGCTAGGGAGACATAAGAGTATCTGAAGGAGATGTATTTTAAATGGTAAATATCGTTATCATTGGCGGAGGTATTGGTGGGGTATCTATGATTAAGGCCTTTCATGCATTACAAGAAGTTAATATTGTTGGAGTTGTTGACGTTCGTACGGATGCACCTGGAATTGTATTAGCTAGAAACATAGGTATCAAAACTACAACCAACATGGATGATTTGTTAAGAAAAACGAGTGTAGAAATTATTATTGATGTTACTGGCAACGAAAAGGTTAACGAATTAATTATGCAAAATAAATTGCCAGAATCGGATGTGATTAATTCTCATGTGGCAAAATTAATGCATACGCTGGTGAGCAACAGGGAAACGATACTCGATGAATTAAGTAGTCAAGCAAAGGATACTGCGATTATCGCCGAAAATCTGACTCAAACTATAAGCACTATCCCACCAGCCTTAGATGAAATAACAAAGGATTTAGTTAATCATAGTCAAGACTTGGATAATGCTGTACAAAAAGCAGAAAAAAATATTGTTGATACAGGTGAGGTAATTAACTTCATTAAAAGTGTAGCAGATCAAACGAAACTTTTAGGAATTAATGCGGCTATTGAGGCCTCGAGAGCAGGAGAACATGGTAGAGGTTTTGGAGTAGTTGCTACCGAGGTTCGAAAACTTGCAGAAGATAGTGTCGTTGCAGTTAAAAAAATCAGCACAATTTTAAATAATGTAAAAGATTCTATAGCCACCATTGCCAAACAAAAGGGAAAGGCTATTTCCCTAACTGAAAAACAGATTAACACTACAGAGCAAGTAAGTTATGGAGTAAATCAACTAAATGATATAGCAACAGAAATGACAGAGTTTGCCAATAAATTAGCCTCATTGTCATAAATTCTCCATCTCCTAAGGCCGTCTGATTGAATCTCAGGTGGCCTTCATCTATGCGTAAAGGCGTATAATAAATTGACTGAAGTAGACACTAAATAGGGTTAACCTATGTTAGTATCGAAAGTAGATAAATCCTAAAAAATTGTAAATGTAAAAGGAAACTAGGATGCAAAAGGAGATACAATGACAAAGGGAAAAGCAATAATAAAAACAGGATGGAACTTAGACAACAGTTATGCTCGGCTGCCGAAATCATTTTTCACCAAACTTGATCCAACCGCTGTACGCTCACCGAGGTTGATCATTCTCAATTATCCGTTGGCAACATCTCTAGGGTTAAATGCCGAGGCACTACAAAGCAAAGATAGTGTTGAGGTGCTAGCTGGAAACCGGATTCCTGAAGGCGCTTTACCTCTTGCTCAAGCATACGCCGGGCATCAATTTGGGCATTTTACCATGTTAGGCGACGGTCGGGCCCTATTGCTTGGCGAGCAAATCACCCCCTTAGGTGGACGGGTTGATATTCAGCTCAAGGGTTCAGGTCAAACGCCATACTCCCGCCAGGGCGATGGTCGAGCGGCACTTGGACCGATGCTGCGAGAATACATCATCAGTGAAGCAATGCATGCGCTGGGTATTGCTACCACCCGCAGCCTAGCGGTGGTGACAACTGGTGAATCAGTGATCCGTGAAACCGAGCTGCCTGGTGCAGTTCTGACCCGCGTGGCTGCCAGTCATCTGCGCGTCGGCACCTTTCAATACGTTTCCAACTGGGGCACTGCCCCGGATCTCCAGGTCTTGGCTGATTATACATTGCAACGACATTTTCCAGACGTGGACGATGCCCCGAACCGTTATCTTTCGCTACTTCAGGAAGTGATCAAGCGACAGGCCGCGCTGATAGCCAAATGGCAACTGGTTGGTTTTATTCACGGTGTGATGAACACCGACAACATGTCCCTTAGTGGAGAGACAATTGATTATGGTCCTTGCGCTTTCATGGATACCTACGACCCGGCAACTGTATTCAGTTCTATTGATATTCATGGCCGCTATGCGTATGGCAATCAGCCACCTATTGCCGAGTGGAATCTTGCGCGATTTGCAGAAACACTATTGCCTCTGTTGCATGTCAATCAGGCGCAGGCTGTCAAACTGGCCCAGGATGCGCTTTCGGATTTTGCTAAGTTGTATCACTGTAATTGGCTCGCGGGAATGAGAGCCAAACTTGGAATATTTGGTGAAGAAATACAGGATGAATCACTTATTGACAGCTTGCTCAATATGATGGAGAAGTATCGAGCGGACTATACCAATACCTTCCGCTCGTTAACATTTGATACACCTGAGGATACGGTCCTGTTTGGAATCTCAGAATTCGTTCAGTGGCATGAACTGTGGCAGGCTAGACTAGGCAGGCAGCAAGAGCCGAAAGCCTCTGCACAGCAGTTGATGCAAAACTGCAATCCTGCGCTAATCCCTCGCAACCATCATGTAGAAGCAGCACTCGATGCCGCAGTCAAACAAGGCGACTATAGCGTGATGGAACGTCTTCTTGATGTTCTTTCAAACCCCTATGCGCACTCTCCCCAACAGGCTGATTACTCCACACCACCTGTGCAATCAACCCTTCCTTACCAAACCTTTTGCGGTACTTGATATGAAGCCTGACGGAATAATAAAGCAAGATTCCATGTCCTGAAATGCAATGGTATGGAATCAAGCGGTGGGGGCACGTAAAAGGACAATTTGATACGCTATATTATAGGAAAAACTGCCAGTCTATCCTAGTCCCTATTGTTAAACAAGTTATAGACTTTACTCGAAATGGCAACATTATTGAAGCAGTAATTGGTAGTCCTAGCTGTGGAGTTAACATGACTTGCTCGTCAGAACATTGGGGTGGCGAAGTGGCAGATGAATTTGGCATCCAGGATAATATTAAAGATATTAAATTGATTGAAGGTCAGTGCGTATTTATCGAAGAACTTAAAACTGCTCTGGGTGTTCATCAAATCGAAATTCCTTTTATTGCAATTGATGAGGATAATCCAGCCTCTTCAACTAAAGAAATATTGAATTATTTAAGAGGAGAGATTTGAAATGACAACAAATAATAAATATTGATCTCTGGTAAAAAAAATATGCACATAGCTTTCCCAGAGGAGTTCAGAGGGTCGATCCGATGTAAGGTTTAGCAAGTCACATTGAAATGTCTAGCATCATAAAACATGAAGTCCATCGCTGAAACAAACTACCTACGCTAAAGATCCATTAGCAAAGATTAAACGCCTTTAAACTAGAGGCGTTTATTTTATGCCTGAAACGAAAGGGGGAAAAGAAATCGCGATTAGTGAGTACCGCCATTCAAAGGAATCTGAGCCTCAACTATTTAGTAAAGAAGGCTGATATAATTTATCGCAGGAGAGATTTTCGCATTGATATTCGCCCAAGATGCGGTTATAATAAGAACATAAGTTCTGTAAACAAAATATACGTACTGGATAGTTCGGCATAATCAAGGCCCAGTGTTCCGGAACAAACTCATACATATGGGAGGATGAACCGAGTGCATCAAGGGAAATTGGGCGAAGTGTCGTTGTGTGGAGGTGTAATAGTGCCAAAAGTAACGGTTATTTGTTATCTTTCTTCCTTATTGTTGTATAGAATGGGCTATTCGAAAATGCTAGTCCTCAATTCGGGACATGCAAATACTTATAACTATACTATTTATGTATCCCTAGCAACGGCTTACTTTGTTTTAACAATCTTCTTAACTGTAATCGGATCTCTTTTCTTTTACATTAAGACTAATAATAATCATAAAATTATTGAAATTAGGAGCGTCAAATATAGAGTTAAAGCAAGTAAACAATCGAATTATAGAAGACTAGTAAGTACCTCTGAGGTAAAATCCCGATTATCACAATCTGAGTACGGCGTTAATCTAGACAAGAGGATGTCTTCCTAAGATGAACAAGTTCCGAAATTTCGAATGGTCTGATCAGTATAGAGAATTTGAGTAATAACAAGTTAGGCAGATTATATTTTTAACTCAAAACAATAAATTGCCGATAATAACACCGAATGGGCCCTCAAGCCTGATTTCGGTGTTTTTTGAGACGCCTGGTAATAACAAAGCTTGTCCCTCTAAGTTGATTAATAAAGCAAAACCTTTTCTAGGCATGTTTTGCTGTTCAGTTTCTTACGCGAATCTTCGATGACGACAAGAGATTAATGAATTCATAGTTTGGACATTTTAATTTCTGGAACATTTCTTTCCACTCCTTATCACAATAATAATGAGTGGAAGAAGAAAGATTTGATTAGAGAAAGAAGAGGTAAACATTATGACTATTTATGTCGCGCTATTACGAGGCATTAACGTCGGTAAAAATAATCGGATCAAAATGGCCGATTTAAAACTTGCCTTTGAGGAAATTGGGTTTAGTAAGGTGCAAACCTTCATTCAAAGTGGCAATGTCCTATTCGAGTCAAATAAAAATGAAGAGCCTTTGCGCAAACATCTTGAGCAGAAGCTTGAGACAGTATTCGGTTTTTCAATTCCGGTTGTCTTGAGAACGAAGATGGAGTTGGAACGAATTATAGAAAATTGTCCATTTTCCAATGAAGAAGTAATGGAGGCGGAAGCGGTATCAAAAGCCGAGTGCCTTTACGTTGGATTACTGATCCACCCCCCTTTCCCTGAAGGAATTGAGCGCTTGAACAAGTACATAAGCCAAAATGATAAGTTCAGTATCGAGGGCAGAGATGTCTATCTCCTACTCCGGAATAGCATCCGAAATTCTAAGCTGGCCAATAATCTTTATAAGCTAGATATACTGGCGACTACGCGAAATTGGAAAACGATCAATAAACTTGCCACATTGGCAAAGACAATGGAAGCTTGCTATTAAACGTATGAGATTCCTGTAATGTCAAATACTAAAGCGAAGGCTAAGTATAGACTAAAAGGAGGATTATTCGAGTGGCTAAGAAAATGAAGACTATGGATGGTAATCAAGCTGTAGCTGAAGCGTCGTATGCATTAACCGAGGTAGCAACGATTTATCCCATTACACCATCTTCACCCATGGCAGAAAGTGTTGACGAGTATGCAGCACATGGCAGAAAAAATTTATTTGGCCAACCGGTGAAAGTAGTGGAAATGCAGTCAGAAGCTGGGGCCGCAGGAGCTGTACATGGTTCCCTTCAAGCAGGTGCACTAACAACTACATATACCGCCTCACAAGGACTTCTGTTAATGATTCCAAATATTTATCGTATGGTCGGTGAGCAGTTGCCTGGAGTTTTACATGTGACCGCCAGGGCCTTGGCAGCTAACGCCTTGTCAATTTTCGGTGATCATCAAGACGTTATGGCTTGTCGTCAGACTGGTATTCCAATGCTTGCTTCGGCTAGCGTTCAAGAAGCACATGATATGGCCTATGTAGCACATTTAAGCGCAATCAAAGGAAAGATTCCTTTTTTACATTTCTTCGATGGGTTTAGAACCTCGCACGAAATCCAAAAAATTGAGCTTATCGATGAACATGATATTGCAAAAGTTGTCGATTGGGATGCAGTTCAAGCCTTTAGAGATCATGCTTTAAATCCGGAACATCCGGTTGCAAGAGGTTCTGCCCAAAACCCGGACATTTACTTCCAGCAAAGGGAAGCTTCTAACCGTTTTATGGATGCAATACCCGATATTGTGGAAGATCATTTAAAAGAAATTAAGCGTATAACCGGTAGGGAATACCATCCCTTTGATTACTATGGTGATCCTGATGCTGAGCTACTGATTATTGCAATGGGTTCGGGCTGTGAGACAATTGAAGAAACTATCGATTACCTAAGGGCAAAAGGCGAAAAAGTTGGTATGATCAAAGTTCGTTTGTATCGGCCCTTCTCAACTAAATACTTCTTCGATGTATTGCCCAAGACAGTTAAGAAAATTGCAGTCCTCGACCGAACCAAGGAGCCTGGGGCTATCGCTGAACCACTTTATCTTGATGTAACAAAAGCTCTTTATAATTGTGAACAAAAGCCATTGATTGTAGGTGGTCGTTACGGACTAGGCTCCAAGGACACACGCCCGTCTCAAATTTTAGCTGTCTATAACAATCTGAAGAAAGAAAACCCGAAAGATAATTTCACCATAGGCATAGTCGATGATGTCACACATACCTCTTTATCTGAGGAGGAGGTTATCGATGTCACCCCTGAAGGTACCATTAGTTGTATGTTCTGGGGTCTCGGGTCTGACGGAACTGTTGGTGCGAATAAACAGGCTATCAAAATCATCGGCGACAATACCACTATGTTCGCCCAAGGGTATTTCTCCTACGATAGTAAAAAATCCGGTGGGACGACCATTTCTCACCTACGCTTTGGAAAACAACCTATAAAATCCACTTATCTAGTATACTCTGCAGATTATGTAGCCTGCCACAATAGAGCTTTTATCCATCATTATGATCTGCTAAAGGGAATAAAAAATGGTGGTACTTTTGTCCTGAATTGTCCTTGGACACAAGCAGAGTTAGAAGAAAAACTTCCTGCATCACTACGTCGCAGCATTGCCAAGAAAAAAGTTAAGTTTTATGTTATTGATGCAATCAATATCGCCTCCGAAATTGGTTTAGGAAACCGAATCAACATGATTATGCAATCAGCGTTCTTTAAACTTGCCAATGTTATTCCGATCGATGATGCGATAGGTTACCTGAAAGGTTCCATTGAAAAAGCCTATGGCAAAAAAGGGCAAAAGATTGTTGATATGAATAAGGATGCTGTAGACCAGGGAGTTAATGCTTTAGT
>NZ_AGAF01000239.1 GCF_000224515.1 Desulfosporosinus sp. OT | reverse complement strand
TATATAAATTTGATTTTTCTTGGTTTTCCTCTTGTTTTTATAGAATTGCTAACTCACCAAAAGAAGTTATCACGGATAGAACTTGCATAGAATGCTTAATTCAGAGAATTTGAGTATGGCAAAGCCAACGTCTATTGTTTTGGATATGTTGGCCGTTGTAACCCACTATTCTCACGGTGGTAAACCTCCCATGTCTAACAGGGTCAAGATGTTAAATCTGCCCTAAATTCCTTCGTTCCACCTATCCATGATTGGGTGTCAGTTTTGCTCCTCGACCGAGTCTTTGCTCTAATGGAATAATATGCGACTGACTACCAGCTCTTTTGTCTTGCTTGAATTCAATGATTTTGATCTATTCTGTGGTGACGCTTACCAATAGAACAGTTTGGTTTTTGCTCTTCATGTTATGATTCTTTTACGCTGCCAAATACTCTGCGGGGCGATGAATGTCTCGAATTAGCTTTTGCGGGTCGTATTCTATACCCTTCGTTAGTATGGAATAGAATACCCGAATCAGTTTACAGCTTAAGGCGATTAGCGATTGTTTCTTCTTGAGAGGATTCTTGATCCTCGTCGTGTAATACTTGTGTATCTCTGCAAACTCTGTGTTTTTAGCGACTAGCGGCATCACTGCTTGAAATAGAATTGCCCTCAGTCGTGCTCGTCCCCGTTTGCTGATCGTGGTCTGTCCTTTGTGCTTGCCCGAGCTGCTTTCTCGCAAGGCCAAGCCTGCAAGTTTTTGGATCTGTTTTGGAGAATTAAAGCGTCTAATGTCTCCAACCTCAGAGAGAAAACCGGCTACTGTAATAAGGCCCACACCTTTAATTTCAAGCAGTTTTGCCACTTCTGGTATTCGCCTACACAGTCCATCGATAACATCCATGATGACGTCATATTGTGACGTTTTATTTTGATAGTCTTGGAGCAGCAGCTTAATTTCCATCCTGGAACAAGATTCCCCTTCAGGGCAACCAATGGTCTCCTGAGCAGCTTCATACAGGCTCTTAGCCCTTTTCATTCCAACTGCTCTGAGTTTGTTATCTCTCCAAATTCGGTTGATTCCTTCTGCTCCAAGTTTTTTAATATCGCTGGGCAAGGGAGCCTCCTGAAGCACCAGCATGCTGCTTGCTGCATCAAACTTTCCAAATACAGTTTCATGCTCGGGAAAGTATATTTTCAGCCACCTCTGTATGCGATTCTTTATGCTGTTCATTTCCTTCTGAATGCGCAGTCTGCAAGACGTCGCTATTCGCAGTTCTGCATAGATGCCTTCTGGAATATAGGGTTCATTGTATCTGCCCTCAATTACCAGCTTGGCAATGGTTTTGGGATCTTTAGCATCAGTTTTGCTCGGGTGATTGTCATCCAATTCTTTACTCCGCTTTACATGGAATGGGTTGACCAGGACTAGCTTGATACTTTGTTCTTTCAGGTAGGATGCTAGGCCAAACCAGTAATGACCCGTTGGCTCTGCTCCGATTACAATGCTGTCCTTTTGTGTCTGCTTTTTTAGCCGTCCAATCCATGCGGATAAATCCTTGAATCCCTCGGCACTGTTTGCAAACTTAAAGACTTTACCTAACTCTACTCCCCGCCAGTCGAACGCTCTGGCATAATGAAGTTCGCTGGCTATGTCCACGCCTATGACAATACTCGTTTCGGATAGTTGATTTAGTTTCTCGTTTTGTGTAAAATTCACCTGGATGACCTCCGTTATTTTTTGATTGGATTCTGTTGGCCAACAGTCCGTCCTCTCAAATCTTAACGTGAGGTCGTCTTTTTTTCAAAGCTCATTTTTTGTTACTTACAGGAATGCTCCT
>NZ_AGAF01000240.1 GCF_000224515.1 Desulfosporosinus sp. OT | reverse complement strand
GCATGGACGCTCTGAGTGTCGCAGAGGACCGAAGACACTGTCTTCGCACGAATTAGCATTCATGCAGGATGTCCGGGAGCGACCAAAGAACATCAACTATTTGAAATGCGTGGCCCGATGTATGAGATCAGATTAACCTATTAATTAAACTCAAATCATTATCTTATTGCATTTCACAAGATGAGCTACCATCACTTATGACACTAATATTGAAGTCTATTAAACCTCAATATTGCGTCAAATTACTCAATTAAATTGGTGGAGGTAAGCGGGATCGAACCGCTGACCTCTTGAATGCCATTCAAGCGCTCTCCCAGCTGAGCTATACCCCCACAATATTGAGTACCATT
>NZ_AGAF01000241.1 GCF_000224515.1 Desulfosporosinus sp. OT | reverse complement strand
GGGAGGAATATACCGGGCCAAACGCGAAACTGATTGCCGTTGCCAAAGTGCAAGGCCGCAGCAATGGGGAGGAGAAGGTTGGCCGGATTAAGGATCTATTCAAGAGTTCTTCCCTGGATTTTACCATCGCTCCCGAAACAAATAGCGAGCTAAAAACGGAACATGGGCAAAACGTAAGCATTACGGTTGTCAATACCGTGCCGCCTGATACACCAGCGGTGACCGGAATGTCTATGCTGCGGCCATACGCTATTATGGGGATGGCTCCTTATTCCCTCAAGGAAAAGCTTGTTCACTCCGAGACTGCGGCGAATATCAGGGTTAAGGGCATGACCTTTCAGTCAAAGAATCCATCCCAGTTTGTGGCTGAAATGAAAATGATGATTCAGGGCGAAGGAATTACAGCCTCGTACCTCCTTTTGAATTCGTCTGAAATATTTGATCAGAACCGCAATATGATATTTATTGCCAACGTGTTCGCTTATACGTTTATCATTATGATTTCGCTGATTGCTGTTGCCAATGTGTTCAACACAATTTCCACGAATATCAAGCTGCGCCGCCGGGAGCTTGCCATGCTCCGCTCTGTGGGGATGTCCGATCACAATTTCAACAAAATGATGCGCTTTGAGTGCGCCTTTTATGGCCTGAGGGCACTGCTAGTCGGGCTTCCTACGGCCATCATCTTCTCCTGGCTGATCTACAAAGGAATGTTCATCGGCGGAGCGGAGGGTATTAATTTTGTGTTGCCGTGGGCCAGTATCGGAATCACGCAGGATGTGATGAACCCACTAGTGGATATGGAAGGTAGGAGGATGAGGTACATCGAGACTTTCAACCTCCGGTTTATTTATCATTGTCTCCAAAATAAATAGGCCGTATTGATAAATATGGAATACGTGGTAAAATATTAACAATTGTTACCTGATACCAATTATTATGCCTAAATACATTGATATATGGACATGTAAACAGGTAAAGTAGGTATGTGAATTAGGTTTTGATTTATTAAAGTTGGAGGAAAGTAATGGATGAAGAATTCGCATTTCAACAATTTTTGTATGAGCAAATACCCATAACTGAGAAAATGAAGTTTGAGGTTATTAAGTTCGAACCTACCAGTGTAAAAATGCTGGCTAGGCTAGAACCAAACTTTAATCATAAATGTACTGCGTTTGCTGGTAGTATAAATAGTTTGATGACGCTATGCGGCTGGGGCATTGTCTTTTCAAACGTTAAAGAATTTGCTCCAAATTCACATATTGTAATCCAGAGGAGCAATATTGAATACTTATTTCCTATTGAAAAGGACTTTACAGCAGAGTGCAATATAGTTAATAAACAGGACATAGAAAAGTTACAGCTGACTTTCAACAAGTTCAATCGTGCTCGAATTAAACTAAACGTGTTTTGTAAAGATGAAAACAAGTTATTATCTAAGTTTGAAGGATATTATGTAGTGTTTAGATAGCTTAATATGTCCTTGATTACACCCACCTGAGCGTTTCGGGCGTTTGCGGTGGGTGGTTTTGTTCTGCTTTATGCAGGAAATACGGGATAATTGTGGAATTATCACTAGGGATATCCCTCGAACTTAAATTACAACAAGCTTATGGGCACATCAATGATGGTGAATTACCTGCTAGTTGTTTAGAGGGATTAAATAAGTTATTAGTGGAGAAGAAATTATCTAGAAAAGACATTATCGCTAAATCAAAGATTAGCGATAACTCATTTGATCAATATGTTCGGGGAGGACGTAATCCTGGACGTGATGTCGTTTTGAAACTCTGTTTGGGCATGGGGGCTTCTATTAATGAAACAAATAGATTGCTTGAACTTGCCGGTCGAAATAGATTGGGAACAAACTCTGACGGGAGAGACAATATCATAGCTTACTGCCTGCTACCTGCAGATTCCGGTCATCGCGCTACACGGCGAAACATGCTTGTGGGATGTCATTTTTTGTTGTCGTTCCGCGTAGGTTCCAGGTCCAAAGAGCTCAGTTCGCCACAAGATATTGGAGGAGTAGAAATTGGGTGGATTAATAATATCTACAGTTGTTGTACTGTGTTGTGCTATTGTTTTTATATGAATAGTAATATTTGCATTACACAAGAAATCGCCTTGACATTCTGTCGGCCTCTGTATCTGGGGCGCGACGTTACATAAAACAGAATTTTGCGCCAGCATTGCAAGAACAATTGATGATCGGTAGTGATGAAGCATTATACAAGTATATGGAATCCGGGAGAGTCATCGGATGATTCGTAGAATTCAGGATGGGCTTTCTTGTAGCCCAATTAGATGGTGGCAAAGGTGGAATCAGTAAGATAGATATTCTCCTTAATTGTTGTTTCTAATATCGTTATGTATTTTGTCAAACGCATTATTGTATTGGAATATACAGTCACAAGTTGACCAAATAGTCCGGCAACACTCCGAACTGAATAGGTTAACAAAAAGAGGGCAAGCGTCCTCAAAAAAGTTATTTAAACGTTCTAATTGCTGATTCAAGATTGTCTGCCATCTTGGGAGTTGAGGGATGTTTTTGGATGGGGCGGAGTTTGTAAATTCGAGTAATTTAAAACTTTGTAGTTTTGATCGATGAAAAATAGAGGTGATTCCTGTGAAGACACTATTTGACCAAACGACCATAAAGCAACTAGACTTTCCCAATCGTTTTATAAGATCCGCTACCTGGGAAGGGCTAGCAAGCACTGATGGAGCTGTTACTCCCGCATTAATTGAGGCAATGGTACAACTAGCCAAGGGTGGAGTAGGGCTGATCATCACTGGTCATTCCTTTGTTCGAACAGATGGACAGGCGGGCCCAAATCAATTGGGTGTATATAGTGATCGTCTTATTCCTGGCCTTAAAGAAATGACGGAGGCGGTACATGCTGCAGGTGGCAGAATAATAATGCAACTAGCTCATGCAGGAAGATTTGCCTCGGAGCAATTAACCAGGCAGAAAGTCTTGGCAGTTTCCCATGTAAAAGATACAGATAACACTTCAGTAAGGGAAATGACGATTGAGGACATCCTGGAGCTGGTTGAGGCTTATTCTAAAGCGGCTGAAAGGGCTATAGCTGCAGGTTTTGATGGTATTCAAATTCACTCAGCGCATGGTTATCTTCTAAGTCAATTCCTGTCTCCTTCTTTTAATCAGCGCCATGATGAATATGGAGGAGACATTTATAATCGTTCTAAAATACATCTCGATATTATTCAAGCGATACGAAGAACCGTTGGGCATGATCATCCTATCCTGGTAAAACTCAACTGTCAGGATTTTATTGAAAATGGCTTAAGTCTGGACGATTCTCTTCAGGTTGCACATAGACTCGTCAACGCTGGTGTTGATGCAATTGAATTGAGCGGTGGTGTGATAAAAACTGGCAGGTTGGAACCCAGCAGGACGGGGATTAATTCGCTCGAAAGGGAGGCCTATTTTAGAAATGAAGCCCGTGTCTTCAAACGTGAAATACATGTTCCGCTTATTCTAGTCGGGGGAATACGTTCCTATGAGCTAGCAAAAGTGCTTGTGGAGACCGAAGAGGTAGATTATATCTCTATGAGTAGACCCTTTATTAAGGAGCCCGGGCTTATCAATAGATGGGTATCAGGTGACCAAGGCAAAGCTTCATGTAAATCGGACAATGCCTGCTTGGAGTCCGGCAGAAAAGGAACTGGCGTTCGTTGCCTAGTTAAATAAATATATGCAGAAGCAATAAGAACAACAATTGGGCAGGAATTTAGATGGACATAATGAGATGTTTATCATAGGTAACAAGATAGAGGGGAGAGCAATGATGATCCATGAAATCCATCTGCAGACCAAAAATCACGACGAAATGATCGATATAACCGCCCAAATACAAGACTTTCTGACTACCCAAAATATCAAGGACAGTCTTGTTGTAGTCTATTGTCCCCATACAACCGCTGGAATAACGATTAATGAAAATGCCGATCCGGATGTTCAAAAAGACTTTCTTCGGAGGCTTGATGAGATTTATCCATGGGAAAAACGGAGAAAGTAGAGGGATGATGAAGGAGTAATTGGCCTTTTCCTGTTATGCCGGGGATGGGGAGGAGTAAATATCCAAACAAACCTACACATATTAATAGGCAGGGAGAATATCCTACCAAAAGTAAGATAGGAAAGCCATATCCTAATGATATGTGGTATTATGATGCCCCAGTGAACGAAGAGGAAGATTTAGACAAACATATTCAAAGTTTATGGAAGACATTTAAAGCATAGGCCTCGCGCCCTTCGGCGTGAGGCCTTACCGCCATGGATAAGCGCTGCGTGTTCTTTACTTATGTGGATCAGAATCCCCCAAGCTTGAGGATATAAAACAAATTTTTATAAATACTTATGACCCGATTCCTCAGGAAGCGCTGGAATACATTTTACTGGAAACGGAAGCCCCAAGTACTGGCAGTGCATAAGGCAGGAGATCGGCAAAAATGTTACGATGCCCCTTAATATGAAAGCCCCCAACAGAGCAGCGGTTATACTGAAGGATGATTATTTCAGAGGACCTCATGAGCTGGTGAAGATTGCCGGAAAATGGTAGGTTGCCGGGTTTTCCACTTGGCCGGATAGTCAGGCGAGAAAGAATGTTTATAGGGCTTGTATTCAATTTATTAATAATCAAATTAAAACCGGTCAAGCGGAGGCTTACTTTCTGCAAAAAGGAATCCAGGACAATTATGCTGTCCGAATGGCAGTACTGCTGAATAAAATACGTACCCAATCCTCTAAAATTGAGCTTGGAGAAATAGAACTCTGGGCTATGAGTGATCCGCATAGGGCGGTTAACCCGGATGCCAAAGAAGCAAGAGTAAAAATGATCGTCACGCTCAATGATGGATCAACAGAAAAGCTCCAGGGTTACTTCTCGAGTGCAGATTCCAGAGATACCTGGATGATTAAAGGGTTGGGCAAGTTGTCACCGGGTCTGTTCCCGCAAACCTATTAGTTAAAATCCGATCCGGGTGATGCCGACTATGCATAGTTCAAATTCGTTGCAGCCTGTGGGTCTTTGGCAAATGCAGCGCTATCCTATAGATTAAGCTGCCCTCCGGAAGAAAGTGCTATCCCTCTCAACGGATGGGAGAAAGGGAGGACTATTTTTGGATAATAAGCAGATATCCCGCAGAGCATTTATTCTCGGCGGGATAGGGTTGATTGCCTATCTTTATTATGATCTTTATTCGATTGCTATTAAACAATATACCATTGCCATTAATAATCTGCCTAAAGACTTTGAGGGTTTTACAATTCTCCATCTGACAGATTTGCATGCCAAACAATATGGTGATAAACAGGATAAGCTCTTAAAGATAATTAATCGTCAAAGTTTCGACATGATAGCAATGACAGGTGATTTTATCGATAAAAATAATCCCGATGCTGAACCCACTTTATCTCTGGTCAGAGGGTTAAGTTCCAACCCCATTTTCTTTGTTCCTGGGAATCATGAGTGGCGGCATGATTTTAGTATTAAGCCTTTATTAGCAGACTATGGAGTAAAGATACTGGAAAATAAGAAGTTTAAGTATGCAAAAGGTAATTCTTATATTTGGATTGTCGGGGTCGATGATCCATATCTTCGAAGAGATAATTTGGGCGAAGCACTTGATGGTATTGCAGATTCTCAACCAAGGGTGTTGCTGGCCCATGCACCGAATATTTTTCCAGCGGCATCCATGTCAAATATTCAATTGGTATTAGTAGGTCATACTCACGGCGGACAAGTTAGGCTTCCTATTGTTGGTGCAGTTGTTGCTCCCGGACAGGGCTTTTTCCCCAAGTATGATTATGGCCAATTCACAGCTGGGTCAACGAATATGATAGTTAACTGCGGCTTAGGAGAGAGTCTTTTACCAATAAGGTTCTATAATAGACCGGAAATCGTGCTGGTTAAAATGGTTGGTGCAATAACAGCGTGAGAAACAGGACAGAATTTTTGGACTCTGTCACTGCATTCGAGTCATTTAAGTAGTTATTTAGTTTAACGCTTTAATTTGATATTCTTAGTTTGATATTCTTATTGAACTCGGTATCTGACCGTTATGAAGCTCTTAGAAATATAAGGAATAAGATTTTGTGTGAACTTAACTTAAAGTTGATGTGACTCATTACGCAGAACAGCGTTTAGAGAAATGGAACATAACAAAGCGATCCGAAAAGCGATCGGGAGCTCCCGGATCAGCGATGAAGCAAAGGCGTACTTAGGAAAGTAAAATAAGGGCGGGATTCCCCAAAATAAAAAGCTAATGGTGTTTATTTAAACACATTAGCTTGATTTAGTCATATTCATTGTTTCACCTCTTAGGCAGTATGGGTATTTAACTTATGGATATTTTCACATCATACAAATTTTAAACCAATAGTTTATTCATAAAATCTAACATAGTAAGGACAATTAAAGCAAATTTGCCATTGAAGCGATTGCTTTTAGAATAATTTCACATCTAAATTCAAAAAGAGCTAATGGAGAAAACTTCTCGTAATTAGCCCATCTAATATTGCGGCAATAATAAAAAATAATAGAGTCGAAGGGCATTCTCGGGGTAAGCACCTGTATGAGAAACGGTCTCAGCCCACAGCCTGAGTTGTCTGAAGGTTCAGCTCCACATCTCCGATAGAAGTCTTGACCTTGGTCCGGTAAATTGAGCATCCCTCACTGACAGTGAAAGTCAGGTCCTCGATGATTTTGGGTGGACGTATATCACAAATTAATTGGGCTTGCGACAGACTTGACAAAGCATTGCCGCTGATAATATTAGCGATCTCACCTAAAGCCGATTTAACAAACTCATCGATTTCCTTGAAATCCATACCGCTCATCATTTTCACCATTTCCAGGGTCGTATCTTTGGGAAAGCTATAAATGACCTCACCATTGAGATCCCCGGTAATTTCTATGACAATATTGATATTTTCCAGATATTCTTTCTTATCATTGTTTTCCTGGGACTGAACAGGATCAGTGATTACGTCCAGATCTAAAAGCAGTTTAAAGGTCTGACTGGCTGCATTAGAAAAGGAAGTTAAAAGTTCGCGTTTCATTAGTTAACCCCCTTACTTCTTGCATATTCTGCAATCTTCTGATCATCTGCTAGCACATGATTGATCAGCCAGGCCATAAGCTTCCCTCCGAATTGCTGCATGAGTTCTTCTTTAAAGCCCTCATTTTCGTATTCTTCAGAAACCGCCACCACATAGGCAACCATTCTCTGATGAATCTTCCGATGATCCTGATAATGGGGATAGCCAATTGCCGCCTGATAGGCTTCTTCATCGGCAAAATGAGTCACTACATAACCTTTCATAAATTCAAGGGTTTCATTAACTTTTTCAAGCTTTTGGTCCCAGGGTTTAAGGGAACGCAGGGTTTCTACAAACGCAGTAACCCGGGAAAACAGCTCTTCATGCTGCTGATCGATCAGGGGAACTCCTACCATATACTTTTCTTTCCAAATCATATGCTTCTCTCCTCCATCTTCTGCAATGCTTCTTATTTATCTTTGAGTATAACACCATACAAATAATTAACAAGGATTTATTTTAAAAAATGGACTTTCTCATTTTGTGAACACAATCATCATCACATCATTCATGCCCGGTATTCTGCCTGCGAATCTGAAAGTTCAAATGAAGGATCTCATTGGGCTGGAAACCGATCTTATCTATCTCCTCAAAAATAAAGACCTGGCGAAACGAATCGAAGAGACGCAGGACTGGCAGCAGTGTATCCGCCTGTTTTTGGAGGATTATTCCTCAAGCTTAAGTGAAGTTTCCTGTTTTTCTTCAGGAAATAGCCGCCAACAGCTTGCAGGTTACTTAAAGGATATAATAATCTCCACTATGGGCAGTATAAAGATACAGGAATTGTCAGAGAAAACCGGCTACTCGGCACGGTACATTAACATGTTATTCGAACAGTACATTGGATTCAGTCCCAAGACCTTTGAAAGAATTATGAAATTTCAAAATGCCATTAATCTGATCAATTATCATCAGGAGGAGCATCTGACCCGGGTTGGCATGGAAGCAGGTTATTTTGACCAGGCGCATTTTATTCGGGAGTTCAAAAAGCACACGGCGATGACGCCCGCCGAATACCGCAAGCTGATTCGGAAGCATTCTTATCTGCAGCGTTTAAGTATCGACTCAGCCTAATTTGCAATCATTTTGCAATCTTTCTATGATGATTGGACATAGTCCAGAAGGTTACCTGATTCAGTCTATAAGAAAGGGTGCAAATGGTATAAGTCCTTCAAGATGTCAAAACTCTTTTGAAGGTTTTATTGCTTATAATTTACTTGGATTGTAAGCAATGGCAGGAGCCGGACCGACGAAAAAAACGTCCTTTCCAAGCAACTGTTTCTGAAATATGCCTTCCCGCCAAGGGGATACCAGAGAGTTGCAGCATCTTTTTTACGTACTCAACGCACGTTGGCGTTACTTCATTGAGACGCTTGCCTGTCTGTCCTGCTGACTTGAATACTAAATATAGTGATGGAGCAGCAATAATTTTGCTGTCTTGTAGGGAATACTATTTTTTACAGTTTATCACACTCATTAATTCTGTAAAAATTCGTTCAAAAAAAGCACAGCTATTGGGTCTGAGATATTGGCTATAAGAGCATCGGATTAAATTTTTCTACCAGCCTGTCAATGACGCTATCTATGTTAGAATCATCCACTAGTGAAAGTTTATTGGTTATAAAAAGCTGTATTTTTTTGAACTGATAATAATCATATAAAACATTTTGTATTGTGATTTGGTTGGATAGTAAGTATTTCACACTTGTTATTTCGCGCAGCAACAAAACGTCCTGCAACAAAATAAACGTTTCGTTGATTGGGTTGAAAATTCCACGCTCTTTCCCAAGTCTGTAAAATTGAAGCGATTGTTGATCTCGTTTCTGTAAAGCTACCATAAGGTTTTTATGCAAGTCTGGGTAAGCGGTTTGCAAATCTTTTGTAAACGTATCGGTAATGTACTCTATGAGAGATACCGATTGTTCAAATAGCTGCTGAAAACATATGCCGAAATAAACTTCTTCTTCGTTATCACAATGTAACTCTAATCGTTCGATGTAGTCAATGAAAATGCTCACTACGCCACTAATAACATCTTCTTTAGAAGAAAAATATTTGTACATTGTTGCTCGACTTACATCCATATATTTAGTAATGTCGTCCATTCGCAAGTGTTGAAAACCATCTCTAATGACAGACTCAATTAATTTTTTTAGTAGTTTTGTCTTAGCGTCGTATGTTTTCATCTTCAGAGAGATGTCCATATTATTCATTTCTCCTCGTATAATAAGTTTGTAGCCAAGTAAATGTGGGTTACAGACTTATTTTTTTTGTTATAGATGGATGGATATTCTTTGAGAAACTCTCTTCTCTATTGCCGTGCATTCATTTCCCATATATATGGTTTATAGTTTCTCTTTATAAGTCTTATCCTCTGCTACAATAATCCCTGTGGATTTTTAACTCAGGGTACTGACGTTTTCCCAAAGCTTTTCGCTATTGCTCAGAAAGTATGCAGCCAGGTGCATCATCAATTACGTATCTATTCAATTGGATTATTATACAATAAATCTCAAGAGATTCAAACAAAACATACTAAATAGACATCATGTATATATATTGTTTACTTTGTATAGAACACATGCTATACTCTCATTATTCGTTAAGTTTATTAGCTTAGCGAAAAAATGGTGATTGTTAGGAGGAATTCATATTGCACGAAAACAGTGATTATAAAGTAACTGCGCAAGAACCTATATCGTCCGGATTCGGGAAAGAAACAACTGCGCAGGAAGTCATTGCAGGAGTGGATTTGACTGGCAAAGTGGCAATTGTAACTGGCGGATATTCTGGCGTTGGGCTGGAGACGACGCGAGCATTGGCAAACGCAGGTGCTTCGGTAGTTGTTCCTGCGCGCTCATTGCAGGCAGCCAGCACTGCAGTTGCGGGAATACCTAGGGTTGAAGTTGAGGCGCTTGATCTTATCAATCCGGCTTCAATTGATTCTTTTGTGGAACGTTTTTTGGCTCAGGATAAACCTCTCCATATTCTGATCAATAATGCAGGTATTATGAGCCCGCCGTTAACGAGGGATTCTCGAGGATACGAGTCACAATTTGCGACCAATCATTTGGGACATTTCCAATTGACCGCACGCCTGTGGCCAGCATTAAAGCAGGCAAACGGAGCACGTGTTGTATCTCTTTCTTCCACGGGTATTCGCTTTGGAGGTGTTGATTTCGACGATCCGAACTATGAACGGCGCGAATATAACAAACAGCAAGCATATGGACAGTCAAAATCGGCTACTTCCTTGTTTGCTGTTGCTCTTGATCGATGGGGATACGCAGATGGCGTTCGAGCCTTTGCCGTACATCCTGGCGCTGTAATGAGTAATTTGATTCGTTATATGTCCGAGGATGAACTGTCCACAGCCAAAACATTCTTTAAATTCAAAACTGCTGAGCAAAGCGCAGCAACGTCCGTATGGTGTGCGACAAGCAGACAGCTGGATGGGTTGGGCGGCGTATATTGTGAGAATGTTGATATCGCCAACATTTTGGAAGCGAATGATGTAACCGAGATTCCTGATGGCGTATGCACCTGGGCGATTGATCCTATCCTTGCAGAACGCCTTTGGCAGCTTAGCGAACGATTAATCGGATTAAAATTCCTAAGATAAGAGCACAGTAACGTGCTATTTTTTAAAACGATTTGTCACCTGATTACTAAAAACTATTATTATGGAGGGATTAAATTATGGCAACAAACAATGAGTACAAAATAACCCCACAGATCCCAATTTCATCCGGCTTTGATTCACATACAACTGCGTTGGAGGTTGTTAAAGATATTGATCTTAGCGGGAAAGTTGTTATTGTTACTGGCGGACATTCAGGTATTGGACTTGAAGCTACTCGTGCGCTGTCTGTAGCAGGAGCTACTGTCATCGTAGGTGCTCGTTCGGTGGAGCAGGCAAAAGCCGCAACTGTGGACATTGTGGGTGTAGAAGTGGAAACCCTCGATTTGATGGACCCGAATTCAATTGATGTGTTCGCACAAAAATTTCTGGATACAGGTAGAGCGTTAAATATTTTGATTGCTAACGCAGGTATCATGGCTCCACCATTGGTTCGAGATTCTCGAGGATACGAATCGCAATTTGCGACGAATCACTTGGGACACTTCCAATTGACCTTGCGTCTATGGTCTGCTTTGAAGAAGGCTGAAAATGCTCGTGTTGTGTCACTATCCTCGACGGGAGTTCGCTTTGGTGGAGTTGACTTCGACGATCCTAACTTTGATAAGCGTGAATACGATAAATGGAGAGCTTACGGTCAAGCCAAATCTGCTAATGCTTTATTCGCTGTAGAACTTGATAAACGAGGATATGCGGACGGTATTCGTGCTTTTTCTGTACATCCGGGACGAATTGATTCGGAGTTGGCAAGATTTTTATCATCCCAAGAGCGTGCAATTGGTGGAGAGTACAAAACAACTGAGCAAGGTGCTGCAACGAGTGTTTGGTGTGCGACCAGTCCGCTTTTGGGTGATAAAGGAGGCGTTTATTGCCTTGACTGTGATATCGCAGAAGCGATTTCTGACTTTGCTTTACAAGGAATGGGGCAACAGCTAACAGGTGTACTTCCTTGGGCTGCTGATCGAGAAATGGCAAAACGATTATGGCTTATGAGCGAAGAAATGACAGGCGTCAAGCTTGAGGACTAACCTATTTTTTATCTATTGAGGATTATGCGAAAATCTATAAAAATCTCGAATCCATCGGTATTGGAATCTTAAAGCATTTCATATTACTCATATGCCAATTTAGATTTATAAACGGAAAAACAGTAAAGTGGTAGGTGTATTTTCAAAACGAAGATACACCCGTTTTTTTAATATATCAGACCCCCATGCCGCTGCGCGGCACCACTGATGAATGAAATAAAATTCTTATTCCAGGGCAGAAAGTATAAGTTTTGGGGTACCAGAGGCTATTCCTTTACTTGCGAATTTGGTATTCTAAGATTATGGAAGCAAATATATTAAATCAGATATTTTAAACAGATAATTCTCGATTCATACGGACACTGGGACACTTTCGTCCAAAAATGCGGTAAACGTGTTAGGGATGTTGTCGTTAAAGAAGTTGAGAAATTCCGTAAGTGCTGAGACCCCAAGTGTGGTTTCAAACTTTTAGTATGCGAGGCGTGACACGATCTATAAATAGCTCCCGCCGACCGAGACCTTCTACGCGTGTTTCACGCAGCAGTAACAGACAAGTTCAGTGTGAACTGGAATGTCGTCCGCTGAAGGCGCCGAAGCACGTTGAGACGGTAATTCTGATGACGAATAGTGGTCCGGAGGAGAAGAAGTAGGCTTTGACCACAAAATGTTGTGGTTCTGAGGGCGAAAATTCGAAGAGACTAGGGTAAAAAACTACGATTTTGACCCTGTTTTTTGGGGCGTTTGCATAGATGACAAGAGAGGAAGCGGCCTCAAGAATTGCCATCTCAAACCGAATAAAATAACAATGTAGGATAGCAAATTTTAGTGTCGTTAGTTTCACATAAATCAAATAAAAACTTGACTATGTTGGTCACTCTTTCATCTTTTTGATTAAGTCAATAAAAATTAATGACGGGACCACAATTGATATCGAAACATGGAAAATGAATGGAAAGCAATAAAAAACTATTCAGCAGCTTTGTACCAGACAAAGCTTAAATGAACAGCCGGATTTAATGAATATCGAGGATTTTTATCAAAAGGACGGCAACTTCAAATCCAACCGGACACCAGTGGATATGTCAACGCAGACCCGGGAAGAGTCCGATGATACCAGTCGAAGCCATTTGTACAGCGATCACAGTTAGAAGAAGTCCCATCATTCTAGTAATTAAGTTTATTGTTGTTTGTGGCAAATGCTTTTGAACCCATGGAGCATTATAAAAAAGTAAGAAGGTTACCAATAGAACAAGTGCAAAAGTTGCCATTACTATTACGGTTCCTGTCAAAATTGAAGCATAGCTTCCAGATAAAGCCATTACCGTTGTGATTGTACCCGGCCCCGCTAAAATTGGAGTTGCCAGGGGCACAACAGCAATATCATCTTTCTCGATGCTTTCCGTGTGTTCATCGGGGCTGGGATGATGGATGTGGGATGACTTTCCTTGTAGAAGATTGAACGCAATGAAGAAAAGGAGAATACCCCCGGCGACCCGAAATGCGTCAAGGGTAATGCCTAGAATTTTTAGAATAGCTGGGCCTAAAATAGCAAAAAACAAGACAATAAAAAAGGCAATAAGAGTTGAACGTCGTGCTAAGCTTGGTAAATATCAATTTGGAATTCGTGATTCCTGGGTCGCCTTCCGTATCGAAGAAATGATTCGTGAAGGAAAACTTGAGGCTGTGTCTGCGGTTGCCGAAGATAGGTCGGTCTATCATCGAGTCTTGAAAACCATATAATCTACATCCTCCTGGGTGAAATTCCTGGCTATCGGGGGAAGGCAACCAATGTGACAGAAAGAGCACCAAATGGTGCTCTTAGTTATAATACAAACATAAAATCCTTACAAAAAATTCTCAGAACGAATCATCCAATATTTCAGGATAAGTCAGGATAAGTCAGGATCATGCGAAGGACCTTATTTTCCGGTTTAATATCCGCCAGGTATTGCCCTTCTTTCAGATCGAATTGAAAATACAAAGCTGCGGCACCCTCGACCTTAAACATTCCATAAATTTTGCCTCCGTGGATGCTCACAGGCTCGATGTATTTGGGGCGGTAAACCTCGAATACTTTAGTAGACGTATCTCCCATTTTTATTCCCAAATTGGT
>NZ_AGAF01000242.1 GCF_000224515.1 Desulfosporosinus sp. OT | reverse complement strand
TGATGAACTCTAAGTATGAACTGACCGACCTTCAATTGCTTGAACGGGAGTATAGACTATTATGGAATAAGAAAATGTAATAACTATAAGAGTTTAGAAATGGAACATAGTAACGGAGAGGTCACTATCGGATCCATATGTATGGAATAAATTGTGAGTTCGGGAAAAATAATCTTGACTTAGAACAATTATAATGTTATTTTTGTTTAAATAAAGGAGGGGCTTCAATGGAAAAACAATGGCGCTGTACCGTATGTGGTTATATCCATAATGGCGAAAATCCACCAGACGTCTGTCCAATTTGTGGTGTAGATGCAAGTTTCTTTGAGCTTGTATCTCAAGTGGATGAAGCAAGTATGTCCCCTGAAGTAAAATCAAACGCTAAGCCAATAGTAGTTCAGCCGGATAGAGAAGCAGCAATTCGTCAAGCTCTTTACCGAATTTCATACGGCCTTTATATTATTACAGCACAGGCTGAAGGAAGGGACAATGGTCAATGTGCGAACACCTGTTTCCAAATCACAGCTGAGCCAGCCAGATTGGCCATTGGGATCAATAAATTGAATTATACCCATGAATTAATCCAAAAGAGTGGGAAGTTTGGTGTTTCAGTGCTTAATCAAACTGGTCACGACTATGCGCGCAGGTTTGGATATCGAACAGGTCGCGATGTCGACAAGTTTGAGGGTTTGGCGGTCCATCGTGGAGAGTCAGGAGTTCTTTTGCTTAATGATGTGCTTGTAACCATGGAAGCCTCGGTCGTGGGGCAACTGGATGCGGGGACACATACGTTATTTCTTGCGGACGTTACCGCTGGGGAGATCCTTCAAGAAGGCGATCCAATGACTTACGCTTACTTTAGAGCAAGTAAATAAATTTAATACATTTAATAACATTTAATACATTAGAAAATTAGAGGGGATAGGTTCAACTCCTTTTAGCTACTGTTTTCAAAGTTATTTATGCCCAAGAGGCAAGCGTATGGTGGTCTCTTGGGCATATTTCTATAATTCAGGAGAACCTGTCAATTTACGCAGGGTATATTACTAATTGATAGTCAAGTTGGAGAGAAACACCAGATGTGTCGAGAAGAAGTTCTTGCTATTAATTTGCTTAAAAAGGATTAGATAATTTTGAAAAAATGGGTGAATATTAAAAATAATGAAAATTGTCGAATTTATGGCTGAAAAGTGATATAAATGATTAAAAATACGTTTTGAACAAATATTGTATTTTATTGTAGAACATGCTATATTTCAGTAGTACTAGTGGCCTACTTTGAATAGGACCTAGCGCGCTTTTGCTGGAATTAACTTAATATTCTGCGATAAAGGCAAACTCAGTGAGAGCTGAGGACGCAAAGCCACGGGTCTCCCACACCTTAGAGTGGAAGATAGCCGGGTTACCGAACAAAAATTTGTCGCCGATTTATTGAATTCGGCGTTTTTGTTTTATAAGGAGGGAATTTGGTTTTGAGAACCCATTTAGAACCATTATCAACCAACCTAGTAATTGGCGAACCCTCAGCGATTGATCTGTTTGATAATCAGGGAATACTACTGTTATCTAAAGGAAAGCCAATCACCCAGAACATTCGAGAACTTCTTCAACGGCGCCAGCTTTACACTTTGAAGTACGACCTAGAGAAATCGCATGCACCTCAAAAAACGCATAAATTTTCCAACTCAGAATATCAGGATATTATAGGTTATATACGAGAAATATTTGAGGATACTTGTCTTTTCAGTGTTGGACGTTTAAAAGAAACTTATGCTATGGTCGACAGGATTATAAATGAATTAGAAAGAGCTAGTCAGGTTTACATAGATCTAAATGAATTTCGAATATTTGATAATTACACTTACATTCATTCTATAAATGTGGCGATTATTGCCGCACTTATAGGATCTCAAATGGGGTATAATGGACAAATACTACGAGACTTGACTGTAGGAGCTATTTTCCATGATATTGGTAAAAGCACCATACCGCTTAAAATCCTTAACAAACCAGCAGCGTTAACTGAAGGGGAATTCGAAATAATGAAAAGTCATCCAGTTATAGGAGAGGAAATGCTCAAATTTTCTGGGCTGCCAAGTGAAGCCCTCAGTATTGTCCGTCATCATCATGAGCGCTGGAACGGCAAGGGTTATCCCGATGGTTTAAGGCAAAGGGCAATTAATATTAACGCCCAAATTGTTGCAGTAGCTGATGTCTTTGATGCCCTTGTCGCTGATCGACCCTATCGAAAAGGCTTGCCTCCTTATCATGCCTTAGAAATAATTATTGCCGGGTCAGGGAAAGAGTTCAATGAAGATATTGTGAAAAGCTTTAGACAGTGCTTAATACTCTACCCGCAAAGATCAGTAGTCACCTTAAATACCGGGGAAATAGGGACAGTCATCGCAATTCATCAAAATTATCCAAGTCGTCCACTTATCAGGATTTTGTTTGATAAGTACGGAAACTACCTCTGCGATGAACAGTTCTGTGATTTACTAGAAGATCTGACTCGGTTTGTTCAATCGGTTGATTTTAGTTATGTCTCATAGCTTTTAGCTCTATCTGACAAAATTTGGTCGCAAAGTATAAGGAGATTTACGGGTGACTTAACCTCGAGGAGGAAACATGGATTCAGATGAACAACTGCGCTGGAAAATAAACATAAAAAAATGGGGATGTGAATTAGGCTTTGTAGCGATTGGATTTACTTCGGCCGAACCAGTGGACGGGTTAGATCAATTGCTACAGGACCGAATTGATCGAGGGTTAGCTACACCTTTTGAGGGGAAGGAAGTTAAGCAGCGGATTGATCCGAAGGCGGGGTGGCAAGATTGCCGGACCATTGCGGCCTTAGCCTATCCGCTTCCTTACACGCTTCCTCCTCAAGAAGGTGAGGGAGTGATTGCACGCTCAGCAGTTGGCGAGGACTATCATCGTGTTCTCCGGCAAACATTGAATCGGCTGGTAGATATTATGCTTACCAACGGGTGGCCGGGAACTCCTCGTTGGCAAGTGGATACAGGACCTCTTGTTGAGCGTGCTTTTGCAGTTCGGGCCGGGATTGGCTGGATTGGCCGCAACCAACAGCTCATTATTCCAGGATACGGCTCGTTTGTTGTCTTAGCTCTGCTCCTGTTGGATCGTGAGATTGCATCAGACCGCCCTATCCCCGATCAATGTGGAGTCTGTCAAAGCTGTGTTGAAGTATGTCCGGCACACATCATAGGAAATGAGCCATTCGCGTCAAAAGACTGCGTCTCTTATCTTACCCAAAGAAAGGAGACACTTTCTCCCGAGGAGTGCAAGCGCCTAGGCTTACGAATTTTCGGCTGCGACTCTTGCCAAGACGTTTGTCCCCACAATCAAAAAAGGCTTAAGGAGGAACAAACGGATTCATCCCCATTCTCGCACCGACGAGGAGTAGATTTACTCGAAACTCTCAATTTATCCAAAAGAGAGTTTCAGGAACGCTTTCAAGTAACCGCGGCTGGGTGGCGTGGAAAAGCAATTCTTCAGAGAAATGCCTATTTAGCCATGCAAAATGTTCAAGACTGTCGTTTAAAACCTTGGTTGTCAGAACACAAAAAAGATAAATCAATACCCCCCATTATTTCTCCATATCTCTAACGGGAGGCAAGCAAAAATAAAGTCCCCTCTTGCAAGTTCAGCCGATTCCCGTCAACCCTCAAAGCCATCGAAACTTCCTTTATTGGAGCGAATCTGAATCTGCAAGTAAGAACCGACCCAATAACAGAAAAGGCGAATCGGTTTGACCGATTCGCCTTTTCTGATTGTCCAAAGTTTAACTAATGCGGGGTTGCACAAAACGAGCAATTCGTTTGAGGGCTTCCTGAAGCTGCTCTGTAGAATAAGCATATGAACAGCGAATATGTCCTTCGCCGGAAGGCCCAAAGGCGTTCCCAGGAACGACAGCTACTTTTTCTTCTTTTAAGAGTTCTTCGGCGAACTCTTCAGAGGTCATCTTCGTTTTAGTAATTTCAGGAAAAACATAAAAAGCGCCTAAAGGTTCGAAACAGTCCAGACCCATCTGCCGAAAGCCGTGGACCATCAGGCGACGCCGTCGGTCATAGGCATTGACCATCTCATCTCTCTCTTCGGAGGCAGAACGTAACGCTTCTAAGGCGGCGAATTGGCCCATAATGGGAGCGCAAAGCATTGTGTATTGATGGATTTTTGTCAAACCGGCGACCAAGTCTTTATGTCCAGCAACATAACCAATTCTCCAGCCGGTCATGGCGTAGGATTTGGAGAAGCCGCTGACAAAGAGAGTTCGATCATGCATGCCGGGTAGACTAGCGAAAGACACATGCGTTCCGCCATAAGTGAGATCCGAATAAATGTCATCGGCCAGAACAAGAAGATCATGTTTAGCCACAAAGTCCGCAATGGGGAGCAGATCCTCTCGACTCATGATTGCCCCGGTCGGATTGTTTGGGTAGGAAAGGACAAGGAGTTTAGCTTTGGGAGTATATGCCTGGGCTAAGTCTTCAACGCGTAAACGAAAATCTTCTTTAGCATGGGTCGGAATGTAGTGGACATTTGCACCGGCTAATGTTGCGCAAGGCCCATAGGATACATAGGATGGATTAGGAACTAAGACCACATCTCCAGGTGCGAGAACGGCACGCATCACGAGGTCAACGGCTTCGCTCGCTCCAGAGGTAATCAGAATCTCATCGAGTGGATTGTAGGAAAGACCTAAAGTCGTTGCTAAATGGTGCGCAAGCTCTTCACGCAGCTCAAAGAGTCCGGCGTTGCTAGTATACATGGTCTGTCCCTGTTCTAAAGAAAAAATGCCACTTTCGCGTACTATCCAAGGAGTCACAAAATCTGGTTCTCCAACCCCTAAAGAAATGACGTCTTTCATCGTTGCCACAAGATCAAAAAATTTGCGGATTCCAGAGGGGGGCAGGTTTTCGACATGGGAGGCGAGATATCGATTCATGGCGACACCACCAGACGTTGCAGCGTCTCTTCCTCTCCCATAAGCTCGATCCCGTCTTGCTTATAGCAGCGCAGCACAAAATGGGTAGCTGTGCTCTGAATATGTTCAAGTGGAGCTAATTTTTCGGCGACAAAAAGGGCGACTTCTTGCATTGTTTTACCTTCGATGAGCAGAGCCAGGTCATACCCGCCAGACATCAGAAATAAGGACTTGATCTCGGGATATTTTTGCAACCGTTTAGCTACTTTGTCAAAACCATAGCCCCGCTGTGGTAAGACTCTAACTTCAATAAGGGCGGATACTGATACATCACCGGTTCTCTCCCAGTTGATCAGCGGCCGATATTCGACAATCACTTTTTCTTTTTCCCAATCGCTGATTCTTTGAGTGATGTATTCAGGCGTCAATCCTGTTTGAATGGAAAGTGCCTCAGGTGTTAATCGGCAATCCTCCTCAATGAGTTTGAGTAGTTTACGATCCTCTTCAGTGAGCATTAAATACACCTCTTTTCTAAATATAAAATCATCATATCATGCTTTTATATAACAGAACAAGCTTTGGATATCAAACATTAACAGAATATTTAGTCGAATTCAAAAGGCCCCCTGCAAGCAGGATCTTGGCTTGACGTTCAGTGAGATCGTGTCTGACCCAAATCGGGTTTGAGTCATCATCGAGAGTAAGAGTGAAAGAGTCAGGAGTTTGAATCGCTTGATGCAAATTCGAAAGGTGTAAAATCAATCCTGAGTGAAGGCGGTCAAGGTCTTGCTCGTTGACAAAGGTCAGAGGAAGAATACCAAAATTAATCAGATTAGCACGATGGATGCGGGCAAAACTCTGGGCCAAAACAACTCGCAGTCCTAGATACATGGGAGCAAGGGCGGCGTGTTCACGACTTGAACCTTGACCGTAATTGTGGCCTGCGACGATGATGCTTTGCTTTAAGGCCTTGGCCTTGGCAGCAAACTGAGCATCGATTTTGTGAAAGGTGTATTCGGAAATTGCCGGGATGTTCGAACGGAGAGGAAGAATTTTAGATCCGGCGGGCATGATGTCGTCTGTCGTTATATTGTCCCCAAGTTTTAAAATAATGGGTAAGTCCAGCATGTCATCCAGTACTGGGGCGAGGGGAAGTGGTTGAATGTTGGGACCGCGTCGAATCGGGGTTTTAGGATCGCCAGGTGGCAGAATCATGCTGTCATCAATTCTAAAGCGTTCGGGAAAATTTACGGAGGGTGGGAGTCCCAACGTTCGGGGATCGGTTAAAAATCCTGTCAAGGCACAGGCTGCCGCGACTTCCGGGCTGGACAGAAAGACCGAAGCATCTTGCGTTCCACTGCGCCCTTCAAAATTGCGGTTAAAAGTTCGAACCGAGACGGCTTTAGATACGGGAGACTGCCCCATGCCGATACATGGACCGCAGGTGGATTCAAGAAGTCGTGCTCCACTATCGATGAGGTCTGTCAAAGCGCCATTGTTAGCAAGCATACTTAAGACTTGACGGGACCCAGGAGAAATTACTAAGCTTACGCCCGGATGAACACGTTTTCCTTTAAGGATTTGACTAACACGCATTAAGTCTTGATATGAAGAGTTCGTACAACTTCCGATGGCTACTTGCTGCACGGGGAGGTTAGATCGCTCACTTACAGAAACCACATTATCTGGACTATGGGGCTGGGCCACCATCGGTACAAGCAAGGAAAGATCAATTTTCAGTTCTTCATCATAAGTAGCATCCTCATCAGCAGAAAGAGGGACAAAATCTTGAGCTCTCCCCTGGGCTTCTAAAAAACGAAGCGTCTGTTCGTCGCTGGGAAAGATTGAAGAAGACGCACCTAATTCTGCTCCCATATTTGTGATAGTTGACCGTTCTGGGACAGTAAGGGTTTTAACGCCCGGTCCAGCGTATTCGATTATTTTCCCGACGCCCCCTTTTACCGTGAGAGTGCGAAGTATTTCTAAAATAATATCTTTAGCGGAAACCCAATCAGAGAGTTGACCGGTAAGCCAGACGCGAAGAACTTTGGGGTTAGGCAGATAAAAAGCTCCTCCGCCCATCGCTACGGCAACATCAAGTCCTCCGGCGCCCATGGCGAGCATTCCCATACCACCAGCAGTGGGGGTGTGACTGTCTGATCCAAGCAGAGTTTTCCCGGGTTTGGCGAAGCGTTCAAGATGGACTTGATGACAAATTCCGTTTCCAGGACGGGAAAAATATGCCCCAAAACGCGCGGCTGCACTCTGCAGAAAGGCGTGATCATCCGCATTTTCAAACCCTGTTTGAAGGGTATTATGATCTATATAACTCACCGAGCACTCGGTTTGAACTCTAGAAAGATCCATGGCTTCAAATTGCAAATAAGCCATCGTTCCTGTTGCATCTTGAGTTAACGTCTGATCAATACGAAGAGCAATTTCGTTTCCTTTTTTTAGGTCACCGGCAACTAAGTGCGATGTAAGTATTTTCTGAGCTAGGTTTTGCCCCATGATAATTCCTCCTTTGATGTTAACATTAACATTACCAAAAACGACAAAGAACATCTACGGTTTTACTTAAAGTATACAAAATATCTTATTTAGAATTGGCAGAAATACAATGTTTCGTAATATAGGTTGGGTTTGGCATAATTTCAGGTTATAATAGTTTAATAAGCAAGTCATGGCTGGGTTTGACCTCGAACATCTTCGTTGAGTCATGGCCAGCGGGTAGAAACTTTAATTACTGGGAGGTATCATTAATGCCTATGTATGAATTCGGGTGTCCGAGCTGTGGAGTTCTGACAACAGAATTGTGTAGGATGGGAGAAAACGGTGAATTACTAAAGTGTGTTGAGTGTGGGCACGCCGGGCTTATGAAGCAAATCTCAGGGTTCGCAAGTCTCGGAGTCTCCGGGGGGAATGGGAGTGGTAGCTGCTCGCCGGGATGTCGTGGAAACTGCACAGGGTGTCACTGAAAGGGGAACCAAAGTTTTGAACAAACGGCTAAATATCGTCCTGGTTGAGCCAGAGATCCCACCGAATACGGGAAATGTGGCTCGGCTTTGCGCTGCAACTGGAGCAACACTTCATTTGGTAAAACCTTTAGGGTTTAGCATCGATGACAAGCACCTTAAACGTGCCGGCTTAGATTACTGGCACTTTCTCGATATAGTCATTTATGAAAATTTTAGTGAGTTCGAAGAAAAGAACCCTGAGGGGCCTAGATATCTAGCAACGACAAAAGGTGGACGAGCTCATACAGATATTGCGTATCAGCCTGGAGGGTACCTGCTTTTTGGTAAAGAAACCAAGGGATTGGCTCCGGAAATTTTGGCACGTTATCCTGATACAGCTATTCGGCTACCGATGCTTGCGGAAGCTCGGTCTTTAAATTTATCGAATACTGTAGCGGTTGTTGTTTATGAGGTATTGCGCCAATGGGGTTTCTCGGGTCTGGTGTAGGAAAGGAGCAGAGAAAATGGCACCCAGAGTTGGAAATACAGGGGCTAAACGTGAAGCGGAGGCGTTGGAGGAACAATCATGACATTTGCGTTAACTTTTCTCACGGCCTTAGTGGTTGCGGTGATTGCTACGCCGATTTCTATGAAATTAGCGAAAAAGTGGGGAGCCATTGCGTATCCAGGAGGGCGGCATGTGCATAAACGGCCGATCCCTCGTCTCGGAGGAATAGCGATATATGCAGCATTTTGGTTTGCAGCCTTGATTATTCAAGTGTGGGATAAATCTTATGCAACGGATATATCCTCTGTTATACAAATACGGGGGTTATTTATCGGGAGCACCATTATCGTAATTGTGGGTATATGGGACGATATCCGTGAAATGCGTCCCATGGTCAAGCTTTCTTGGCAAATCGCGGCGGCAGCGGCACTGCTCTTTTTTCATTTTTCTATGGATGAAATCTCCCTACCGTTTAACAGATCGCTTGATTTTGGGGCACTTGGCCTAAGTGCAATCGGTCTTATATTAATGGTCTTTTGGGTTGTTGGCTTGGTGAACACAGTTAATATCTCAGATGGACTAGACGGGCTAGCTGCCGGGATTTGTTTTATGGTGGCACTTTTACTGTTTTGGTCTGCAAACGGGATTCATCAACTTCCTGCTGCCCATCTTACTTTGGCCTTAGCCGGCGCGCTGCTGGGATTTCTGTTTTTTAATTTCCCTCCTGCTCGTGTTTTCATGGGGGATTCAGGTAGTATGTTCCTCGGGTATATAATTGGAGGAGTTTCGATTATGGGTCTCCTCAAAACAGCGACAATTTTGGGCTTGGTTTTCCCGCTCTTGATTTTAGGCATGCCAGTCACAGACCTAACCTTTGCCATTATTCGTCGAAAACTACGTGGGCAGTCTATGGCAACTGCTGACCGAGGGCATGTGCATCATCGTTTACTGGACGCTGGCTTGACTCACCGTCAGGCTGTGCTTTCCATGTATGGGATGAGTGCTTGCTTTGGCGTGGCTGCCGTGCTCGGGGCGAAGGGACAGTGGATTTGGGCATTGGCAGTTTTATTGGTAGTTTTTACATTGCTTATTATCATTATTATGCGTCGAACAGCGATGCTGGCGGTTTTCAGTCGACGTCATTCAAAATAAGCTGTTCTAAACATTTCCCTTCTCAAACGGGATGCTTACACTTCTTTTTCTCTCCATGCATATGATGGTCGGAAAGGGGGTATAAGTATGCCATTAAATGTGTTTGGCTTCTATAATGGTTTAAACGAACAAGCAAAAGGTTATCCTTATCTTAAACGATTCGGGAGAATTATTAACCAATTAGCTCTTTTTCAGATAGCAATTTTGAATAATGGAACACTTGACGGGCGCCCAAGTCGTAGTTTAGTTAATGAAGCTCATACCATGGGAACCAAGGTCCTTTTGACAGTTAGTAATCTAAACCAGCAAGGAAAGTTTTCTACTGCTTTAATCGGACGTTTAATACGCGAACAAGACTTCGCTAACCTCGTTTGGCAGAACATAAGAAATATTTTGGTTGAGTATCAGTTTGATGGGGTCAATCTCGATTTGGAGAAAGCGGCGCCTGAAGATCGTTCCCTCTACAGCAAGTTCATCCAAGCGTGGTCTACTAAGTTTCGACAAGCAAATTTTCTGGTCACGATTGATGTTCCTGCTAAGTCTGCCAGTGACCCATCGGATTCATGGAAGGGAGCATTCGATTATCAGGCGATAGGTCAGGCTGTCGACGAGGTGATTCTTATGACTTACGAAGAACATTGGCCGGCCAGTCCTCCCGGATCAGTTGCTTCTATACCCTGGGTTACTGAAATTTTGAATTATGCGATAGCCACTATTCCACGTCAAAAAATCTATATGGGAATCCCCCTTTATGGGTATGATTGGTCAGAGCGGGGGGGGGCTCAAGTTATCAGCTACCTACGGGCCATTGAGCTTGCTCGACGTCACGGAGCCCCGTTACAATGGGATGGAAGGCAATATAGCACATTTTTTCGTTATGAGACGAGAGGAGTTCGTCATACTGTGTACTTCGAAGATCCGCGGAGTTTAAAAGACAAATTGGATCTGGCCTTAAGCATGGGAATACGGGGAGTTGCCTTATGGGAAATGAACCTCAGTTATCCTCGCGCCTGGGAAATACTTCAAAATTACGCTAGCCGTTCAAAAATTAAGTAGGAGGTCGAAGAATGCGCATCCATTTCCATGGACATGCCTGCTTCGAAATTGAAGGAGAAGCAGGAAGAATCCTTATTGATCCCTTTTTGACAGGGAATCCCAGCACAACAGCTAAACCAGAGGACTTTACTCAACTTGATGCGATTCTGGTTACTCATGGGCATAGAGATCATTTAGGAGATGCAATACAACTGTCCAAGCAGACAGGGGCTATCATTATAACAGTTTTTGAGTTGGCAGCTTATTGTCAAAGTCAGGGCGCAAAGACGCATGCTATGCATATTGGAGGAAAGCACCTGTTCCCCTTTGGATGGGTTAAGTTAACGCATGCCTTACATGGGTCTGGGATTGAAGATCCTGAGAGAGGAAACATGATTTTCGTCGGTCCTCCCTGTGGATTTTTGCTAAAAATCGAAGGTAAATGGCTTTACCATGCGGGAGATACGGGATTGTTTGGTGACATGGAGCTCATCGGATTAAGGCATCCACTCGAGGTTGCCATGCTTCCGATCGGAGATAATTTTGTCATGGGTGTCGAGGAGGCTGTTCATGCCTCACAATTCTTACGACCAAAAGTAGTTATTCCCATGCACTATAATACGTTTCCACTCATCGCCCAGGATGTGGGGGAGTTCTTGCATCTTCTTCAGCGCAGAGCTCCGGAGAGTCATGGTAAGGTGTTAAAGCCCGGTGAGATGTTTGAAGTTTAAAACCTAGTTTTAATTGATATCCCGCTTGATTTTCAAGCGGGATATTTTTCTGCAGAAATGGTAAAGCTTTAAATTGGGGAGAGATAATTATTAATTAAACTGAGGAGATGATTTAATGACAAGAAAACCATGTTCAATGCGTTGTCTCTATGGAATTGATGGCCGTTGCCGTTTGGAACACATTCTAGGAGAACGGGGACCGAACTGCCCACATTATGAAGAAGATTTTAATATCATGAGCAGGGGGAGAATCTAGAATGAAACAGTCAAAACCTAAGGTGAGGCGAATAGATCCGTTGGAACCATTAAAGATGGAGATTGCCGCCGAATTGGGCTTGCTCGAACAGATACACAGTGATGGATGGCATTCTTTAAGCGCCAAGGAAGCAGGAAGAATCGGAGGGCTTATGACCCAGAGGCGACGAAGAAATGAATAGCGTGGTTGATTAATGAAACTTATGATATAATAATAGCTTGGATAGAAACAAGTAGGGAGCGTTTTTAGTTGACAAAGCATCAACAAATTTTAACCTTCATTGAAGATCTGGCTATTGGTAGTAAAGTTTCGGTACGTTTCATTGCCAAAGAGTTAGACGTTAGCGAAGGGACAGCTTATCGGGCTATCAAGGAAGCAGAGGCCAAAGGATTTGTTCGTTCAATTCCTAAAGTAGGAACGATTCGAATTGAAGGGGTCAAAGAGCGACAAATTGAGGATCTGACGTTGCGGGAAGTATCACAGATCGTCGAAGGGGTTGTTATCTGTGGTTTTGAACACCTTGATCGCTCTCCAAATAAATTTATCATCGCAGCGATGGAATTAGAGGCAATGGGACGCTACTTGGAAGACGGAGCGTTATGCATTGTCGGTAACCGTCGTGATGCCCAAATTTGTGCATTGAAACACAACGCTTCATTGTTAATTTCAGAAGGCTTGGAACCGGATGAAGAGGTAATGGCTTTAGCACGCCAAAGAGAATTAGTAATTATTCAATCCCCATACGATACCTTTGCTGTCACAACGATGATTAATCGAGCTCTCTATGATCGATTAATCCAGAAAGAACTTATTTTAGTTGAAGATATTATGGTTAAAGACGTAAGTTATCTGAAGGTAGATGCAACGGTTGAAAACTGGCACGAACTTTCACAAAACACCGACCACAGTCGGTTTCCGGTTGTAGAAGCTGACATGACACTTGTTGGAATTGTGACGGCTGTAGACGTTGCCGGAGTAGATGTGAAAACGCCAATTAAAGATGTCATGAATGCGAACCCTTTTCTCGTAGGGCGTGATGATCCCGTTACCCATATTTCTCGGATCATGGTTTGGGAAGGATGGGAAAATGCTTTAGTTGTTGATCAGGATAAACTGATTGGAATCATTAGCTTGCAAGATGTTATTGAAGCCTACCAGCAAGTTCAGAAACAACCTCAGTTTGGTGAAACAGTGGACAACCTCGTCTTAAGCGGCTTTCGGTTTGTTGATGATTCGGAACATCTCTCTATCGAAGGTGAAATTACTAATTCTATGGTTGATGACTATGGTTCTGCCAGCTGTGGCGTGATCGTTACAGTTATGAATATGGCTGGTTATATTGGGTTGCGTAAGAAGTATCGACTCAATGCGATCACCGAAAATTTTACGCTCTATCAACTTCAACCGCTTGCAGTAGGGACAGAAATTAAAGTCACTGCCAAACTTCTTTTAGTTGCTAAAAAACATTGTAATATTGAGGTAGAAGTAACGGTTGATAATGCTGTCGTTGCCAAAGGTTTGATGACGGCTAGGATTGGTGATAAGAAACTAGTCAGCGAAACAGCCCTTTAGAGAAAGAACGGACAATACCTTTACAAACTATTCTTTGAGTTTGCTCATAGGATATATAGTGTCTGAGCGTATAAAACCCCCCTTATGGTAGGGGGGTTTTATACGCCAAAATATAAGTGAACACTAAAGCTTATATTTTAGAAATAATAGTCAGGGAAGCAATCCTATGTGTACACGATTAGACAGGATTCGCTTCATTGGAAACTCTTAATATGAAGATTGTTTTAGATGAGGGATGATCTATCCCTTATTTCCTTAATACGTTTAAATCTTATCATTGCTAATTACTACGAAAACAAGTAATAATACAATGTGTGTAGTAGTGTTTTAAGATACACATATATTTGTTAAGATACATATATAGGGAGGATGGTGAACCTTGTGAATATAGAGAGAATTGATGATCCTAAGTTTGGGTTCGTCCACCTTCATAATCATACGGAATTTAGCTTACTCGACGGAGCAGCACGAATCAAAAACCTGGTCAAACGTGCGGTTGAGTTAAAAATGTCGGCTTTGGCCATTACTGATCATGGAGTCATGTATGGTATTATCGACTTCTATAAGGCTTGCCGTAAAGAAGGTATTAAACCGATTATTGGGTGCGAAGTCTATGTTGCCCCAAATAAGCGGACGGATCGGAGGCCGGGGAAGGACGATACCAATCGCCATTTGGTCCTTTTAGCTGAAAATGAGCAAGGGTATCGCAATCTAATACGGTTGGTCTCCATGGCTCATACAGAAGGTTTTTATTATAAACCTAGGGTAGATAAAGAAATTCTTCGCGAGTATGCTGCGGGTATCATTGCGTTAAGCGCCTGTTTAGCAGGAGAAGTGGCAGATTATTTAGTTCAGGATCAATTGGAGATGGCTGTTCAAAGCGCTCTGGACTATGAGCAGATTTTCGGAAAAGAAAATTTCTTTCTCGAAATCCAAGATCATGGTTTAGAGGAACAACGCAAAGTTATTGCAGGAATGTGGAAGGTGCACGAACGCACTGGAATTCCCATGGTGGCAACCAATGACGTTCATTACGTCAACCGTGAGGATGCTTTCGTTCAAGATGCTTTGCTCTGTATCCAGACCGGCAAAACATTAGTGGATACCGCGCGGATGCGTTTCTCCAGCCAGGAATTCTTCCTCAAATCGGAACATGAGATGGCTCTATTGTTTGGAGAGCACCCTGAATTGTTAGAAAACACAGGTCGAATTGCGGAGCGATGTACGGTTGATTTTAATTTTGGAGAGAATCTTTTACCCGTCTTCGAGGTACCACGAGGGTATACGTTAGATGGCTTCCTTGAGGCTGAATGCCGCGAGGCTTTTCCGCATTTCTATCCCCAAATGACGAAAGAGGAACGTGAACGTTTGGACTATGAGCTCAAGGTTATCTTCCAAACTGGTTTCTCGGGTTATTTTCTGATTGTTTCAGATTTTTGCCGTTTTGCTAAAGAAAATGGTGTGGCTGTTGGACCAGGGCGGGGGTCTGCGGCAGCAAGTATGGTCGCTTATTTACTAGGGATCACTTCGGTTGAGCCGTTACGTCATGATCTTCTTTTTGAACGTTTTCTAAATCCGGAACGAATTTCGATGCCGGATATTGACATAGATTTTGACCCTGAAGGCCGAGAACGTGTTATCCGCTATGTGACCGAAAAATATGGTGCGGATAAAGTGTGCCAAATTATCACCTTTGGAACTATGGGAGCTAAAGCAGCCATCAGAGATGGAGGGCGAGTTTTGGCAATCCCCTTAGCCCGAGTTGATAAGGTTGCGAAAGCTATTCCAAGTGATTTAGGCATGACCTTAGACAAAGCCTTGAGTGTATCCCCTGATTTAGCTCGTATGGTTGAAGAGGATGAAGAGATTAAAAGGCTCTATAGCTTAGCCCGGTCACTGGAAGGCATGACCAGACATGCTTCAACGCATGCCGCAGGGATCGTGATCTCCAAGGAACCCCTTATGAATTATCTTCCACTTCAGAGGACGTCGTCAGAGGACTTTGTCATGACCCAATTTCCGATGAAAGCGGTTGAAGAAATAGGGCTTCTGAAGATGGACTTTTTGGGTTTGCGCAACTTAACTATTTTGCAAGAGGCTGTGCGACGGATTGAAGAGACTCGAGGTTTAAAACTGGATTTACTAACTTTGCCTTTAGATGATCCTCAGACGTATACGTTATTGGCTTCAGGAAACAGTACCGGGATCTTTCAGCTGGAAAGTGGTGGTATGCGCGCGATTTTAAAGGAACTTAAGCCGACGTGCTTTGATGACATTATCGCAGTTGTGGCCTTATATCGACCGGGCCCCATGGAACAGATCCCGGAATTTATCCGCCGAAAACTTGGAGGTGACATCACATATCTGCACCCTAAGTTGGAGCCTATTCTTAAATCCACCTACGGGATTATCGTTTATCAGGAACAAGTTATGCAGATTGCCCGTGATCTCGCTGGCTATTCTCTTGGGCGAGCGGATTTGCTCCGCCGAGCGATGGGGAAAAAGAAAAAGAAATTATGGAAGAAGAACGCCAGAACTTTATTCAGGGGTTGCAAGATGAGGATGGAAAATGGATTATTCCTGGCGCCCTTCGGCTTGGGTTGACGCGGCCGGATGCTGAGGAAATTTTTGATTTGATGGCCAAGTTTGCCGAATATGGTTTTAACAAAGGGCATGCAACAGCTTATGCTGTGATTTCATATCATACGGCGTATTTGAAAGCAAACTATCCGTTAGAGTTTATGGCCGCACTTTTAAGCACTGTGATGGGTTCATCGGATAAAATTTCATTCTATATTCAAGATGCAAAGCTTTGTGGCATTCAGGTTCTTCCGCCGGATGTTCAGTACAGCCAAGTCGGCTTTTCTATTGAAGCACAAGCAATTCGTTTTGGTTTAGGAGCCATCCGTAATGTGGGAGTTAATGTTGTGGAGAAGATCTTAGAAGCTAGAAAAGACGGTCTCTTTAAATCTCTCGATGATTTCTGCCTACGTGTTGATCATAAGGTTTTAAATCGGCGTGTTTTGGAAAGCCTAGTCCGTTCCGGTGCCGTGGGTTCATTTTGCTCTCGGGCACAGGCTCTGGCAGTGATGGATCAAGTTTTTGATACGGCAGCGCGACGACAAAAAGATCGACTTTCAGGCCAATTCTCTCTCTTCGATCTGGATGAAGAAATGGATGAAGGCATTAAACTGCCTGATCGTCCAGATTTTCCAGAACGAGAGCTTCTAGAGATGGAAAAAGAATATCTCGGTCTCTATTTGAGTGGGCATCCCCTTTCCGCTGTTTTGCCTCAACTCCAGTCCTATATGTCTTCAGATATCTTGACTTGCCTGGAAGGTGAGGAGGAGAGGAAAGTGGCACTCGGTGGATTAGTAACAGGGTTTCGACAAACTGTGACAAAAAAAGGTGAGATGATGGCCAGTTTTGTTCTGGAAGACTTAACAGGCGGGATTGAGGTCTTAGTTTTCCCGCGGGTCTATGCACAAACCCGCGCTTTAGGTAATGATCAAGTAATCGTGGTTGTAGGTAAGTACATCATCAGGGATGAAGAAAAAAAAATCTTTGCTGAGAAAATAACTAAACTTGAGGACTTAAAGACTTCAGAACCCTCTGTAGAATTAAAGGGGATCACCAAACCCCAAAATAGAACCTCTCAAATGGCAGGAAAACGCCTCTTCTTAAGATTTACCGATGATAAAAGTGATCTTATGGAAATAGTACTGAGTATTTTGCAGCGTTTTCCTGGAAGTCAGCCAGTTTATTTCTATTTTGAGAGTGACCAGAAAGTCATTGAAGGAAAGCGAGAATTTTGGATAAATGATGAAGATGAACTCCATAATGCCCTTCTAGAAGTGATGGGCCTACACAATGTGGTCTGGAAGCCAGCTAAAAATTTTGCTTAAGGGTTTCCAGTAGCAGGATTATGGGCATTTAAGGCGAACCCATGGAGATATCCCGAAATGAAAAGGAGAGACAGCGTGCGTACTGCGATTTATCCGGGAACGTTTGACCCGGTCACCTATGGACATCTCGATATTTTAATCCGAGCGAAAGAGCTATTTGATGGGGTGACCATAGCCATTGCCGCTGACAGTAAAAAGACACCATTGTTTACCCTTGGCGAGAGAATGGAGTTACTCTTGGAAGCGACCAAAGACATGCCTAATGTTAGTGTTCGTGTTTTTGAAGGGTTGACTGTTGAATTTGCTCGACAATGTGGAGCGGTTGCCATTCTTCGAGGACTTCGAGCTTTATCCGATTTTGAATATGAATTCCAACTTGCTCTAATGAACAAAAAGATAGCGTCGGATATTGAAACGATTTTCCTAATGACTCAGAGTGAATTCTCTTTTGTTAGCTCTAGTGCGATTAAGTGGGCTGCCAGTTTACATGCGGGAGTTTCGGATTTTGTACCAGTTCATGTCGAAAACGCACTAATGAAAAAGTACGCCAGTCAAAGAACATTAGAAGATGACTAGCCTGGGAGGATACCTTTGTTGCACAATAAGGAGGGCTATGGTATCATAAATCGATTTAATAAGGGGGATTTCACAAAATGTGGACCGTCATTTATATTGCACCCAATAAGTTAGTAGCTGAAAAATATAAGAAAATCCTCGCTGAGGAAGGGATGCTTGTTCAACTTCGTCCGATCGGTTCAGCACATCTTGCTGAGCATGCTTCAGTCGAAATTCTCGTACCAGAATCTGAAGCCGAAGAAGCGCATGAAATTATTATTGGCGCCATAGGGAGCTAAACTATGTTCAAAGATATTTTTAAAAAACAAAATATGTTACGATTCAGCCTGCTCCGGTACAGAAACGTCCTACCCCTGATGTTCCTCCACAACAACCAACGCCTAGTAAAAAAGAGCTGCCCGATGGTCTTTGGGTCAAATGTCCGAAGTGCGGTGAAGTTCTCTTCAACAAAGATCTTGAAGAAAACGCTCGGGTTTGTACGAAGTGTGCGCACCATTTCCGAATTTCCGCGAGGGGACGTCTGGCGTTGTTAGCTGATGAAAATAGTTTTGAAGAATGGGATACTGAATTGCTAACACTTGATCCGCTGGATTTCCCTGGTTATGAAGGAAAGTTGTTAGAGGCCCATGAGAAATCAGGGACGACGGAAGGGGTGCTTACAGGGCTTGCCAAGATCGAAGGAATCTCTGTTGTCCTTGCTTTCAACGAAGCTAATTTTATGATGGGCAGCATGGGCTCAGTCGTAGGGGAAAAGATTGTTCGTGCGATTGAACGGGCGATCGATCTGAGGTTGCCGGTGGTCATATTTTCGACTTCAGGGGGAGCTCGGATGCAAGAAGGAATCCTTTCGCTTTACCAGATGGCCAAGACCAGTGCTGCGTTGGGAAAATTGGCGGAAAATCACTTATTGTTTATTTCGGTACTCACGGATCCCACCTTCGGAGGAGTTACAGCCAGCTATGCTTCGCTCGGGGACATTTTAATTGCCGAACCCAATGCTTTAATTGGTTTTACGGGGCCGCGTGTGATCATGCAGACGATGAGGCAAGAGCTCCCCACAGGTGCGCAAACTGCTGAGTTTAACCAAGAGCATGGTTTAATTGATCTGATTGTGCAACGTGCTGAGATGCGCTCAGTTTTAGCACGCTTGTTGCGTTACCATCAGGAAGGGGTTCAGTATGCTGCAACTGTTTGATTTTGAAAAGCCTATAGCGGAACTCGAACAGAAAATTGCGGAACTTCAGAAATTCTCCGCCGAAAAGGACATTGACCTTTCTCAGGAAGTTAGTATTCTTGAAAAGAAAGTGACTTTCTTAAAAAAGGAGATATATGGCAGCCTGGAACCCTGGCAAAAAGTTCAAATTGCTAGACATTCAGAGCGTCCTAATTTTTACGACTATGTTCCCTTGTTGTTTGAAGATTTTATAGAACTCAAAGGAGATCGACTTTTTGCAGATGATCGTTCAATTGCGGGCGGGATTGCACTTTTCCACGGTACTCCTGTAACAGTAATCGCTCAAGTTAAAGGGAAAGGCACAAAGGAGAACATTAAGCGCAATTTCGGTATGCCTCACCCGGAAGGGTATCGTAAAGCGTTGCGCCTGATGGATCAGGCTGAAAAATTTGGGCGTCCGATCCTGACATTCATTGACACCCCTGGAGCTGCCTGTGATTTAGCAGCCGAGGAACGAGGACAAGGAGAGGCCATCGCCAGATGCCTGCTGGCCATGTCGGGTTATCACGTTCCAGTGATCAGTACGGTCATCGGAGAGGGCGGAAGCGGGGGCGCACTTGCTCTAGGGGTGGGTAATGCGGTCTTAATGCTTGAGAATTCATTTTACTCTGTTATTGCCCCGGAAAGTTGCGCTTCGATTCTTTGGAAGGACACTACCAAGGCGAAAGAAGCGGCTGAAGCCTTAAAGTTTACGGCACAGGATTTGCTGCGACTTGGAGTTGCAGATGAAATAATTCGTGAGCCTCTAGGTGGCGCTCATAAGAACCTAAGGCAAACCGCAGAAGAAGTTTCCCAGGCCATTTCGAAATATCTTGTACGTCTGCGTTCGGAGACATCGGAAATGCTGAGAGAAAATCGATATCAGAAGTTAAGGGCAATTGGCGTTTACCAAGAAATCTCCGAAAAAGAAATTTCCGAAAAATCGATAGATATTTTGGAAAAAGACTTGACGAAATAGACAAGTTGGTGGTATTATAGCTAAGTCGCCATTGAATATCAGGCGAAACAATTTAGGGCGAGTGGCGGAATGGCAGACGCGTCGGTCTCAAAATCCGATATATGTGAGTATGTGGGGGTTCAAGTCCCCCCTCGCCCACCACAACTAATGAAACACAGCAATATCAAGGGTTTACAGAGTTGGTAAGAAATTACCAGCTCTTTTCTGTTTTAGACCGATACATTCAAAGGTAGGTGTGACCGATAGAACCGTTACCCTGTAATAGTCTCTCGTTCCCTGAATATTAGGAGGTACACTGAAATGACAGCAAAGGCTACTGCGACAAGGGTTAAGGGTACAAAGAAGAAAATAACTATGGATGGTGATTTCCCAGAAGTTAAACCGATAGAGTCAAATGAGAAAGAAGTTGGCAATGATTCTCAAAATAATTCTGAGATTAATTGAATCAAAACTACAGGAGAAGATAACCATTCTATTTAAAACTCCGAATCTCAGAAAAGTATGCAACACTTTCTCTATTTCTAATTTAGAAAGACCATCGGTAGTAAAAAATGCTGATGGTCTATTTTTGCCTTTTAGTTTGAAAATATCAAGTTGAATAACTTTCCAGTATTTTAATTTTTTTAAAGGAAACGCTAAAAAAGCTATTTAGAGGAGTGATAACTTTGAGAAAAATAAAATGACGCATTTATCTAGGTATGCATGGTTGGTGCCAACTACGAAGATCGACTAGAAATGCTGTTCAATCTGTTTATACAGATGTAAATTCAGATTTTGAAGATAAAACATTTCTGTAATTATATACAAGATTATTATGCCCTGACCCAACATACTGGAGTTTGCTTTTGCTCAAAACGCTCATGACTCCAGTTAATTTTTAGGGATCGTAAATATGTACATAAAATCTAGAATAATCGGTAAATTGCAAGGATTTTCGGTGGTTAAAATGTTAACCACTTTTGGACGAGACAACCACTGAACAGATACACTCGTTATCGGAATGTTAGGAGGTTTATTAGGCACAATCGTTATGGAATTTACCAATACGTTGATTTACAAAGCCAAGAAAACTGAAGTGACATATCCTCAGATTACAGGCCAGTTCTTTTTCTCGCCAAAACGAGTCAACCGGAAAGAGAATTTTATATTGGGTCAAATACTTCATTTTGGTGTCGGTACTTTTTTTGGATTGCCTTTCATGGTTCATGCTTTTTTTGAAAGTAACCGGAAAGGATCATCATCTAATGAAAGGGCTTTTAGGGGGGATGTGTACCTGGGGAATATTGTACGCGGGTGGTCAGAAGCTAAAGCTATTTAAACGACCGAAGAAGTTCAAGACTCATTATTCAGCAATATTTAACAATTCGATATTCGGTCTAGTGGCTGCTCAAACTATGGTCACTTGGGCTGATCCTAGAATTTTTGCATCAAAACATAAACTTGACGAACAACCCTTAGAGCAGTTTGGGACAGATTACTATGGAGCAAAAGAAATTCATCAAGATGAACAACCTGGTTATCAATAAAGTAACTTTGGAGGGATGAAACTATGAACAATGTACAAGAAGCTAATCAAGGTCAAGTAGAACAGGTTCCCTTTGGAACTGTCCATCATAATTTATCAGACATTATCCCAACGTCTCCTGAAATAGGCCATCTTTGGTCAAGCTACATGGCAGAATCTATGTCAGTGTGTTTTCTTAAAAGCTATGATGCACATTCCAAAGACCCTGATATTCATCCGATTTTGCAACGGGCATTGGATGCCTCAAGCCAACGGGTAAAAACTATGAAGGACATTTTTAATTCGTTTAATCATCCTATACCGGAAGGTTATAGCGAGAATGATGTCGATAGCAATGCCAGAAAGTTATTTTCTGAATCCTTTGTATTGTTATATACAAGGCTTATGCACAAGACTGTTTCAATCAATTATAATAACGCATTAACTGTTTCCTCTCGTTCCGACATTCGCAATTATTTTCATGAATGTATAAACACTTCGCTTGAGATTCACCAAAAAGCTACAGAAGTACTATCAGCAAAAGGACTTTTGATAAAATACCCTAATATTCCGATTCCTGACAGGGTGGATTTTGTACATAACAAAGGCTATTTTGGCTCGATTCTTAGCACGATAATTGGGCTATCACAGAATAGACCTTTAAATGCACTAGAAATCAGTAATATTTTCTCCATGATGGAAACTAAGTTATTATTGAGAACTTTGGGTTTAGGATATAGTCAAGTTGTTAGGTCAGAAAAGATCAGGAACTATCTATCTAAAGCCAAACAAACTGCTGATAAACAACTGAAAGCTCTGGGTTCTTTTTTAGCTGACGAGGATTTAACTCAACCTACAATTAATGAAATGCTCGTTACCGACTCGAAAGAATCTCCTTTGAGCGACAAATTAATCTTAAGTCACTTCACTGCGGTTACAGCGTCTGTCATCACAGGTTATGGGCTTGCAGTGATGAATACCGCTAGGATGGATCTAGTATCAACATTCCGCAATTTCGTTACAGAGCTTCTTGGATTGGCTAAGGATGGAGGAGAATTAATGATTGAAGCTGGTTGGTTAGAAAGAATTCCTGAAACGGCTGACCGAGAAGAGCTAATAAAACATTAATCACGCACAGAGCCAGAGAGTTTGTCTGGCATTTTTGACATCCGGATGGTGTCGTATACCATGCATAGACAAAACGAAACGGTAGGTATATAACTAAGAAAAACAGTCCTAAAATTAAAATTTGGGGCGAATTTTTTTACAATGCTATTTGCTATCGCTTACTTGTCATTCAGAAAGCATAATTCTTTTCCTGTTCCATACGATGCCTATGGATTTTATCATTCGGCAAATACTACTCACAATAGGGGAGACGAGTGAGAGCTACTAAGAATATTTTTAAGATTGTATGAATTTTTAAATTTCATTTTTTAATATATTGCGGTTGTAATTTCGAGAATAAAATGAGCGATCCAATCATAACACAAGTTGCCACTCCATATAGAATGCCCGGACTGAATGAATATATAGTTGCTGCTGCAAGAGGAACAAGAACTCTGTAAGCCGACTGTAAACTTTGATTTACACCTTGTAATTTTCCTTGCCTACTTTCGTCTACAGACTGCGAGAGTCGTCCGTTGTAGGACGGATCGAACAAGCCTTCGCCTAGCGTGATACTCATAACCGCAGCAATAATAAGTACTGGAGACGAGATATGAATGCTAAGAATTATTAGCGTGAGTCCCAGTGCTAGTCCGAAAAGACCAACAATAGCAATATTTCGCTCATTGAACTTTTTAAGAAGACGCGGTAATAGCACAGCTCGCGAAATAATATCGCAGGCTCCAATAAGAGTAAACATATAACCGATAAGCGCAGGCCCCCACGAGAAAATATCTTTTAAGAAGATGCTGAAATTGAATTGATAGATTCCTAATCCCACATAGAAGAATCCTCCAACGATGATAAGCGCTCTGGCCTCTTTCATGGTCAAAATATCTTTGAACTGACCGAAGATATTGAAACTTTTTATCGAAAAATGGGTTGATCGTTTTTCAGGAGACAGTGATTCTGGCAGAAAGAAATAGGTACAAATAATGGTGAGGAACATTATACCTGCAGTAACGAAAAACGGCAGCGTAATTGAAATGGCGCCAAGCGGACCTCCCAGTGCAGGCCCTATCATGCATCCTATTCCCATGGCAGCACCTATATAGCTAAACCAGTTTGTGCGCTCCTGCGGCTCTGTGCTATCAGCAATGTAAGCAAACAACGTACTGATATTGCCTGCTGTTAGTCCATCAATTATGCGGCCCAGAAAGAGCACCCACAGCGCCCCACCGATACCAAACAGAATATATCCTATAACAGATCCGAGTAAACTAATGATTAAAATCTTTTTTCTACCATAGCGATCACTTAATGCCCCAAATATTGGCGCTGCCAAAAAAGTGCAAGCCGCAAAAACTGATGCCAGCGCACTCATTCCTACAACTATTTGCGAAGCGGGCAAGTAGTTGCCAAGTAAAAATGGCAATAGCGGGAACACCACCGTCATCCCGATTCCATTCATCAACACAATCCCCACAATAATCCACAAATGATTTTTACCCATTTAAAATTCCCCTCTCGAAAAAGATTAGTTATGTTTCCTTGGCAACATAACTAATCTAGCACTTTATTGTTTCCTTGTCAATAATAAAGTGGGGCTGTATCATACGCTGATGTTCCAGCGTTTTGATACAGCCCCCTTTAGGCTACTTTTTGATATAACCCCCATTATTCAAAATCATTTCGATTTGTTACATCTACACCTTGCTTCTTTATTTCTGCATCCAAATGCCTACTATACTTTTCCACGAAGCTAAGCATACTGTCAAATTGTTCGCCGGTTACCTGTTCAAATACGGCTTTATCCCGCTCTTGAAACTCTTTGTGCAGTTCATCATGGACTTTATAAATTACTTTCCCTTGTTCAGTAAGCCTGAAATAGATTTCTTTCTTATTATCCGGTTTCTGGTAGCTTTCGATAATGTCTTTTTTTATGAGCTTCTTAGTTATTTTACTTATGGCACCCCTAGTCATATAAAAGGACTCCGCAAGTTTTGTCACGTTGGAATCGACATTTCTTCCAATGTATTCGATGCAATGTACTTCAGAAGACTTATAGCCCTTAAGACTGTTTTTCATCTTAAACTTATTAAGCGAAACCATCTTGTTTAATAAGTCCCTGAAACCCATTATGACCTGTTCTTCTTTGTTCATGGCCTGTCCTCCCACCCGTTGGTGCATTAACAATATTATATTAAACTTTTGTTTCTGTTGCAACAATGTTAAAGTGATTATTCTAAGAATTGAGCTACATCTGAAAAAATAGAGACAAAGACGTATAACCATACGGTAAGCATATACCATTGACAAAAGAGCCCCCCCTAAGGGCTCTTTTGTCAATGCTAAAGTATTAATATTTTGCTTAAGTTTAGAAATTAGAATTGTAAAATTTGACTTGAGCTTGTTTTTATCAGTATAATGCCTTTGACTAAGAGCATTTTTTGAATAGAGTTTTTTCCTATTCGGAAAAAATGGTTTTATTGAAGTTATTCAGCCAACTTTCAGCTTTCCTTCAGAGCCATTTCAGCTTAACATTAGATAATTAGGAGAGCTTTGCTTTAGAGTTATAGGGGGGCTTAGACATGCAGAAACTAACAGGAATCAAAATATTGCTGGTTGATGATGAGCCAAATATTTTACAATTTTTAGAGATGGGTCTTCAGGATGAGGGCTTTGAAGTGCTAACGGCTCAAGACGGGATGACAGCAGTAACGCTTGCTAAGCAATTTCAGCCCCACATTGTGATTCTCGATGTCATGATGCCAGGTATGGATGGCTTTGAAGTTTGCCGAATGCTTAAAAAGACCGAGAACGTTGCCATTATCATGCTGACAGCTAAAGACGAAGTGGATGACCGTGTGAAAGGACTTACCCTAGGGGCAGATGATTACATGATGAAACCGTTTAGCTTTGAGGAATTGTTAGCACGCATTCACGCCAGAATTCGCAATCAATTCCCCAATTTGGTGGGGGAGGTTGTGAAAGGCCCCTTTCGGATTGACGATCGGCGTAAAGAGATCATCTACAATCAACGGGCTTTGGAACTCTCTACGACTGAGTATGAACTCCTCAAGTTTATGGTACTCAATCAAGGTTTGGTCTTAAGTAAATCGACTATTTTGGATAAGGTATGGGGTTATGATTTCGGCGGGGATGAAAATATCGTAGAGGTGTATATTCGGTCACTTAGGGATAAATTGAATGACAAAGAACACCGACTGATTCGAACCTTGCGTGGGGCAGGTTATCGAGTTGATCTTTTATGAAATTACAAAGTCGTTTCCGACGTTTTTTTGTTCCAAACTCACTTCGTTTTCAACTTTTATCCCGTTCTTTACTACTGATGGCTGTGTTGCTGGCAATAATCGGCGTGTTTCAATATGTATTTATGCGGGGATTTATTTACGAGAATAAAGCCCTTAGTATACAAAGTCAGATACAATCGGTTCCTCCGGATGCTTGGGAACTGATGGTGGGCAATACTTTAGACGATCAATCAGCCAAACCAGATAGACATGATAAACCTGACAACAGTCCTGTAAACGCAGCAAGTGAAGATTCAGTCGGTGGATTTATTCATGGCCCGTATTTCTTTTTACCAGACTCCACTATCGCGCTTATTGATGGTGCGGGTAACTTCTCAGTGATTTCTAATTCCGCACTGAAGGATGAAACGCCACCGAGGCTTACAGAACAGGATTATCAAGATGCCATAAATTCTAAACCTAAATTCACTTACAAAGTATTGAACCAAACTTTAGGCGACGAGCAATTGATCGTGCTGCAACCAGTTAAGACCAAAGATCACATGGGTGGATTGATCCAAGTAAGCTTAGATACTAAGTCTCTGAGAGAAACGTTAATTCAACAACTTGTTATTTTTCTGTCCCTCTCGTTGCTCGCTTTAATCGGAGGTATGTTGGCTTTTATTCCTGTGTTGAGGAAAACGCTAGTACCATTGTCAAAGATCGTCGATACGGTGGAACAAATTGACGTTGGAAATCTTGCCGAAAGGTTACCAGTTGAACAGGGGCAAATGGAAATCGATCGTCTGGCCATCTCTTTTAATGGAATGCTGGAGAGATTGGAATCTTCTTTTGAAGCTGAAAAAGAGGCAAAAGAGCAAATGCGTCGTTTTGTCGCTGACGCTTCTCATGAGCTTCGTACTCCTTTGACTTCGATTCATGGTTTTTTAGAGGTACTACTCCGTGGCGCAATGAATCAACCAGATAAGCTGAACAAATCCTTAAAAAGTATGTATGCGGAATCAGAGCGTATGAAAAAGTTGGTTCAAGACCTTCTATTACTTGCCAAGTTAGACCGCTCACCCATGATCGAACTAAGAGAAGGAGAATTGGACAGCATAATTAAAGAGATGGCACCGCAGCTGAGAGTATTGGCAGGAAATCGCAAAGTTTGTCTCCGACTTACTTCGGATTTGAGATGTCGATTTGACGAGGATAAGATGAAACAGGTGCTCTTGAATCTTTTTCATAACGCGGTACAGCATACTGATTCTGAAATGGGGGAAATCCAAATCTCTCTGGAAACCGCTGTCGGTAGTGTTGAATTGATCGTGAGCGATAACGGTTCCGGTATACCGGATGAGCATTTACCTTATCTGTTTGATCGATTTTACCGAAGTGATTCATCCAGAACTCGCAAATACGGAGGGGCGGGACTCGGATTAGCGATTACGAAATCGATCGTGGAGCTTCATGGAGGCAAGATAAAGGTAGAAAGTGTTGCAGGGGTAGGCACTTCCTTTCATGTTTGGCTGCCAACATCGGATAAACATTAGATATATAAGATAAAGAAGTATAAGAGGTATAAGAAGTAATAGATGGGAAGACGGCTCTGTTCGCTAGCTTATGGCGAATAGGGCCGTCTTATTGTTACTATTAGAAAGTATAAACTTACCTTATATACTGCAAGAAGGGCTAATACGTGCGAAGACAGTGCCTTCGTCTAAGTATAAGGGCAACTAGGCAGCCGCCTTTGCCAAGGCTAACAAGAAGTCTAATCCGTGTGAAGACAGTGTCTGCAAGAAGGGTTAATCCGTGCGAAGACTGTGTCTTCGTGGGCACCAGCCAAGTTTTCTTTAAAAGCCTTTCATGATAGTAATTCAGGATTAACACTTGTAGTTAGTCATATTTGCGACTCTGAACCCAAAACTTTAGATATGGAATTTGGGTTAAAGGTAGAAGATAGAGGAAAAAAGCGTAGGGTATGAAGCCGATCAGACTTACATTCATTGTGGAAGTTGGAACAAAAGCCGCAGTATTCCAGGGGATGATAGCTGCTAACGGTACGCAGGTATTTTCTAGGTCAACTGCCAATTGGTAAGAGTCGAATTTATTTCTTACATAGACCTTGTTCATCAAAGAGTTTGTCAATACAATGGCGATCGTTTGGCTGCAACCCAAGATCGCTGTAATAATACTGATGGTCATTGTCATTAGAAACGTGGCAGGACGGGATTTCGCTTTTAACAGAATTCCGTCTAAATCTTCCAAAAGGTTTGTCTCAGCAAAAAGTCCCGCCCAACAACAGGAAACAAAAACGACAACAGAGACTTTCCACATGGACATGATCCCTCCGCCCTTCAAGATGGTCTTAAGAGGGCTTGCTTGGTCTAAATCATAACCAAATAGCATAATTTTCACAATTTCAAGGGCCTTGTAATGTTGTAGGTAAAAACTAATAATCACAGCGAGCAGAATGCTCACGAGCATGGATATTTTTACGTCAACCCTTAGGATCGCCAGGATGAGTATGGCTAATGCTGGCAATAGGGCGACCCAGTGAAGACCAAAAATATTTAAGATTTCTGGAGCCATGGAGTTTTCTGTAAATGTTAAAGGATGATATAACGACAACAATAGGTAGAAGAAAATAGACACCATAAAGGGTAACATCCCTGTCTTTAACATATTTTTTATGTTTGGGTAAAGATCTGTTTCTGTCAAATGGGCGACTAGATTCGCGCTTGAGGACATAGGTGAGCAACGATCACCAAAATAGGCCCCGGCCATAATAGCTCCGGCGGCGATATCTGCATCGATATTGCCGCTCTTAGCCATTAATATTAGGGATAAGCCTACGGTACTCACTGTTCCAAAAGAAGTTCCTAATAGGAAAGATACTACCGAGCTTATAAGAAAGGCGTACATGATAAACAGCCTTGGATTAATTAGCTGAATGCCATAATAGAGAATGGCTGGAGTGGTTCCCGAGGCCATCCAGAGGGATGTAATCGCACCGACTAACACGAGAATACGTAAAACAATAAATGATTTTTTACCGCCCTGATAAGACATTCGGAGAATCTCTTTCATCGGATAATCTCTTTGCCAGGCGATAAATGCGAAATTTAAAAACAAAGTGCTAATGGAAAACCAATAAATATCCCATTCAAGGTACACAGAATCAGAAGGATAAATGCAATAATCACGCTGCTGATAAGGTATATATTCCTATGCTTCACGGGTTACTCCCTTCGAGTTCGTTTGATTCTCACTGCTTAATCAAAGCGCCATATGATAGGTACAGTGTGTAGTATAATAAGTTTGCTTACAATCTACAAGGGAGGAAACGCAACTATTAGTCTTTCCTTGAGCAAAATTCATCTGGATAGATCCGATCCCACCACTGTTCCACTTCCAAAAGAAATGAAATAGCGGCCAAGGCCTGAATGGAGTAGATAATGAGACATGTCTACTCCATTCAGACCTTTTCTTATTTAGATGGCATATGGAGGGCCATCGTAAAGGTAGCAATGATCAACAAAATTCAATAAAAAAATATCGATAAACAATAAATATATATTGAAAAAGATTGATTGTGCATATATACTTAAAGCATATTAAGATAGAAGGTAGCTTGAATTTAAGAACATGATGGTCATATTCTTAAATAAATATTTAATCATGGGAAGAGGAAATATTATGGCAGATATAATAATAGGTCAAGAGGAAGATGCGAAAGATCCTACGTTCAGAAAGAAAGATATGAAGATTCTTATTTGTTCAATTCTGTTAGGAGTACTGTTTGACATTTTATTTTATAATAAGCCGTTAGGTATTTCATACCCGCTTTTTGTAATCGCTTTCTATGTTGCATTCTTATGGAATTTACGACCTAGGGTATCCCTTAGAAATAGTTTTGGCTGGATCTTGACTATACCTATTGTGGCCTTATCGTCTACGTATTTTATTTTTACGAATCAAATTTTTGCTTTTTTTAATTTTTTCCTAATCCCCTTTTTGATAATCGCTCAGACAATCCTTATTAGCGAAGAAAACAAACATAACTGGTACGATTCGAGGTTTATGATGGATATCTTTTCTGGTGTTTTCAATCGTGCATTTAGTTGTACCTCAAAACCATTTATAATGGGATTAAATTCTATGCGCAATAGCAGGAGACATAAAAAGTATGATGTATTTCAGAAGGTTCTTATCGGTCTGGGGATCTCAATTCCACTCTTAATGATTATCGTTTCTCTCCTTTCGTCAGCAGACAGAGTCTTCGATCATTTCATTGCTGAAATATCAAGTTCGTTTAAAAATATAAACATCTCTAATTTTTCTCTTCAAACAATTATTGCTTTAGTCATTACAATGATTACTTTCAGTTACATATGGAGCTTCTCGAATTTCAGTAGTAATCTAAAAAATCAGCAGCAAGGAGTCATAGAAACAAATCCAGGCAGTTGGGACCCGATAATCTCCATTACGATTTTGAGCGTCATTAATTGTGTCTATGTCGTTTTTACAATTATCCAATTTGCTTACCTATTCGCTTCCGTAAATAATGCTTTACCACCGGATTTTACATACGCAGAATATGCCCGAAGAGGATTCTTTGAATTATTAATGATCACCTTAATCAATTTCGGTTTATTGTTAAGTAGTATAAAATTCACCCAAAAGGACGGTAGCTTCGTAGCTAGAACTGTTCAACTTTTACACTCCCTTCTTATAATTTGTACTGTAGTAATACTTTTATCAGCATATTTTAGAATGTCACTCTATGAAGCAGCCTATGGTTATACGTATTTAAGAGTGTTAACTCATTTTTTCATGGTCTTCTTGGGTGTCTTATTTTTGATAGCCTTCTATAAAATATGGAATGAGCATATGTCTTTACTTAAGCCGTATATTGTCATTACAATTGTGGCTTATATGATCATCAATTTTGCAAATATTGACGTGCTTATAGCCAATAAAAATATAAACCGATATCTTGAAACGGGTAAGCTCGATACTCATTATTTGAGAAACTTGTCCTATGACAGCATTCCAGAATTAGTTGACCTGCTTAATGATGAAAAACTTTCCAATGAAATTAGGAAATATTTGATTGAACAACAACAAAATTTATCTAAAAAGGGTTCTTGGCAGTCCTTTAATTTATCTCAACACAAGGCTAAGCAAGTGCTTGCTCAATATAAATTATGATAGGGGTCATCAAACCGTCATCCTAAGTAATAACACCCACACCACACTACGAATAAAGTGGTGTGGGATTTCTGTTTATCATCAAGATTTTCTTCGAGATCTAAAACTTTTTTCGTGTAAGTGAAGTCTAATGAGTGAAGGCTGAATTTCATCGATTGAGAATCAGATATAGGGGTGAGTGATGGACACGCAAATTGTTGAAGCAGCAATAAAAGGAGATTCTGAAGCTTTTTATGAGCTAATGAATTTACATAAGACTCAACTCTTTCGTATCGCTTTTCGTTATCTACAAAGTGAACAGGATGCGCTGGAAGCTATTCAAGAAACGACCTTTCGTGCTTATCGTAGTGTTAAAAGACTAAGGGAACCGGAGTACTTCCAAACTTGGCTTATTCGTATCCTTATTAATACTTGTCACGATGAGCTTAAGCATCAAAGAGTCCAAACGTCTCTGAGAGGAGTTAATCCAAACGGGTCGACAGTCTTTGATGATTCAGCTGAGCCGGGGGGGAACGCTGATTTGCAACGTTTAGATATCCTTTCAGCTCTGGATCGTCTTGAGGTTAAACACCGTCAGGTTATTGAACTAAAATACTTTGAGGATTTAACGATTCGCGAAATTGCCATAACCTTGGAACGACCTGAAGGAACAATTAAAACTTGGTTAAATCACTCATACAAACAACTGCGAGAACACCTGCGAGATAGGGGGGAGAGTCGTGTTTGAACCAGAAGAATCAACTGAGAGGGAAGAGAGTGAAGAAGAGAAATACCTTAATGAGCTAGATGCGGTGGAAGAGATGGAAGTAATAAATGAACTAATTCAAGCTAAACCTCGATCTATGGACATGGCAATACCTAAGGACCTCGATGATTATATTCGAAACGGCTTGGACAAAGGATTGAAGGTTCAAAAAGCGAGGCAGTTCCGCAAATGGAGCACCCTCGTTGCCTGTTTACTTCTCGTTGTGTTAATTACAACCGTGCGGGTTTCTCCCGCTGTAGCAGCAGTTTTGCGTCAGATCCCCGGTCTGGGTTATATTGTGGAACTTATTAATTATGACAAAGGACTTCAGTCCGCAGTGGAGAATGACTTTTTTCAACCGCTAGGAGTCTCGGATGAACAGGAGGGTGTTGTGTTTACTGTGGATGGGATCTTGATGGATGAATCAAGCCTGGTTATTTTCTACACTGTAGAAAACAAATGGGGACAGAGCCTAGTCGATTTATCAGAAGCTAAACTATTTGATGAAATGGGCGAACCAGTTAAGGAGGTGTCAATAGTTTCTTATGCCTCGGCAGATCCCGATCAGGACGGCGACGGTAAGGTCCATTCCCAAATTAATGTTAACTTTAGTGATCTTACCGTGATTCCAAATAATCTATCCGTAAAAGTACAGCTTCGCAAAATAGTTCAGGATAAATCCCCTCAGCCTTCCGACACACTTTCCTCTACTTGGAAGATCATAATCCCAGTTGATAAAAATAAGTTTACCGATATGAAGAAAGTCTATGAAGTTAACCAGAACGTGGTTATCGAAGGGCAAAAAATCACATTTAAAAAAGCTACAGTTTATCCAACACGTATGGCCTTGAATGTGTCCTATGACCCGGTGAATAGCAAAAAGATCTTTGCCTTTGATGATTTAACTCTCGTCAATGAAAAGGGTGAGGAGTGGGGGCGGATCATGAATGGAGTAACAGGCAGTAGGCCCGATGAAAACCACGAAATCCTTTTCTTTCAGAGCAATTATTTCACCGAACCTAAAAAACTCTTTTTGCGAGGCAAGAGCATCCGCGCTCTAGATAAAGAAGAATTGAATGTTATCCTGGATCTAGAACAAGAGAGAATACTGAAGGCCCCACCAAACTTAGTACTCGATCATATAGTTAAGACTTCTTCACGAAAGGTGGCTGAGCTATCTTTCTTGCTAAAAACAAATCCAGAATATGATAAAGAACATGGGTTCAATATTTTTCCTTTTATATTCAGCGATGCTCGTGGGCAATCATTGGATACTGGAGAGCATGGCATGTTGTCGCACTCTGAGAAGCCTGGATATGATCAAACCATTACCGTAACTTTCCCGGATAATATATCCTATCAATCTCCAATCACATTTCAGATAGAGGATTTCCCGAGTCGGATTACGGGCGATATTAATATTCGAATCAAGTAGTGAATTTTGTTATAGTCAACGTCTGATAACAGCTCAGTAATACTGGGATGTGTCGGAAGCTAATATAAGAGTTTTAGAAAACAAGAAGGTGTTATCCGAAAATTGAAATGATGGGGAGATATATTAGGCTCTATTCGCAAATTGCAGCGAATAGAGCCTTTTGGAATTTTATAATCCAATTGATTAAGTTTATTTTTTCAACTAATTTTCAGGAAACTCTCAATAAACGTTCAGGTGGCATTTAGGCGTGATTCAGGAACGAGAGTTAAAGTAATAGAGAACCAAATGCGAAGAAGTATAACCCGTTGAGATTAAACCAATCGCCCAAAGAAGTGCCAATTTTGATGGAGGTGTTTTTGGAATGTTGTCAAAGCCGGAGAAAAATTATTTTCTTAATATTTCACTCATTGTTATGTCGCTCGTTTGTATCGTTACAGGTTTTTTGTTGGATTCAAGATCAAATTTATTTAATGTAACCACGCTTCATATTTGGTCGGGCTATATTATGACAGGGGTTTTGGTGATACACCTCTTGATGCATATAGACTGGATTGTAAATCTTACGAAGACTATACTGCGTCATAAAATGAAAGTCATCGCGGCATTAGCTACTTTATTAGTTTCCGTTGGACTTTGTTATTCCATTGCTGTTTTTAGTCCCCAACGAAATTCTCATGGTTTCCATGGAGATGGAGGAAGATCTTTTCCAACGAGTCAAGTTGATCAATCTAACAAATAAACCTGGAAATTTCGATAATCAGTATTTCAGCTAATTTTCAGGAAACGCTCAATAAACGTTCAGGTAACATTTAGGCCTGATTCAGGAACGCAGGTTATAGTAATGGAGAGCTACAAGAGCTACAAGAGCTACAGCAGAGTAATGACCTTCAGACAACAATATGTAAAGGAGTTAATAAAGCAATGAAATTATCAAAGGTTAAACGTATTGACCCGTTGTTGATTGGAATCACCTTGCTTGCAGCTTTCTTAAATATGTACGGTATATGGAAGGACCAATATGCTAATGCCTATTACACTTCAGCGGTCACTAGTATGCTTCAAAGTTTCCACAACTTCTTTTTTGCATCGTTCGATCCAGGCGGGTTCGTGACTGTGGATAAGCCTCCTGTCGCGTTCTGGATTCAGACGCTGTTCGCATCGGTTTTCGGCGTACACGGTTGGAGCGTTATCTTACCACAGGCTCTGGCTGGAGTTGGATCGGTATTATTAATCTACGTTCTTGTCAAACCGTCCTTTGGTAAAACAGCTGCCAGGATCGCAGCTCTAGTAGCTGCCTGTACGCCCATCGCTGCAGCTGTAAGTCGTACAAATAATGTCGATAGCTTATTGGTTTTTACCCTTCTTGCGGCAACCTGGATGTTATTTCGGGCTGTGAAAACAAAGAAATGGATTTGGTCTATCGCAGCTTTTGCCATGATCGGGGTAGGGTTTAATATCAAAATGCTGCAAGCGTATATGGTACTGCCTGCCTTCTATTTGTTCTATTTACTGGCTTTCAAAGTTAATTGGAAAAGGAAGCTTGCTATACTGGCCGCCTCAACAGCAACCCTGTTGCTAGTATCGTTATCGTGGCCGCTCATTGTCGATAGCATTCCTGCGGCAAATCGGCCGTATATCGGAAGCAGTCAAACAAATTCAGTCTTGGAACTAGCCTTCGGTTATAACGGCATTTCCCGGTTGACAGGACAAGGAGGACCGGGAGGAGGCAATCGTGGGGGAGCTGGCGATGGACAACCGCCTGGTCAAGATGATGGCGGCCGGATGACTGATGGCCAGCAATGGCAACAACCTTCTTCAGGACAACAGCAAGACGGCAGTGCTCAAATGACGGATGGTGCTGCACCAATTCCAGGTACTGATGACAACAATACAAGTCGTCAAATGAGGGATGGGGGTCCCCCGGATGGTGGGGGGATGGGAAATGGTGGCAACGGTATGTTCAACACAGGAACAGCTGGACCACTTCGTTTATTCCAATCTCAGTTATCAGGACAAATCAGTTGGTTGCTTCCTTTTGCTCTCTTAGGGGCCGTTGGCTTACTGATGGGGATTCGTAGAAAACAGCAGCTGACGGATAAGCAAAAAGAAAGTTTGTTTTGGCTGGCTTGGTTGTTACCGATCATGGGGTTCTTTAGTGTCGCCGGGTTTTTTCATCAGTATTATCTGATTATGTTGGCTCCCCCCATAGCAGCGCTTACAGGCGCGGGTTGGGTAGAATTATATAACTTTAGCCGTAACCACGCAGATTGGAAACAGTGGTTGCTGCCAGTCGGGATTTTAGGTTCGACAGCCTTTGAAATTTATATTCTGCTTCCTTATAAGACTCAAATTGGACTTGGATTGCCGATTGCTGTTGGGGTTATAGGCGTTGTGGTTTCGCTCATTCTCGGTACCCTAATAGTCACTCGACCCTCAAACGGCAAACTTCGAATCAAGATTAATAGAACCGCCGCTGTAGTAGGTTTGTTAGCCCTGCTAGCAGCTCCACTATTTTGGGCTGCAACTCCCATTATCTATGGAGGAAATAGCATGTTGCCGGCAGCGGGGCCGACATCCTCGGGGAATGGAATGGGTGGTATGCTAGGACAAGGGCAGGGAAAAGATCAAACCCAAGATCAGACTTCAGACCAGATACAAGAACAGACTCAAGGGAAGGCACAGACTCAGTCTGCTGGACAATCATCGGAAAGTGTTAATACAAATTTACTGGCTTATTTAACGGCCAATAATACCGGTGAGAAGTATCTGTTTGCAACGACCAATGCGAGTACAGCCGAAGCCTACATTATCAATACCGGTAAAGCAGTAATGGCGATGGGTGGGTTTTCCGGCTCCGATCCGATCCTGACCGTCGATAAACTAAAACAAATGGTTGCCAACAAGGAAGTTAAATATTTCTTAACATCCTCTGGTGGTCAAGGAGGAGGCAGTTCGGATGTTCAAGCTTGGATCATCCAGAACGCAAAGGTAGTCCCACAGACAGAGTGGCAATCAAGTACAAAAAATGAGAACTCCCAGGGCGCTATGGGTAGGAACGGTTCCCAAACGCTATACGAAATCAGTCTCTAAAAGGTAGGAGGTAAGAGTATGAATCCGGACATTCGCTATTCTATTGTCATTCCCGTTTACAATGAAGAAGCTGTCATTGGCCAAACTTACCGACGCTTGAAGCAGGTTATGGATTTGACGGGAGAGGCCTATGAACTGATTTTCGTGAACGATGGAAGTAGTGATCATTCAACTGAAATGATCAAATGTTTTAGAGAGCAGGATAATGCGGTGAAACTCATTTCTTTCTCGCGCAATTTCGGTCACCAAATAGCTATAACAGCCGGGATGGACTATGCCTTAGGTGCGGCAGTGGTTGTCATCGATGCTGACTTGCAAGATCCCCCTGAATTAATTCTGGATATGATTGCTAAATGGAAAGAAGGATTTGACGTTGTTTACGCCAAACGGACAAAGCGGAACGGAGAAACATTTTTCAAAAAGCAAACCGCTCGTTTGTTTTACCGAATTCTGAGCGCCTCCACAGATCTCGATATCCCCACGGACACAGGAGATTTTCGCTTACTGGATCGCAGAGTCTGTGAAGAACTGAAGCGGTTGCCTGAGAAAAATCGTTATGTTCGCGGCTTGGTCAGTTGGATTGGCTTTCGGCAAACTGCCGTTGAATATGTAAGGGATGAACGCTTGGCTGGCGAAACCAAGTATCCTCTTAAAAAGATGATTAAGTTGAGCTTAGATGGTATTACCTCCTTCTCCTTTAAACCTATTAAAATGGCAACCTATGTAGGGTCTGTAATATTCGCTTCCGGCTTGGGCTACTTGGCAGTCCTGTTACTGTTGAAGGGGTTCACCGAGTCAGTTATCACTGGATGGAATCTGGTTATGGCTATGCAACTAGTGCTGAGTGGGATTCTCCTGGCGATGATGGGGATTATTGGAGAGTATATTGGACGTATTTATGACGAAGCCAGAGATCGCCCCTTATATATTGTAAGTGAATGCCATGGGATGATGAAAAAAAACCGAAATGTGAAGAAGGTTGTCTAATATGGCCAAGCAACCTCTGGAGTTTATAAAATTTTCTCTAGTGGGGGCCGTAAATACGCTCATAGATTTTACAGTGTTTACGGTTCTCTCCAATATGGGTGTTCTGTTATTAGTGGCTCAATGTGTCTCCTACACCTGTGGAGTATTGAACAGTTTTCTGCTGAACCGAACATGGACCTTCCGGGGACGAGGTCAATACTCCGGTCAGTGGATTCGATTCTTGGTCCTGAATCTGGGAACTCTAACAATAACTTATGGGATATTAGTCTATTTGCACGATTATTTAGTATGGCCAATCCTTGTCAGCAAATTGCTTGCCACTGGAGTAAGCCTTGTCATTAATTTCATGGGCAGTCGTGTATTAGTTTTTAGTTGACCCGGTTGCTTGTTAAGTTCGTATGATTATGAACACAGCTTGATGTTTTTCTTTCCAGCAGATTTGATAACAAACTGATAAAGATTGGAGTGAATACTATGAAAATCAGGAAAGCCGTTATCCCTGCAGCCGGTCTAGGGACGAGATTTTTGCCGGCAACCAAAGCTCAGCCTAAGGAGATGCTCCCAATCGTTGATAAGCCGGCCATCCAATATATTGTAGAAGAAGCGGTGCAATCGGGTATCGAAAGCATACTCATTGTAACGGGCAGAAACAAGAAATCCATTGAGGACCACTTTGACCGATCCGTTGAACTCGAGCAAATGCTCAGTGAAAAGGGAAAAACGATTTACTGCATGAGATTCAAAACATTAGTACTATGGCCAATATTCATTATATCCGCCAAGGGGAACCACTTGGTCTGGGGCATGCCATTCTTTGTGCGGAGCAATTTATTGGTGACGAACCGTTTGCCGTTCTGCTAGGAGACGATATTATGCTTTCTGATCCTCCTGCCTTAAAACAAATGTTGGATGTTTTTGAAACTTATGAGCAAACAGTTGTTGGCGTTCAACAAGTTCAACCTGAGGAAGTAAGCAAATACGGCATTATTTCAGCGTTAGCTAAGCATAACAAGATTTTGCAAGTGCGAGATTTGATTGAAAAACCCACTCCTGCCAGTGCCCCTTCCAACATTGCCATTATGGGCAGATATATCTTAAAACCAACTATTTTCCCCTTTCTAAAAACACAAGGAAGAGGAGCGGGGAACGAATATCAGCTGACAGATGCCTTGCGAGAAGTTTGTCACGCGGAAGGTTTGCTTGGATTAGAATTGAAGGGAGACCGCTACGATATCGGAGATAAGTTTGGTTACATGAAAGCTATCATTGAAATGGGGCTGCAGCGGGAAGAGCTGCAACCTCAAATGATTGACTATTTGCAGCAAGTGCTTAAAAAGCAACTAAACAAGAAGCGGCTAAAAAGGGCGGCGGTTTGAAAGGAGTAGTCAAGCAGTGAGTTTTAAAAAGCATATACTCAAAATAAGCTTACTAATACTTTTATTGGTTGCAGCAGTATTATGTATAACTTCACTAGGGAGCTATAACAGTAATGCTCAATCAACTCAAAGTATTACTGAATCTCACAACTCCTTGCCAAATGAAAGCAACTCACTTTTCGGTAATGTGAGTCAAAGTACAGATCAAGATATAGGTCAAAGTACAACTCAGAATGCAACTCAAGCGCCAAATGGACAGTTCCAATCACCAGATGCAGGTCAGAGAATAAATCCCTCTAACAGAGCCATGTCTAGTACAATGACCAGCGGAAGTACTAAGGCGAGTGCAGATTATACCCTCCAAATTGTTACCTATGCTGTTGCTTTCTTAATGATCTTCCTGGCAGCCTATTACCTGGTTACCAGGAAAAAGGTAATAATCCAGCCAGGTAATGGGAAAGTTCTAATCCTTACCTTACTTGGCGTCGGATTGCTTTTGCGAATTTCTCTGGCTACGTTGATTGCCGGCCATCCTTTTGATCTTAATACCTTCAAAAACTGGGCCACTACTGCTGCCAATAATCTTTCTCAATTTTATCAAGGGCGTAACGCCAGCGATTATCCGCCTTTGTATATCTATGTTCTATTTCTAATCGGAAAAATTGGTAGCATCTCGGCACTAAGCCCTTATTTCACTTTACTCTTAAAACTACCGTCTATAGTAGCAGATATCGCTACCTCCTTCTTGATTTATAAACTCGCCAAAAAATATCTTTCTTTGGAGATTAGCATTTTGCTAGCCGCATTTTACACCTTCAATCCGGCAGTTTTTATTAATTCGACGATATGGGGTCAGGTAGATTCTTTCTTCACTCTAATTATTGTCGCTGCGATTGTTTTGCTTTCAGAAAAGAAAATAGCGTTAGCCGCTGTTTTCTTTACGGCTGCTGTACTCATGAAGCCGCAGGGAATTATCTTTCTGCCAGTACTTTTCTTCGAATTAATCAGGCAAAAAACTTTAAAGAGTTGGTTAAAAGTTTTCATCTCAGCTTTGGTTACAGCTCTCGTGATTGTACTTCCCTTTTCTTTGAATACGAATGGACTATGGATTTTTAAACTTTTCGCAAGTACGCTAGCCGAGTATCCCTATGCCTCTGTTAATGCCTTTAACTTCTTCAGTTTGTTGGGAGCGAACTTTGCCAAGGACGCAGGTACTCTGTTTGTACTCAGCTATCACAACTGGGGTTTGTTGGCAATAGTTATGATTACCGCATTTTCATGGTTTGTCTTTATCAAAGGTAAAAGTAGGGTATATGCATCTGCTGTTGCACTCCTTTTGATTGATGGTGTCTTTACGTTTTCGACTAGGATGCATGAACGGTATTTATTCCCAGCCGTTGCCCTGTCGATTCTAACCTTTATATATCTTAGAGATAAACGCCTAATGCTGTTAGCAGCAGGGTATAGCACGACTATTTACATTAATACTCATTATGTTCTCTATGAAACGCTGAGCGGTATAAATTCCGTATTTTATAGTCCCATCCTCATAGGTACTTCTCTCTTAAACGTATTATTGTTCGTATGCCTGCTTAAGGTTTTATACGATGTTACGCTTAGAGAAGGGAGGGGGTGGAGCAGGGTAAGTTCTCCGAGAGTCTTATCATAATCAATTATCACTTAAAACTTTATGCCCTTTAGGACATAAAGAAAACTTACTTCAGATGGAGTGTTATACTCCATCTGAAGTTAAGTCGAACTAGGAACTACGAATTATGTACCACAACTAGTTCAAAGTATAGCCATCAATCAAACTATTATAAAAACGAAGGAGGAATTTATTAATGGAGAAACAGAGTAATGTTCAAAAATTTACAAGAAGCACGAGATCTTGGATAACAGTTGGGATGTTAATGTCTCTGACGATAATCGGAGTAGTTGGTTGTGGTTCACAAAAGGCAACTACTGCACCCTCTACGGCTACAACACAATCATCCTCGACAACAGAGGCATCTGCTGACTCTGAAACGCAACCAACAACATCTAGTCAAGATAATCAGGGTCAGACTGCCCAAAAACCGACACTCAATCCTGCGATTGAAGCCGCAATGGGGATACGTCGACTTCAAGGGAACCAACAGATGGTTTTGACAAGCGATCAGAAAGATAAAATCAAACCAATCCTGCAACTTTTAATTGATACTTCAGACCCAAGTCAAGATTTTCTCCAAGAAAAAGCAGATGCGATTACTGCGGTATTTACTGACCAACAAAAAACGTATTTGAGTACAAATGCGAAGCAAGGTGATCTGAACCAAGGGCCCAACGGAGATAGCCAAAATGGGCAAGAACCGTCAAGTGAACAACCAAAAGATCAACCCAAAGGACAAAATGGTGTTCCGAATGGCAAAGCTTCTCCTTCAGGCCAACCACAAGACATATTTAAACAGGTATTAGCTTCTTTAACATAACTTTAAATTCATCAAAGACTTTAATATGACTCTAAAATAGAGATTTTAGGCTTCCAATACGAATAAATGAAGCCTAAAATCTCTTAGTTTGCATAATTCTTTTGTCTCGTGGAAGTTTGAGCGTTGCTTTTATAATGTGAGGTGGTACGTTTCTCAAGTTTTATCATTTTATTTATGGAAAATACTGCGCTAAATACTTAAATCAAAGAAATTACCAAGAATTACGATCGATAAAAGGACTGTAAAGTAAATATTTTCAGGTAAGAAAGGGGAATATTCATGAGCATTTCGTCCATAAGTAGTAATAGCAGTACTCAAAGTCTCAGTGATATTTTGGCTGCTCAATTAAAAGCTAAGCTACGCCAACAAGCGGCCGAAAAACAAAGTAGTACTGTCTCATCTCTGGATAGCGCTGAATTTAGCTCGGAAGCATTGCAAGCGTCTAAGGATTCAAAGGTCAATCCCTTAGACAGTTTGGTGTCTGACGGAACAATTACCAAAGACCAAGAAAATATGATTGCCAGCGCACTTCAATCAACTATGCAAGCGCAGTTTAGTACGCAATCACAAATGGATACGACGGGCACAACAAAGATCGATCCATTGACCAGTTTAGTTTCAAGCGGAGCGATTACTCAAGACCAAGCAGATACAGTTAAAAGCACTCTTCAGGCAAGTAGGCCATCACAGTCAAGGCCCACCCCGCCAAACCCTTTGGATGACTTGGTATCTGCTGGAACAATAACGCAAGACCAAGAAGATGCCATTCATGATGCTTTCGAATCAGCAATGAAATTGCAATCAAACAACACTACCAAGACCAATCCATTGGACAGTTTAGTGTCTGACGGAACAATAACGCAAGACCAAGAAGATGCCATTCAAGATGCTTTCGAATCAGCAATGAAATTGCAATCAAACAACACTACCAAGACCAATCCATTGGACAGTTTAGTGTCTGACGGAACAATTACGCAAGACCAAGAAGATGCCATTGAAGATGTGTTCGAATCAGCAATGAAATTGCAATCAAACAACACTACCAAGACCGATCCATTGGACAGTTTAGTGTCTGACGGAACAATTACGCAAGAGCAAGAAGATGCCATCAAAGATGCGTTCGAAGCAGCGATAAAGTCGGAATCAAGTGCAACCACCAAGACAAATCCCTTAGACAGTTTGGTGTCCAAGGGATTTATTACCCAGGACCAAGAAAATACAATTCAGACTACCTTTGAAACAGCTAGAAAGGCTTATCAACGATAGCGATAGAGGCGAAGCAGTCGGTACAAAAATAAAATCAAAGGTTCCATAACAAATGCATTATGGAACCTTTGATTTTACTAGTCATTTGGCACATAGAATCATATTTACGATACACCGGATTTATTCTCTAAATAATACCCCACGCCACGGACTGTCTTAATGTAGGAAGCACCTATTTTTCTCCGGAGATAGTATATGTAAAGATCGACATTAGCAAACTCATTGCGTGAATAAGAACCCCAGAGTCTTTCGAAAATTCGTTCCTTGGTTACAACATTCCCACAGTTACGCATTAGAGTTTCAAGTAATAAAGTTTCTTTCCTACTTAGATTAATTAATTCTCTGCCCTTAGATACATTACATTTTAATGTGTCTAAGATTAAACCTGCAACCATGAGGTTATTGTCGACTAATTCTTTATTTTTTCTTCTGGAAAGAGCTCTTAATCTAGCTAGAAGCTCTTCGTTGAAAAATGGCTTAACAAGATAATCATCAGCGCCAGCATCCAAGCCTTCTACTTTGTCCTCTAACTTACTATTAGCTGAGAGCAATAAAATAGGTATCGTTATACCTTGAAGACGCAATTCTTTGACGATTGAAAGTCCATCGATATTTGGCAGAAGCCAATCCAAAACAAGAAGATCATATGATCCGAATAATGCCATTTCTAGGCCAATTTCACTATCCATAGTACCATCAACGACATAGCCTTCTTTTGATAATATTCTGCAAAGTGCGTTCGATAATTTTGTCTCAGCTCCTATTAATAGTAACTTCATGATCAGCCTCCCTGTGACAAAAAGCTTTAGGTCTCAAGATGTGCAAAATGCCTAGATTATTTACTAAAATAAGGTAATTTGTATTCGGTAGGGTCTATTATACTTCTTTTACCTGAAAAGAAATTGATAGTTTGCTGAAAGAATGCTGAATGTTTTTCAAAGAATTTCCTTCACTTGAGGTTTAAGCGTGAAAAATCGGTTAAGATTCTGTGAAACTTAGCTAACCTTTAGGGAGAGCTACAGGAGACTTCTTTTTAATGTCGAATATTACACCTGAAATAGTTTGAAGTTAGGTTAAGGAGTGGATGAGAGTTGCTATCGATTATTGCTGGACTCGCTCTAAGTGCCCAAATTTACACACATCAACCGTCCGTTTACGTGCGACCTCCTTACCGTGTACCTAGTTCCAGTAAATATCTGCCGGATCATCGTCGAAATGGAAAGGAATTGCCAAATACTCAAACAACCCTTTCATTGTCAGCAGATTCAAACATCACCTTAAAAGCTGGGGACAATAGAGTGACCAATAATCTACTCTCATCAGCGGTTAAGATCATTAACCAGACGTCTCTGTCAATTTTGAGCAAATACGCTGGTTCGACTCCTACCCAAGCTGTGAACATTATTCTATTTTCAAGTCCTCAAACTTATGGAAATGCTTTGATTCAGGCCGGTATTCCAGCTGATGATATAGCTGCTTACACGGCTAATACTGGCGGAATCACAATTGGTTCTAATATATGGATTCCGCTATATAATCTTAAGGACATTTCACAGTTGGCCAATGTAATGACTCATGAATTGACACACGTTACCTTTAACCAAATAGGGTCTGGTGATAAGCTGCCTACATGGATAAACGAAGGAGCGGCCTGGCGCGACGGTTTATTGGCTGAACAACAGCTAGATTCTCTTGCAACTTCACTGGAAATGTTAACTGAGCAAAGAGGAGTGCTACAAGCAGTTACAAGTGGTCAATTACTTCCTCTAACGGCAACGGAACAAGACATCTTAAATGCCAATTATAATGTAGAATATGAAGATTTCATGGCAGTTGAGTCTCTGGTCAAACAATACGGTGCTGATAAGTTTATCGCTTTCTTAGACGCAGCAAAATCTAACCAACAGGATGCTGATGAAGCCTTCCAAACAACCTATAAGATTAGGATGGTTGATTTTCAAAATACCTTCTTAAAATCGTTACAAAGCGAAGCAAAGTAAATAGTAAATTGGATGGAGGACGAAAGCCATTGTCTAGGCTAATCGAGAGCGTGCAATGTATAGCACAATACGGTTAATTGTTTTGATCAAAGCAAATATGTTTTTTGCACATAGCTAAACCCCGAGTGTCATGGGCACTCGGGGTTTAGTAATCAAGATTTTAATTTAATTAAGATTCAGGTAACATTAAGCTGCGACCCTATATTAAGTGTCAATACCGCTGAGTAGGGCAATTCTAGATTGTTTTGAAGTTGCATATCTGCCCTAGGTTATAGGGGGCTAGTCTTTGAACCTCTTACATACTTTACTCTCGATTCCGGTCGTGTTGCTAAATAAACGCCGGTAATTACAATGGCGGCAGCGATTAGCTTAATAAGTGTAATCGACTCACCTAAGATTGTTACAGACTGGATAATCGTAAAGATCGGCACTAAGTTAATAAAAATGGCTGTGCGAGGTGCGCCAATGCGTTGAATGGCGACCATCTGGAAAAGGTAACCTAATACGGAAGCAAACACACTCATATACAAAATGGAGAGCCATCCGCTCAGTGTTGCTGAAGATAGATATGTAGCAGGATTTTCCCACAACATGAAAGGAATCGAAATAACAACACAGATCAAGAATGTATAGGCAGTGACCATAAGCGGTGATAGAAGATATTGCTTCATATACCTGCGGCTGAGTAGCGAATAGACTGCAAAACAGCAGACCGCGAGCAGCATAATTAAGTCTCCTTTGTTAAATTCAAATTGGGAAATTAGCTGCAAATCTCCATTCGTAATGAACAGAAAGACTCCACTGAAAGATAGGAAAATACCCAATAACCTCCAGGGGGTTAAGCGTTCACTAAAGAACACTGCAGCTAGAATTGTTGTAACCATGGGATTCATAGCTCCGATAAGTGATGAATTAATTGCTGTGGTATATTTTAGTGAAGTGAAAAACAAGGCATGATAACAAAACGTCCCGACGATCCCAAGCAGGATCAGCGCAGACCATTGTCTGCCCCGTGGTAAAAGGTTTTTGGGTTCTCTAACATATAAAATTATAAAAATCAAAGGTAAAGCAAAGAGAAAACGAAAGAAAGTCAGGGCAAATGGAGGAAATTCTCCTACGGCTATTTTGCCGGTAATAAATGCGCCCGACCAAAAAATGGTAGTCAGCACCATTAGTAAGCGAATCTGCTTATCGGACATCTTGAGCGCTCCTTTTTCTAGTAGTAAGGCATCACTTAATAATTTTAAGGTAGTTGCCTTTTTTCAAAAGCTAGGAGGTAATAGTTTTCGGTCGAAAAATTCCTCCATCTCAGGCAAAATCCAATTATCAAGTTGTTTTCCTTGTTCTTTTATAAGACGGTTAACAAGTACGTCATGCCAAATATAATCCTCAAGCAAATAGATATGAACAGAATCATCAGTATAAAAGGCATTACTGTCGCGTTCTGCAGAATGGCCGTATAGTAGTTCGCAACTATCAATCGAAAGAATGAACCAATTCTCTGAACGTAACGAAGACATGTAATCGTTAAGGCGATGACTGTAAAGCCCCTCAAGTGGTTGAAAAACCTCAAAAGTAATACCACGTAGGCGACGCCCGTTATGCACTGCTTGCTGGAGGTCTGGCAGTAGTTCATTGTACATCGTATCCCAGACTGAAAGGATTATTTGATTTTTCGCCCTGCGAATTAGAATGCGGCAAAATGCCAAAATGTTATCCTTTCCTCGCAAAGTAGAAATGTAAGTATCCTGCTTTTCACCTTGGTTTTCAATCGCCTTTAATTCTTTTTCGGCAAAAGAGAAATCAGTTAGCCAGCTATTGCGAATCCTTTCGAGAAAGACGCTTACCGGAAGACAGGTGTAGGTTTTCACCCCTTCGGCATTTTCCTCAGTCATCACAATCCCCTGTTCAACCAAAGATTCTAAAGTATCATAGATCCTAGCTCTGGGAATACCGGACACTTTGCTTATGGAGGAGGCATTCGATGGACCACTTCTAACAAGTGCTTGATATGCTTTAGATTCGTATTGAGTAAATCCGAAGCGTTGAAGGATCTCGCTTAAATCTCGAACCATGTCGGAGCTCCTTTCTTAACAAAATAATCGCTCCCCCGATACGTAACTACTGGAGTAGTATCACACAAATTGTACCAATCTCTAGACCGGTAGTCAATCGTAATGATTACTAAAGTTATTATTTCATCTGCTGCAAGATGCGACTGCTTGACAAATAGAGGGCATTTCTCGTTTGAAAGCAGCTAAGAGAGTTGCAAAAGCAACAAGTCAGAGCGCTTTAAGTTAAAACGCTCTGACTTGTTGCTTTTGAGTGTTGGCAGTGTTATATGTAACGATAGATTCGCCGTTTAAGCCGATTCCTTTTTTTCCTTCGGTTTGTCCTTCCAGCCCTCCCATTCAGGAGCTTTACCCAGTTCACTTTTCATGGATTTTGACTGTATAGTCCAGGGGCCTATACTGAGAGTAGGAATTGCAGGAGATAAATGAGTCAGCATAATTCCCAGGTGTCTTCGAAACGCCTTAGTCCCACGGTCTTCAGGAATATCAAATTTCTCGATAATTCCTAACACTTCACTTATATCTGAACAGATCGAGCCATTTGCTTTTTTCTTATGTGATAGGAAGAAACCTACAACATCGTTGCTGCTGCTCTTTTGTTCATCCGTTGTTTCGTCCTCTTCTATAAATTGCAGTTCATTAATTTTATCAATTGCTTCTCTTAATTCCGCTGCTTTTTGGATCACCTCGAGAAGATCCTTCCCTTGGGTTGTGCAGCCCTCAACCTCAAGTATTTCTGCTAACCAAAGTCCTCCTTCTTCATTAAGTGAGCTCGCAATCAAAGTACAGTCTTTCATTTATTCAGCCTCCCCCTAAAGAAATTGTAATTAATAATTCAACATTTCAATTTACAATTCCTTCCAAGCGGAAATTTAGTTTCGTCTATTTATGATTCTTCTAGCCTTGTTGTTCCTAAGTTATTATTCATCAGACAATTTTCACTAACATTAGAATATTAACGAGGGAATGGCTGATATTTATCGGATACCCCTGGGAATTGAACGTAATCGTTTGTTAGTAGGCAGTGGGTATGATATAGTAAAACGCGAAAGATTGGGGGGTTTTTACGATGCCACGGATGGTGATTTTAGACGGAAACAGCCTTGCGAATCGCGCCTTTTATGCTTTGCCGCCGTTGACCACGGCCGATGGGCGTCCAACAAATGTATTACATGGTTTTTTGACCATGCTTTTTAGATTAGAGCAAGAACAACATCCAGATTCTTGGGTGGTAGCTTTCGATAAAACCAAAGCAACGGTACGGATCGAACAGTATGCCGGGTATAAAGCACAGCGGAAAGAAACCCCAGAGGGATTACGACCTCAGTTTGATTACCTTAAAGAAGTCTTAACGGAATTAGACGTGCCCGTGCTCGAATTGGCTGGTTATGAAGCGGATGATCTTATTGCCGCAATTACTAAACAAGCTGAAACACAAGGGATGGAGATTCGGATCTACACGGGAGACAGAGATGCTCTTCAACTTATATCTCCCAAGACAAATATATATTTGACCAAAAAAGGGATCAGTGACGTTGAATGTTATGATGAGCATGCCTTATGGGAACGTTACCAGTTGCGTCCTTACCAAATCATCGATCTTAAAGGGCTTATGGGAGACACCTCGGACAATATACCTGGGGTTCCCGGTATTGGTGAGAAAACTGCACTGAAATTGCTCTGGGAGTTTGAAACGGTTGAAGGCGTACTAGCGAACGCGGATAAAGTCTCTGGGAAAAAACTGCAAAGTAATTTGAAAGATTTTGCAGATCAGGCCCTGCTGAGTAAAAAATTAGCTACGATGTTGAGCGAAGTTCCGTTGGAGTTTTCTATAAATGATTTTGTTTATCGCCGCTCACAAGCGACAAAAGCGTTGCCAGTTTTTCAAAAGTATGATCTGAAGAGTGTGACTCGTCTATGGCAAGAGCGTCATCAAGATGATGAAGAATCGCTGGAAGAAAATCTTGATGAGTTGTTAGAAGATTGGCCAGAACGCACGCTTTCAGAAGAGGCTTGGCTGGTCCAGATTGAAACGTGGCAAGCAGAGAAAGTCTCACTCACTATAGCCTGCCGTTATGAAGGAACGGGTTTACAAGGTGGCCGCTGGCTGGAATGGGGAGTAGCTACTCAGGGTGAGGTTTTCACGTTGACACGTAAGGAAGCATGCCCAAGCGTTATCAAGGCGTGGTTAGATCTGTTGGGCAATGATCAGGTTCCCAAAACCTTGGCGGATAGTAAAACAGTGGCTTTGTTGTTGGACAGTGAAGGCATCTCCTTAAAACGCGTAAGCTTGGATCTGAGCTTGGCATCCTACTTGATTCAATCCACGCGGACTAAATTTGCCCCGCTGGATTTAGTCAAAGAATACGTGCCGAAACAAAAGGTGTTCCAGTGTATTGCAGAGGAAGCTGCTGCTTTAGCCCAAGTTGCGCCCAAATTTAATGAAGAAATTTCTGTGCTGGGACTTATGACTTTGCTCCATGAGATTGAAGAACCGTTAAGTCTGGTACTTGCGCAAGTGGAACGTCATGGAATTGCAGTTGATGCAGAACAGTTGACTAGTTTCGGTGATGGGATAAGCATAACCTTAAAACAGCTGGAGCAAGACATATGGGCTTTAGCGGAGAACACCTTTAACATAAATTCGCCTAAGCAGTTGGGAACGATTCTTTTTGAAAAACTAGGTCTTCCTACAGCTAAGAAAACTAAAACGGGATATTCTACTGATGCTGAGACGTTAGAGGAACTGCGTTCCGCTCACCCAATTGTAGAGAAGATTCTCGACTATCGGCAATTGAATAAACTGATGTCCACCTATGTGAATGGGTTGCTCGCTCAAATAAAGGATGGTCGAATTCATACGACATTTCAGCAAACTGTGACGGCAACGGGTCGTTTGTCAAGCACAGAACCTAATTTACAAAATATACCCATTCGACTTGAGCAGGGTCGGCAGTTGAGGAAAGTCTTTCATTCCACGGAACCAGGTTGGGTGCTCCTCTCGGCTGATTACTCCCAAATTGAGCTGCGGATTTTAGCCCACTACTCTCAAGATCCTCTACTCTGTGAATCCTTTGCCCTGGGACAGGATGTTCACACTCGAACGGCCGCGGAAGTCTTTGGTATCTCGCTTGAAGCAGTCACTCCGAACATGCGCCGGAGTGCTAAGGCAGTTAATTTTGGTTTGGTGTACGGGTTAACGGAGTTTGGTCTGTCGAGGGATTTAGGGATTCCGCGGAAAGAATCTAAATTTTACATCGAGCAGTATTTTAAGCGCTATAGTGGAGTTAAACGTTATCTCGAAAATGTTGTAATGCAGGCTAAAAAAGAGGGAGAGGTCCGAACGTTGTTAAATCGCTTGCGACGTATTCCAGAGTTGCTGCACTCTAATCGAGTCCAACGCCAGTTTGGAGAACGCATTGCCATGAATACACCGGTGCAAGGGACCGCGGCCGATATTATGAAATTAGCCATGATTAATGTCGCTGAAGGATTGAAACCCTTTCGAGCGGCTATGTTGCTCCAAGTTCATGATGAGCTTTTGCTCCAAGTGGCTCCTGAAGATTTAGAGGACGTAGCACGCATGTTGATCGATAAAATGGAAAACGCTTGGCCCCTTTCTGTGCCCCTGACGGTGGAATGTAAAGTCGGACCAAATTGGTATGATATGCAGCCGTTTAAACCGAAGGATTAAGGAGGATATATGCCAGAACTTCCTGAAGTTGAAACAATTCGTCGGACATTAGTCAAACATGTTAAAGACTTAAAAATTAAGGAAATTACTCTCATTTGGCCCTCTGCTGTCGTTGGTTGGGAGGACAAGACCTTTGAAGGTTTAGTCACTGGTCGACGAATTCAAACAATTGAACGACGAGGCAAATATCTGCTGATTATGTTAGATGAGGATTTGACGTTAATTGCTCATATGCGGATGACCGGACGTTTGAATTATTTCGCAGAAAAGAAGGAACCAGAAAAGCACACACACGTAGTTTTTCGACTAGAACACGGAGAGCTGCACTTTTCTGACACTCGTAAATTTGGACGAATTCAAGCGATACCCACGCCACTATGCATTTGTAAATCTTCTTTGCAGAAGCTTGGTCCAGAGCCCTTGGTCGAAGGTTTCACTCCTGCCGTGCTCAAAGAACGTTTCGGGAAGAAGAAGGTCTTTTTAAAAGCGGCGTTACTTGACCAGAGCGTCCTCGCGGGAATGGGGAATATCTATGTGGATGAATCTCTGTTTTTGGCAGGTTTATCTCCGGAACGCCGAGTAGATACACTATCTGATGAAGAAATAGTAAAATTACATCACGCAATCCAAAAGGTGCTCCAAGCAGGAATTGATGCTCGAGGTACATCGTTTCGAGATTATCGAGATGCAAATGGGGAAAAAGGATTATTCGAACAGGCGCTGCAAGTGTATGGAAGGGGCGGCGAACAATGCTATGTTTGCGGGCAGACGTTAGAACGAATACGTCTGGCCGGACGGACGACAGTTTATTGTTCAAGGTGCCAGAGGTAGACACGCTACTGTGCTTGATGACAGCTTTATGGGGAATACGAATGGATAGTTCAAGGATGGTCCACAAATGATCTGCAAATAGTTTCTTGCTCAGCTCTCTTTTAAAGAGGGCTGTTTTTCATAATGAATCAAGGATCAGAACTTCTTCAATTGAATATTTAATACTTTTTCATAATACCAGTGGTCAGAATTCCGAATCATCACCCAACTATTTTTATCACAATAGCGTTTCAAATCTCCAAACTTTGAAATATTAATATCTCTATTAGTCGGGTGTGGAATACGAGGAATATGTTTGCACATTTTGCGAAGAGTAACTTCAATAAATTTACACTAGGTCGTCTCTAACTTGTTGGAGGGGCCTTTTTTTTATGGATTAGTTCTGGGGTATTAACGAGCAATGAATTAGAATATTCCTGGTAAGGTGCGGTCTTGAATGGCAGACCTACATAGAAAAATCCAGAAAGGTTACAATAACTTTTAGGTCTTGATGAATATGGGAGATAAAAATATTGGAAAAAGTAAAAATATCAACCAGACAATTTACCTGCATGCTCTTTTCCCTTTTGTTAAGTTCACTTATGTTTGGTTTGCCTCGGATATTGATTGAACAGAGTAAACAAGACGTTTGGCAAGTAATGCTTATAACGTTTGTGGTCGATGCTCTGCTTGCAATAGTTTATTTTATCCTCGGTATGAGGTATCCTCAGCAAACGATGTTCGAATACAGCGAGACAGTTCTGGGGCCATGGCTGGGCAAGATTATAGGCCTGTTATTTGTCCTGTTTTTCGGGTATATGTTACTGGTAACCTTAAAAATTGTCAGTGAATTTGTGTTTACAGTACTCTTGACAGAAACTCCAGAACTATTTATCAATTTTATTTTGCTTTTGGTGAGTTTCTATGCGGTCAATGCCGGTTTAGAGGTCATTGCCAGGTTGAGCGAAATCGTAGCTCCACTCATACTGATTCCATTGCTGATCATTTTGACATTTAGCTTGAATCGGGTTGAACTAGAAAATTTACGACCAATTTTTCAACATAGCATCTGGCAACTACTTAAGTATAGCCTTCTACCCATTAGTATGTATGGAGTCTGCATCGTCATGGGGATATTTATGGCTTATCATAACAAGCCTAAAGAGAGTCTTAAAGCAAAATGGATTGCTATCGGGAGTGTGACTGTTCTGTCCATTATGACATTGATATCCCTGATCACTATTTTCGGTACAAGTTATAGCAGCCAACAAATATATCCAGTGTTTCGCCTAGCTCAGATCATAAAAGTTGGTAACTTTTTTGAGCGCATTGAAACTTTAGTCATTATATTTCAGATTGCCGGTGCCTTTGTAGGCCTAGTCATATTCTATTATTCAAGCGTTCTAGGATTGGCCCAGATTTTCAAAATACAAAGGTATCAGACTTTGACGCCCTATTTCGGAGTTATCATGCTCATTCTATCGAAGTTCGTATTTAACAATATTGCGGAAAGGCATCAGTTTACGGAGACAATTTTTCCTTACTTGGCGCTATTTATCGAAGTCTTCCTGATCATTATGTTGCTTATTGTCAGCTTAATTCGTCACGGAATAAAGAAGACCTGAATTTTAGGAAAGGGGGGGGCGCTATATTGTTAAAGAGACTTAGAAAGCTAAGGAAACTGAAAAAATTGCCGGCTTGCGGTCAACCGGAAACAGAGAACGCTAGCCGTCCTCCCTCTAATGAACCTGAAGCCGAAATGAATTTACTCACTTCGCTTTTAACAACAAACCTTACTGTTCTGAAAGAGCGGTTTCAGAACAGTGTAGATATTGTTTTTCGTGAATTTAAGGTTGGTTTTGACCCAAATAAGAGCGCGGCACTAATCTATATCGACGGTCTGGTTAATCCTGAATCAATAAATGCAACGATCTTGAAACCCTTAATGTTTGATCACGAAAGGGAAGAACTATGGAAAGAGCTTAATCAACATGATTTGCTTTCGTTTATAAGGGATTATGCGGTGCCCAATAACAGAGTGCAGGAATTTAGCCAGCTTCAAGATATTACTGACAACATATTAAGAGGAAATTCTGCTTTACTCCTGGACGGTTTTAATTCAGCTTTGATTTTCGATAGTATTGGGTTCGATAGTCGTGTCATCCAAGAGCCAGCGACCGAATCTGTTGTGCGGGGACCTCGGGAAGGGTTTAATGAAAGTTTGGGGACCAATCTCTCTCTATTACGGCGAAAAATAATTAATGAAAACCTTATTTTAGAACAATTAAATTTGGGAACTCGAACGAGAACCAAAGTCTGCTTTGCCTATTTAAATGGAGTTGTCAACGAAAAATTAGTAAATGAAGTCCGAGCCCGTCTGCAAAGAATCGATGTCGACGGAATTTTGGAAAGCGGATATATTGAACAATTGATTGAGGATGCACCAGTTTCAATCTTTCCCACGGTAGGCAATACGGAAAAACCAGATATTCTAGCTGCGAAGCTACTAGAAGGGCGCATTGGCATATTAGTCGATGGCACGCCTATTGCATTGACAGTTCCTTATATCTTGGTCGAAGCTTTGCAAAGTTCAGAGGATTATTATGCTCGACCATATTATGTGACTATTGTTCGCTGGATTAGGATTGCTTCTCTAATGTTTGCTCTTTTTCTTCCGGCGATATATATTGCTATCCAGAGTTTTCATCCAGACTTAATTCCGACCCCCTTGTTAGTCAGCATGGCCAAAGCTAGAGAAGGGATACCTTTCCCTGCCTACGTGGAAGTTTTTCTGATGGGAATGATCTTTGAAATATTACGAGAGGCTGGAATTCGCATGCCTCGTCCGATCGGGCAAGCGGTTAGTATTGTCGGGGGCTTAGTCATTGGTGAAGCTGCATCAAAGGCGAATTTGGTCAGTGATACAGTGATTATCTTTGTAGCCTTAACCGGTATCGCGAGTTTTGTCATCCCATCTTTAGGGGATGCTATTCCACTTAGTCGCCTCTTTCTCATGACTTGGGCTACGTTTCTAGGCATATTCGGCATCCTAATGGGAAGTATAATCCTCCTCATTCATTTAGTAAAACTACGCTCGTTTGGCGTTCCCTACATGGCCCCTCTGGCTCCAGGAAATCTTAACGATTTACAGGATGTTCTAATTAAGGCTCCAACTTGGGCTTTAAATACTCGTCCCCGGATTTTAGCTGCGTGGAATTCAATTCGAGGACGTTCAAGCAGGCCATCGCCTAAGAAAAAATGAGGTTAGACCTATGCGAAAGGGAAAAAGGGTAATCTATACATTATTAATCTTAGTGATTCCTTTGTTGATAAGCGGTTGTTGGGACCGCAAGGAATTAGAAGGACGGGCAATAGTTACGCTGATTGCTATTGACAAGGGAGAAAATAATCAAATCAAATTTTCTGTTCAAATCGCACGTACCTCTGATTCTCAGGCATCGAGTAATGGAGGTAGTTCTGGAGGCGAGAAGTCCAGTATTATTATGAGTGGCACTGGAGATACCGTCTTTGATGCCATAAGAAATCTTATCTTGAAGGCTGGGCGCAAATTGTATTATCCACATAATACGGCTATTATACTCGGTAATGACATAGCTAGGGAGGGAATTCTTCCGGAGCTTGATCTTTTCAACCGGGACGCTGAAATGCGTCCGCTTACTTGGATATTAGTCACTCCGGGACAAGCGGCCGATATCCTTGAAGCCCAGTCCACTCTCGAGAGTCTGTCGGCTAAACAGCTTGATATGATGCTTACAGATTTTGGAGCATCTTCAAAAACAGTAGCTACTAACCTACTGGATACCATGAAGCAACTAGCTTACGATTCGCCGGGGGCTGTCCTCAGTAACATTGAACTAGACCCCAGTAATCCCAAAAAAACTTTGCTTCTCAACGGTGCTGCTGTCTTCCGGAGAGACAAGCTTATTGGAAGGTTGGATCCCCTAGAAACGAGAGGCTATTTATGGGTCAAAGATAAAGTTAATGCGGGGATAATTACCTTTCCCTGTCCGGGTGAGGAAACTAAAAAAATTTCCATGGAAATTAAGAAGGCTAAAGGAAAAATTGAACCGGATATTAGCGAGGGCAAATTTAATTTTACAATTACTGTAAATGTAGTGTCTCGTTTGGCTGAGCAGGAGTGTCTCACAGATTTGGGCAATCCTGAAGAGCTTATGAAGTTAAAGAAGAGTCAGAATGAGGTGATAGAAAAAGAGATCAGGAACATTGTTGACAAAGCCCAAGACAAATACGGTACAGATATTTTAGGATTTGGGACTGAGTTAAGCCGAAAATTTCCACAGGAATGGCAAAAAATAAAAGATAATTGGACAGAGGAATTCCCAAAAGCTGAAGTGAATATCGTTGTGAATTCAAAGATCTCTGACATTGGTTTGGTTAAGAAACCGCTTTAATCGTCATGGGGATCGAACGTATAAACTTCGGCTAGATCTCTCATAAGACAAACTCTGGAAAGTATTTTCTTAGAAGATAAGTTAAGTGAAAAGGCTCTAGGGTAGATGTTCTCATTTACTGATTTCCCCCTCATATTTTTTAATTTTATAAAGTGTTTTCCTAAAGAAAATAAGTTTATTTCGTAGGGATAAATAGAAATATAACAATATTACTCTTATTTATCAATAGGTAATTGCGTAAAGAAACTTATAAACCTATTTTCACCTTAAAATATAATATAATTTTAAATTAGTGCATATAATATGAATTTTAAATTTGGATGAGGAAAAAACATAGATCTAAATAAGAAGTAAATAGTTGATATTTAGCTAAAAACATGAAATAAACCGCAGAATAAAAATGTTTGTTGCGTTTTGTTGTAGAAAAAATTAGAGAATCTTGAACGTCAGTTATAATACAGTCACAGAATGCGGCACAATCGTTTGTTTGATAGCATTGGGTATGATATAGTAAAATGCGAAAGATTACGTTGCTTTTTAAACTTTTGAGATAAGAAACTTCTTACTATCTATAAGTGACTTCCAGATAGTATGGAACAAAAAAGTTATACTTTGTGCCGCTCAGCGGCAGGGGATTCTGACTAGTAAAATAAAGGGGCCAGCTTGAAAAATGAGTGTATTATTTTGCCGAGATTGCGGCGTTGATATTTCGGGTGATCCGCTTTTTCGACGGGTCAATTTTGCTCTGGAAAGCGGGGAAAAGGCGGCCTTGGTCGGCCCAAATGGGACAGGGAAAACCACCTTAATCCGTGCTTGCTTAGGTGACATACGTTTAGAAAGCGGCGAAGTGCAAATTCTTGGCTCCTACGGATACCTGCCCCAGACGCCTATCATTGAGGATGAGGGGAGCGTTTTTGAGTGTGTCCTTCAAGAACGGGCAGATTTGTTACAATTACAGGAGCAGTTACGTGAGTTAGAAGGAAAGATGGCTCTCACCGATAGTGAGAAAGTCATGGAACAATATGCTGCTTTGACAGAATTATTTGAACGCCAGGGCGGGTATGCTTTAGAGGCCTTAGTACGAAGAATTTTGGCCGGACTTGGGCTGGAAGCAGAGATGAATTCATTGATCACCACTTTGAGTGGTGGGCAGAAGACCAGGCTAGCTTTATGTAAGCTTCTGTTACGAGCGCCCGAACTCTTAATTTTGGATGAGCCTACCAATCATTTGGATATCGCAGCTCTGGAGTGGCTAGAAGGGTATTTGCGTGATTATCCAGGGGCCTTGCTCATTGTTTCACATGATCGCTACTTTTTGGATCGCACTGTGTCAAAAGTTTTTTGTCTGGAAAATGGTGGACTAAAAGGGTATAGCGGAAATTATTCTGAATACGAACTTCAGCGTGTTTTGGAGCACATAACTATTAGCCGCGAAGCAGAGCGATTAGCAAATAAAATTGCCAAACTTGAGGAGTATGTGCGAAGAAACAAGGCCGGTGTCAATTCGAAACAGGCCCGCGGACGGGAAAGTCAGCTGCAGAAGCTTAAACCGATTCAGGTCACAAAAGTAGACCACGGACTTGCTATTTCATTGGGAAGTGGAGGTCGAAGTGGAGACCGAGTCCTTTTAATAGAGAATCTATCAATTTCCTACGGGGCACGAACACTATTTTCTAACGTAAAATTGGATTTAAGACGAGGCGACAGAGTTGCCTTATTGGGTAAAAACGGCATTGGCAAGACCTCGATGTTAAAGGCGATTCTCCAGCAAACCCCTTTTATGGGAACGATACGCTTAGGAGCTAATGTGAAGGTTGCGTACTACTCCCAAGAGCATGAGAATCTGGGCAGATCGGGTACAGTGATGGACGAAATCCGGGGTGTTTCGATGTTAAAGGACCCGGAAATCAGAAGTCTCCTCGCTCGCTATGGCTTTAGGAAAGATGATGTTTTTAAGCCCGTTTCTGTATTAAGTGGGGGTGAAAAGAGTCGGCTGGCTTTATGTAAACTTTTTCTAGAACAAGGAAACCTGTTATTGTTAGATGAACCAACAAATCATCTTGATGCGGAAACTCGTGGAGTACTTGAAGAAGCACTTCAAGAGTATGATGGGACAGTGCTGGTTGTTTCCCATGACCGCTATTTCTTGGACAAAATTGTCAATAAAATTGCTGAACTTACAACTCAGGGTTTGTTACTTTATGAAGGAGATTACACTGGATTCAAGGAGTATAAACAGCAAGAGGAAATAGTGGCTGCTCCAATCGAGCGGAGTTCCAAGTCGAGTTATCAAGATCAGCAAGAAACGCGCAATGTGGCTCGAGAGAAAAAGCGAATGAAGCAACTTGAAATAGAAATTGAAGAGTTAGAGGCGTTACTTCAAACGTTAGAATCAGATCTAGCTTTAGCGGATACAAATTATGAATTAGCTATGAAGCTTCATGAAGAGTGTGAAAAGGTAAAGAAACGCCGAGATAGTGTCTTGGAAGAATGGATAACTGGAAGTGATTAGTTTCACCAAATAGCATAGTAACCCATATATTATCCTGAAGTTGCAAGGTGGGGGGATACATATATGGGGGTAGCTTTGCTGATGGCAGTGGCTTTAAGTTTGGATGGATTGGGTGTCGGGTTGGCTTACGGATTGCGCCGTATTCGCTTACCTTTGAGTTCTCTTATGGTCATTGCGCTGTGTACAGTATTTGCAATGGGTATATCTATGCTTTTTGGCAGTTGGGTGACATTATGGCTCAGGTTTATTCCGGCGCGTTCATTGGGAGCTTCTATTTTACTGTCCCTGGGAATTTTTCAATTGGCCAGAGCGATATGGAACAGTAAACAGGAGACATTTCCGCAAGCTGTTCCGGCAATCGCTGCAGTCCATCCAATAAACGTACCGAAGCCCGTTTTCAAAGTTCAATTGAATTTTTTGGGATTAGTGATCCAGGTGTTAAGAACACCTCATATAGCAGATGTTGATGGCTCAGGAGGAATTAGTCTTCGAGAAAGTCTTTTGTTAGGGAGTGCGTTGGCAATGGATGCTTTTGCCAGCGGAATTGGGGCCGCAATGGCAGGAATGACGCTATCTGTTATCGGAATCGTGGCTTTGACCCAAATTATAATGTTACGCTTAGGTCAGCAGATGGCCGGAAAGATCCCGGAAAACTGGACTGCCAAAGCGGAATATTTGCCGGGTACGGTGTTAATCTTGATCGGATTGGGCAAATTGATCTGAGGTGATGCATGTGTTGACCATCGGACTTACGGGTGGAATTGGGAGTGGAAAATCGACGGTAGCTGAGTGGTTAAGAAAGCAGGGAGTTCCGGTGCTTGATGCCGATAAAAGGGTTCACCATTTGTTGCAATCGGATTTGTCAACCATCTCAAAGCTGATTCATGAATTTGGGTCTGAGATCCTAGGTATAGATGGGCAAATTAATCGCCCAAGATTAGGTCAACGGGTTTTCTGTGACGAAGATGCACGAAAGCGCCTAGAGCGCATCGTGCATCCAAACGTACTGAAAAGCATGAAGGATGAACGAGCAGCGCTTCGAGATGCCGGAGCTGAATTTTGCGTGTGGGATGTACCTTTGCTTTTTGAAACAGGGTTTGAACAGTTTGTTGACGAAGTTTGGGTTGTGTGGGTACCCCGGGAACTTCAGATTTTGCGTGTTCTTAAGCGGGACAAGCTGAGCCGTAGTGAGGTAGAGGCCCGTCTGGCTGCACAAGGGTCTTTGGATGAAAAGCGAAAGCGAGCGAATGTGGTTATTGATAACTCAGGGAGCAAATTGGACACAGTATCCCAACTTAAAGCAGCATGGAAGGAATTACTAATGAGGCAAAAGTTCAGAAATTCATAATAGATGATACTAGGTAAATACACTTAAGTAAGTACCAAGCCAGATCGAGAAGAGGAGATGGGATGGATAAAAAGAGACTGCAACGTCGGACGAGTGGTCGGAAAATCTGTATGCTTATTTTACTCGCCATCCTTACGGCTTATTGTATAATGCAAATTCCGGTTTTGGAGAAAATTATTTATCCATATCCGCATCGCGACATCATAGAAAAGTATGCCGTACAGTATGGAGTTGATCCTTTATTTGTTGTTGCAGTAATTAGAGAAGAAAGCAAGTTCCTTCCACAGTCGGAATCGCATAAAGGCGCAATAGGGTTAATGCAGTTGATGCCTAGTACGGCGAAATCAATCTCTGAAAGTATTGGAGACAAAACTTATAGTGACAATGATTTACTTAGTCCGGAGAAGAATATTCAATACGGAACATGGTATCTCGCTAGTCTCCAGAAAGTGTTTTCTAATAACACCACGTTAGTGATCGCTGCCTATAACGGTGGTAGAGGACATGTGCAAGAATGGATTGAAACTGGTCAAATTGATCCCAAGAATATACGCCAACAAGATATTCCGTTCAAAGAAACAAGGGATTATGTAGATCGCGTCTTGAAAAGTTATCAAAAATACATTACACTTTACCATAATTAAGCTACCTCGCTGAGATACCCAATGCTCAAAGGTATTAGATGAATTTGAGTACCCTCGTTGGGTATATGCGATGGTTTTAATCATGATGAGATGGGAGATAACCCTTGTGAAAGATGTCGACCCGGCTGAAACAAAGAAGATAATGACAAGACTTAAAACCGTGCGTGGCCATATTGCAGGGGTTGAACGCATGATGGAGGAAGAAAAGAGCTGTGAGGAAATATTATTGCAGCTTGTCGCTATCCGTTCAGCTGTGCATAAAGTATCTGTTCTTGTCGCTCAACGTTATGCAAATGGCTGTTTAATTGAGGCGATTGACCAAGGCGAGGAACGTCAAGAAGTATTGAACAAAGCAATTGAAACACTTATGAAACTCAATCAATAAATTAGGCCTTTTTAGCCGGAATCCTCTATAGGGGGATGAAGGCTATTTTTATTTGGTGAAAAAGATAACAAATCGTTTAACAACTTTTGATTTAGGAAAATTCAAATAATGGTGTTGACTTTTTCTGTCAATACAATTATATTGTTAATATATTAACAATTGGGGGGTTCGAAAGATTAAAGAAAGTCAAGGCGCATCAGATGGTTACCTTGCAAGCCAAGCGATATATGAACTGGCGCTACTCCATAGTACTCTGGAGGATGTCTTTGAGGTGCACTTTTCCCGGTTTGGGCTTTCTTGGGTAAAGTTCAACGCCTTAATTCATCTGTATATGACAGGTGATCGTGGACTAATCCAGTCAGAACTAGGCAATAAAATGCTGGTTTCCAGAGCTAACATCACTGGTCTAATAGGGCGATTGGAAAAAGAAGACCTGGTGGTTCGCAAAAATGACCCTTCCGATAAAAGAGTATTTCGAGTCTGTCTCACGAATAAGGCCTGTGCATTGATTCAATCCTTCCTTCCCGTACACAACAGTTACATGCAAAAAATCATGTCCACTTTCGACATTCATGAAAAGGAAGTACTGATTTCTTTGGTAAGAAAACTTAACAAGGGATTGAATTCAATATAACATAAGACGACTCATATAATAGTGGCGGATAAATTTGGGCGGACACCTATCACATGATCGTAAGTTATA